>JANOBO010000346.1:0-22902 GCA_031411695.1 Verrucomicrobiaceae bacterium
ACACCAACGAATCTGTTGGTGGTGGCGACCCATACGAGAATCGAACTCGTGTCGCATCCGTGAAAGGGATGTGTCCTAACCGCTAGACGAATGGGTCTCGTGAAGGGCGGCTATAGTGCGCGATTGCCTTTTGTAAGCAAGCGGAAATTAGCCGCAAAAAAAATGGCTCGATTCGATCTCGTCACGCGCAGCGGCGGGCGTTGCTTCGTCACCAGCCGCTGGTGTATCCGACGTTGGAGCATTGACAATGGGGCGCTCATTTTTCAAACTCGATCACGAAATCGTCATCACACTTGCGTTGTCGCCCCATCATGAAAATTCTTTTCCTCAGCTCACTGGTCTCCGCCTTCACGTCGTCAGAATTGTCCGCAGTGGACGAGGTTTCACGCACGTTCACCGACATCGACGGGCGGAAGACCCAGGCCACGCTGCTGCGGGCTGACAACACGAACGTGGTGATCAAGACTGCCGATGGTGTCGAACATGTGGTGCCATACGCCCGGCTCTCGGACGCTGACAAGAAGCACGCGGTGAATTGGTTGCTGGCCCATCCGCAGCAGATGTTAAAGGAGGTGGCGGGCCTCACGGGAGCGGTGCCGGAAAAGTACAGATTCAGTGTGAGCTGGACCAAGGAGAAGATTCCTGGGAGCGAGCATCGCCTGACCGGCGTGCCGGAAGGCTACGATGGGAAAGCCGACAACTGGCAGTGCAAGCTGAAGCTGACGAACACAAGCTCGGGGCCGGTGGAAAACGTCCTGGTCGTCTATCAGGTCGAGATCAATCGGGACCGAAACACGGGTGACGCCACTGCACGCGCCTTTGGCAGCGTGGAGATTGACTCACTCAAGGTCGGGGCGAGCAAGGAGATCATCACGAAGCCGGTGGAGCTTGCGAAGATCACGTTGAGGAAAGGATTCATCTCCAAGAGCACGAACACCCGCACCGCGCCCATGACGGACACGATCAAGGGCGTGGCCGTGAAGGTGATCGATCTGGGGCTGGAGGCCTTTCAGTGGGCGTCTCCCGGGGTGCCCAACAAGATCGAAACGCCCGCGTCACGGTCGGAACCCAAGTGACTGCCGCAGTTCCTCAGACTCGTCTGCGAGTGACGCCGACGACGAGAAGCGCGAGACCCGCGATGGCTTGCGCTGCGAGGATGCCAAAGGCGGCGGCGGGCTTGGCGAGCCATGTTCCGTTCAGGCGGTCGAATGCCGCAAGCACATCGGCGGAGTGGATCGTATCCAGGCTTCCGGACCATCCGGCGTAGGCAGTGATGACCGGATGCACAAACGAGCCGAGGGATCCCGGCAATGCGAATAGCGCGCCGGACAGCAGGACTTGCGCCACCACCAGTCGCAGCGCCCACACGCTAGCACGATCCTTCGAACACACGTTCGCTGAGATCGCCAGGCAGAGAATCGTGAACACCGTGCCAGTGGCGACGAGCAGACCGAGGCGCACGAGGGCGTGCCCCGGCAGGCCGCCGGTCATCATGTCCACGAACAACGCCATCCACGCGCCTTGGGCAACAGCGAGCGGAGCGAGGTAGAGCAGCTTTGCGAGCATGAACGCAGAGGCCCGCAACCCGCCTGTGCGCTCGCGCTCGAAGGCGGCGCGCCCTGCCGCGATCTCCTGCGCGCCGTTTCTCACAGACATCAAGACCACCAGCAGCACCTGGAGGAAAATGGCCATCGACGCCGCGTATGCCGTGGCCTCCGCACCGCCGCCGCCGGTTGAAAACAGCTCTCTCCACCGCCACATGAACAACGACGCCACCAGCGGAAAACCAAACAGCATCAGCGCGTGGGCCAGCCAGTCAGACTTGCCGCGCCGAAACTCCGTCCACCTCCGCTGTAGCAAATGGCGCGTCTGTGAGATCGTGGATGGCAAGGGCGGAGTGCCGTTTGCCTCAACCGCAGCCGGGCCGACCTCCGCCATCGTGGAGCCGGACGTCGCGCGCGACGTGCTGGATGGTGCAGCATCATCTTCGTCGGATGCTGCGGCCAGGGCCTCGGTGTCCGCGCCGAGCTTGAACGCATTGTAATAAGTGTCGCGATGCTTGTCCCAAGACTCGCCCCACCGATTCGCCGGGCGCTTGGCCATGCGGGAGTAAATCTCCTCCATCTGTTTCACGCTGAAATAATGTGGCAGCGCGCGGGCAGGGCCGTGGAAGCAGACGTTGCCCTCGTTCAGCAACACCACCGTGTTGTAAGCTGCGAGGTTGGAGAGGTTTTGCGTCGCGTTTATCACGAGACGCTTGGGATTGTCCGCCGCCACCACCTGCAGCAGCGCGGCCAGCTCGCGCTCCGACTTCGCATCGAGGTCGTCGGTGAACTCGTCGCAGAGGACCATCGAGGGATTCGTCACCAGCGCGACGGCCAGCTTCAGACGGCGGCGTTGGGGGATCGTGAGTGTGCCCGCGCGCTGGCTGGACACCATTTCCACGCCAGTCACCACCATGATGTGCGCGGCACGGTCCACCGCATCTCGCTTGGCGAGACCGGCCACGCGCAGCAACATGGCGCTCACGATGTTTTCCTGCACGGTCAGCAAGTTATTGAGCACATCATCCGCCGCCGGCACCAAGCCGACCTCGTTGGGGTGAACGGGATTCCTGGCGATGTCCTTGCCGTGCCAAACGATCGCGCCGTGTGTGGGCCGGATTTGCCCGGACAGCACGCGGATCAGCGCCGTTTTCCCACCCAGAGTGGGCCCGAGAATTGCCATGAGATGCCCCGATGGAGCGGAGAAACTGACTTGGTTCAGAATGGCAAGAGGCTCCTGCTTCTTGCGCATGATCTGGTGGGAGACGCCGACGAGTTCGAGCATGACACCGATTCTGAACGGGCGCTCCTCATAGTAAAGGCAAAGCTCAGCCAGCGCGTCGGCGCGGACGCCCGCTCGGCGCCGCCCACATCACCACGCCGGGCACGCGGCACGAATTTGCGGCAAGCATCCCTGCGGCGGGAACGTTTCGACGTTTCGCGAAAAGGACCCCCGCCCGGACTGCGCTCCGGCGCTTGCCATCGCGGGATTCAGGTCTTTAATCGCGGCTCCCGGCTCCATCCGCTCGTATTTTCAACCCCGACCTTATCCCGCAACCCGCATCCTCCCCATGACACCTGACGAAGCCCAAGCCCAGCTCGACGAACGCGTGCGCGAAATCATCAACTGGCATTTCTCGCCTGAGACAGGTTGTCCGTTTTGGCTTGAGTGGGCCTCGAAAAACTTCGACGCGCGCAAGGAGGTGACCAGCTACGCTGACATCATCGCGAAGTTCCCGCATTTCGAGGACGAATTCCTGCGCGATCTGCAGCCCGATGTGTGGGTGCCGGCGGCATTCAAGGGCAAGCCGTACAGCATCTTCGAGACCGGCGGCACCACGGGGATGCCGAAGCAGCGCATCGGCTGGAATGATTACAAGGTCGATTATGAGGAGTTCAGCCACAAGCTGGACGACAAACATTTCCCGCCGGGTGTGGCGTGGATCATGGTCGGGCCCACGGGGCCGCGCCGTCTGCGGCTCGCGGTGGAGCATCTGGCAAATTATCGCGGCAGCTCTTGCTACTTCATCGATCTCGATCCGCGCTTCGTGAAGAAGCTGATCGGGAACAAGCAGTTCGAAGTGGCGCGCCAGTACATGGAGCACGTGGTCGATCAGGCGGTGATGATTCTGAAGCACCGGAAGGTCGCGGGCATGTTCACCACGCCGAAGCTGCTCGAGGCCATCGGCGAGAAGATCGATCTCTATGACGCCGGCATTCGCGGCTGCTTCTGCGGCGGCACGACGATGACGCCGCAGTATGTGCGCTTCATTACCGAGGAGGTGCTGGAGAACCGCATCGGCTTCTATCCGACCTACGGCAACACGCTCATGGGCCTCGCCGCCAGCGTGCCCTTGAAGCCCGAGGATAATTTCTCCATCGCCTACTACGCACCGCAGCCGCGCGCCGTGCTCCGCGTCGTGGATCCAAACAACACCGCCAACACGGTCGAGTATGATGCCTGGGGCCGAGTGGAGCTGACCACGCTGACCAAGGAGTTCTTCATGCCGAGATTCCTCGAGCGCGACGAAGCCATGCGCCGCAAACCGCGAGATCAATACGCATGGGACGGCGTCGCTGATGTGCGCCCGTTCGGAGCGATGGAGAAGACCATTGTCGAGGGCGTGTACTGATCCGATGAAGTGGCGCCATTTTTCGCCTCCCGAATGGGGTAGAGGACACGGATTGTTTGCCAAACTTTTTCACCCGGCTAGCTTGCCTGGACTCGCATGAAGTATCACCTTTTGTTCGACACCGATGAGGAAGGCTGGCTCACAGCGAGCCGCCCGACGCTGTCTGGGAGCATCGCACAAGGCCCCTCCCGCAAAGAAGCCATCTCAACTATGCGTGACGCGGTTGAGGGCTATCTGGCTGTGCTGCGCAAGCAGGGAGATCCAATCCCGCTGCCAATCACGGAGGAAATCCTCGAAGTGAACGCATGAGCAAGCTGCCCGAAGTCAATGCGCCCGTTGTGATCAGATTGCTTGCGGTCTTTGGTTGCCTTCCCGACAACCAAGCTGGCAGCCGTATAGCTGCTCCCATGCAGAATCACGCCGCCTCGTCGTGGTTCCCTCTCACAATTCCCGTGAGCTTGGACACACGCGAGGCGAGTTCATCGATAACCTCTAGTCCATCACTTTCCCGCCCATGACACAAATCCCCCACCTCCCCGCGCTGCGCAAAGGCCGCGCTTACGACTCACTCGACAAAGTCCAAGTGAAGAACCACCGCACCGGCGAGATCATGGCCGAAGTCAGCCAGGTCAACGCGGGCATCGTGCGGAAGGACTTGGCGAAGATCAGCGAGGCGCGCGCGGCGTTGAAGAAGTTCACGGTCGCGCAGCTCATCGACATCACCGCGAAGGCTGGCGAGCATTTTCTCAATGGAACGCTGCCGCTCGGCGACCGGGGGCACACGCAGACGCCGCAGCAGTACATCGAGACGCTCTCGCTGACCAGCGGGCTGCCGCACATCATGGTAAAGCGCAACATGGCCAAGATCCATTACGCGCTGACGCACATGCACGTGATCCTCAATGGCCTCACGCGAGGTCTCGACATGACGGTGATCGATCGCGGTTTCGGCGAGCAAGCGGGCTGCCCGGTGGCGTTTTTCCCGACGACAAAAAGTCTTGGCCTTGTGATGCCGAGCAATTCGCCTGCCGTGAACTCGCTGTGGCTGCCAGCCATCGCACTGAAGATTCCCGTCGTCATCAAGCCGGGCCGCGAGGAACCGTGGACGCCGTATCGCCTGATCCAGTCCTTCATCGCGGCGGGCGCGCCGGCAGATGCGTTTGGATTTTATCCCACCGATCACGAAGGCAGCGGCGAGGTGGTGAAGCTCAACGGTCGTTGCCTTGTCTTCGGCGATGTGAACATGGCCAAAATGTATGAGGGCAATCCGGCGGTGCAGGTGCATGGCCCCGGCTGGAGCAAGATCATCATCGGCGAAGACAAGATCGAAAACTGGAAGGAGTACATCGACGTCATCGTCGCCTCCATCAGCGACAACGGCGGGCGCTCGTGCATCAACGCCTCCGCCGTGCTCGTGCCAAAGTACGCGAAGGAGATCGCCGACGCCATCGCGCAGCGCCTCGGTCCCGTGGAGCCGCTGCCTCCGGAGGATGAAAACGCGCGTCTCGCCGGTTTCGCGAACACGAAGATGGCGGACTACATCGACAGCGCCATCGATGCCGATTTGCAGAAGCCAGGAGCCGAGGACGTCACCGCAAAATATCGCAACGGTCCTCGCAAGGCGGAGGTCGGCGGCGGCACTTATCTGCGGCCGACCATCATTCGCTGCGACAACTATGACCATCCGCTGGCGAACCGCGAATTCCTCTGCCCGTATGCGAGCGTCGTCGAGGTGGCGCAAAAGGATGTGCTCTCGAAGATCGGCTATTCACTCATCGTCACGGCCATCACGCAGGACGAGCAGTTCATCAGCGATCTGATGGAGTGCGGGAGCATCGACCGGCTGAACATCGGGCCCATCAGCACGATGAAGATCAGCTGGGATCAGCCTCACGAAGGGAACATGTTCGAGTTCTTGTACAAGCGCCGGTCGATTGATTGCGCCTAAAGAGGAGCAAGCTTCCAGCTTGCTCGCATCATCCTAGCAAGCTGGAAGCTTGCGCCATTTTCATGACCCTCCTTCCATTCGACCATCAGCCCCGCACCCGCCTCATCTTCGGCAATGGCGCCCTCTCACGCATCGGCGAGCTGTCCCGCGATCTCGGATGCAGGCGGGCCCTCGTGGTCAGTGATCCGGGCATCGTGAAAGCGGGATACGCAGGCCGCGCAGTCGCCGCCTTGGAGGAGGCGGGCCTCACCGCCATGATCTTCGGCGCGGTGCATGAGAACCCGAGCACTCGCGATGTCACATCCTGCGTGGATGTCGCGCGTGACTTTGCCGCGGACCTCATCATCGGCCTCGGCGGCGGCAGCAGCATGGACACGGCGAAGGGCTGCAATTTCATCCTGACCAATGGCGGGGAGATGAAGGACTATTGGGGAGTGGGGAAGGCGACGAAGCCGATGCTGCCGCTGATCGCGATTCCGACAACGGCGGGCACCGGGAGCGAGTGTCAGAGCTTTGCCCTGATCTCAGACACGGAGACGCATGTGAAGATGGCCTGTGGCGATCCGAAGGCAGCGGCGCGCGTGGCTTTGCTTGATCCTGAGCTGACGATATCGCAGCCGCATCGGGTCACCGTGTGCACCGGCATTGACGCGCTCTCGCACGCGCTGGAGACGGCGGTGACGAACAAGCGCACGGCATTCTCCTCCATTTTTTCCCGTGAGGCATTCCAACTTTGCCACGACGGATTCACCCGCGTGCTCCGCGATGCGACGGACCTCGAGGCGCGCGGCATGATGCTGCTGGGCGCGGCCTACGCCGGCGTGGCCATCGAAAACTCGATGCTCGGTGCCGCGCACTCCTGCGCAAATCCGCTCACCACGAAATTCGGCGTCGTGCATGGCGAGGCCGTGGGTGTGATGCTGCCGCATGTCATCCGCTTCAACTCCGCCATCAGGGAGGTGGCGCAAATTTACGAGGCACTCCACGCGGGTGATCTCGCCGGCCGCGTGAGCGAGCTTCTCTCGGAGGCCGGGATGCCACGCGGCATAGCTGAGTACGGCGCGACGCAGGACGATGTGCCGGCGCTGGCCCATCATGCCGCTGAACAATGGACCGCTCGGTTCAATCCGCGCCCCGTCTCCCAAGCGGACTTCGAAGCGCTCTACCACGACGCGCTCCGCGCGTGACGCCAGGAATCAAACGCTCGCTGCCGGCGACCACAGATTGCTGAGGACCATCACGTCTGATTTGTCGTCGACGCGATGTGCCGGCGGCAGCGCCTGAACCGCGTCCGCTAGCGCCTGGAGGACGGCCTCCGGGGCGCAGCCTGAAAAACGAATGCGATAGCCCGCCATCGGCAGCGCGCCATATCCGTCGATTGGCGATTTTGCATTGGAAGGTTTTGAATGGGTGAACCAGACGCTCGGCTGGATGAACGCGTCGGTCGTGCAACGGCGCGCAACCTCGCCGGCCACCCTTTGCATCGTGTTCCCGAGCCGGGTGCCGGCGCCCCTGTTCGAGGCGGTCTCGGCGAAGAACGCCACGCCCGTGATCTCGGTGCATCCCACCTGCGCGGAGGAAGGCGGGGACTCCATCATCAGTCCGGCCATCTCGTAGGCGGTGGGCTGCGCCAGCGACATGAGGAACGCATGCGCCCCCGCGACGGTGGACACGGTCTGCTGGTCGTTTGCGATCAGCACTGCACCGGAGGACGGCGTGTGTTCCTTCACGCTCGCACCCACCTGCAGAAGCTGGCGGGCCACGGCGCAGGAAAAATCAAACATCCACTCATAGCGGATGCTCTCGACGATCGCCTTCACGGGATCGGGCAGGTGAAGCAGCTCTCCCGTGAGGTTTTTCGGCTTCCATGAAAAGGAGTCCGCATTGCTGAGGCCGTACGGCGGGAGATGCCAGGGATAGAGGAGACGTTGGAGCATGTTAGAGAGGAGGTGAGGATTGTGTGGGGAAAGCAAAAAACATCAGGCGGAGCCGACCGGCTCCTGCGCGAGAAACTCGAACCCGACCATCAGACAGGGGTCTCCGTGCGTTATCTTCACGTCGAAGGGGCCCATGTTGGTGAGGCCGAGCGTGAGGTGGTTTCCGAATGGCGCGTCCAGCACCGACACGCACGACCACGAGAGGAATTTCTCCGCCAGCGAATCGCACAGTCCGTAAACGCGGCCGCGCAGTCGCGTCGGGATCGTGACTTTTTCCAGCGTAGCAATGGACAGCGACTCGCCGCGCCTCAGCGTCAGCGATGGCTTGGTGGCGACCGCGACGGGCTGCCGGTCCGCGCCATACAAGAAGCCCTTCATGCCAAAGCTCAGCAGAACGTAGCTGCTCTGCACGCGCTCCCGTTGCGGTGCGGGCTCGATGCCGATATGCCGAGCCTGCAGCGCGCCATGGATCTGGTGATCCACCAGCGAGCGCACACCTTGAAGTTCAAAGTCCAAAACCAGCGTGTCGCGGTCCCGCGTGTGCTGAAGTTCCCGGCCCTCATCGGTCCCCGCGAAATGATCGAATGCCCGGATGGCTTCCGTCCAGAAATCTGGCGGGGTGCCGAGAGGCTCGGTCAGCTTCAAGCCGAGATCGGCGGTGAACGGATACTTGCCGTTGATGATGCCGTTCAGATACTGCCGCGTGATCCCGATCTTCTCAGCCGCCTGGGCCTGCGTCAGGTTCCGCTCCTTGATTTTCGTTTCGAGGATCTGTCCGGGAGGTGTGTTGGCAAGAGGTGGCATGACTCGACATTGAAGCAAGTGTCATACGACAACGAAAGAACAATCAACGAGGGCGACGAGATAGTTTCCAAAGCTGGAAATAATTACCAAAACAAACAGATGGAGTCCATTGGTTTGGCCGAGCTTTCCGAAAAATTTGGCGAAGCGGAAAGCTAGGAACACTGAGATGTCAGATCGGCAGTGGGTTTCCATCTGACACGAAGGTAGCTCCCTTCTCGGCTCCCGGGGGGTGTGTCGGTTTCGTTCTTCAGGTCAGCCGAGAATCCATCGAGCCTGTCGCGCCTGGATGTGCTACGCTCCTCTCGGAATGTCGGACAAACTTCGGATCGCGATCGTTTCCATCTCAGTCCTCACGGTCTTTGCGGTGGTTTTCCTGCTGGGCAGGCTGATCACGGGCACGGGTTCTCTCCCCCCACGCGCTGAGGAGTCTGGCGGGCGTGCGCAAGCTGGCGGCAAGTCGTCACTCCCGGATTCATCCACGAGGAAAGCAGGCACCGGAGTCGGAGGTGCCTCGGCCGTCACACCGTTCGCGCGGCCGCTCGTCGTGCCCATCGACCCAAAACAGGAGTTGCTGGAAGGACTCGAGGCGATGGCTGCAAATCCGAACGCCGTGGCCAATGAAATGATGCTCACATTTCGCGACAAGGCCTCGCGCGACGCTTTCGTGAAACGCCTCGCCGGTTACGGATTGCAATCGCTCGGCGGAATTGATGCGTTGAACACCGTGCGGGTCGGCTACAAGAACCTCGCGCAATTAAGGGACTTCATCGCGGACTCGGAAGGCGCGGCGACTCCGGAGGCGAACCTTTGGATGAGCGTGCCGCAGGAGCCTGGCGTCGATGCGAAGAACGAAGGCGGCTCGACTCCCTTCGCGCGCGGGCAGCAAATGATGGACGCCATCTCAGCCGGCGGCGACCGCACGCAATGGGGCCAGTCCGTGAAGGTGGCCGTGCTCGACACGGGCGTGATGGATCATCCTACGTTCGGCAAGGACCAGGTCACGCACCTCGATCTGGTCAATGACGGCAAGACTTTTCACAGTCACGGCACCAGCGTCGCCTCGCTCATCGCAGGGCAGAACCCACAGGCGCCCGGCGTCGCGCCCGCTGCGGAGATTCTCGACATTCGTGTGGCCAGCCCGGACGGCTACACCGTGAGTTCCATTCTATCGCAGGGCATCATCGAGGCGGTGGATCGCGGGGCGACGGTGCTGAACATCAGCCTTGGCGGTTACGGCGACAGCGCGGTGCTGCGCTCGGCGCTCGAATACGCCTGGAGCAAGGGAGCCGTCGTCGTTGCCGCGGCAGGAAACGAAGGCTACGACCAGCTCGCGCTGCCCGCATCCATTGAAGGCGTGCTCAGCGTCGGCAGTGTGGATGCGGATGGAAAGCAGGCGAGCTTTTCGAACTCAGGTCAGGGGCTCGGGCTCGTAGCGCCTGGCGTGGGCGTGGTATCCGCCTGGGAGACGGATAAGGTCGCGCTGGCCAGCGGCACCTCGCAGTCCACAGGCCTCGTTTCCGGTGCGGCGGCCGCCTACCTCGCCTGGGGAGTGCAGGCAAAGGATGTCGCTGCGCGCCTGAAAACTGATGCGACTCCGACGGGTGCCGCGCAGACGCAAGTCGGCTCAGGCATTCTCACCGTGAAGCCTTCGACGAAGTAGCGGCGCTCACTCGCTCACGCGCATTCGCTGAAAAGGAACGCTCTCGCACACAGCGATGAGCATGTCTTGAAAGCGATGCTCAGCCGCCTGCGTGCGTCTCACGATGTCACGCACCGCGGGCTTGTCGTGATGCTCGAGCCCACGTCCAAGTGCAAAGGTCAGCAGATACTCCGTCAGGCTGCGCACAAAATCGCCCGACAGCTCAAGTGACAGGATCTCGCGCAGCTCGCTGTAGTTCGCAAACTTCTGCCCGCGGATCAGCGTGCCCGCCGCATCGACTGGGTTGCCCTTGTCTGTGTCGCGCCAGCGGCCGACTGCGTCGTAGTTCTCGAAGGCGAATCCCATCGGGTCCAAAAAGGCGTGGCAACCCGCGCAGGATGCGTTCTCGCGGTGCGCCTCGAACTGCTGGCGCAGTGTGAGCTTCTCCATGTCGATGCGCTTGTCGTCGAGCGGCGGCACATCGCCGGGCGCTGGCGGCGGCGGTGTGCCGAGAATGTTCTCCAGCAAAAACTTACCGCGCTTCACAGGCGACGTGCGCGTCGGGTTCGAGGTCAGCGTGAGGATGCTGCCGTGCGTCAGCACGCCGCCACGCGGCGTGCCCTTCAGCGACACCTTTTCAAACTTGTTCCGGTCGCCGCTCTTCGGTCCAGGGATGCCGTAAAAGCGTGAGAGTGTGGAGTTCAAAAAGGTGTAGTCGGCGTTCACGAACTCCAGCACAGACCGGTTCTCGCGCAGGATGTGATCAAACAAAAACTGCGTCTCCTTTTTCATCGATCCGGCCACGCCGCCCTTGAATTCAGGAAACCGCCTCTCGCTCGGCGTCACCAAGTCCATGTCACGAAGCTGCAACCACTGCCCTGCAAAGTTCTCCGTCAGCGCCCATGCACGCTGATCTGAGATCATCCGCCTTACCTCCGCAGTGAGATTCTTCCTCAGCTCGCCTTTCGCGGCGAGTTGGAGCAGGCGGTCGTCGGGCGGCGCGGACCAGAGGAAATAAGAAAGGCGCGAGGCGAGGCTGTGCTCATCGATCAGCACGGAGCCATTGCTCGCCGTGCCAATGGGCTGCGCGTGACCGCGAAACAAAAACGAAGGTGATTGGAGAAGCCCTTCGAGTATGACCTCGAGCGTCTCCAGCGGGCCCGCACCATCCTTGAGAAACGGTTCGGCAAGGGCGGTCCATTTTCCCGTTTCCGAAGCTGTCATCGGCCTGCGGAAGAGGCGCGAGGCCATGCGCTCCACCAGCGTGGGCAGCTCGGACGCTTTCAGCGCGTCCGGCGCGCCGAGCTGCCGCACATACAGCTCGTGTATCCACAGATTGCGATCCGCCTTTGTCTTGTCGTCATAGAAATCGTTGAGGAACCACACCTGCATCTCGTGGCGGCCTGCGGGCAGTGCTGCCTTGCACTCAAACCATTGCGGCGCCTGATCCTTCGTCGTCACGCTGAACGCGCCCGCCGTCTTGCCGCCCACGCGCAGTTCAAACTTAGCCGGCTCATTGCCCGCCTGGATGGAGCCGACCTTGAGCTTGAACTGAAACTCCCCGGCCGTCGGCAGTTCCAATGCGTGCCGCACATAGCCGCTCGTGGCCAGCGTGATCGTACCGGTGTCGATCTCGGACACACCCTCGCCTTTTTCAAAATCCTCGCCGGAGAGTTGCAGCTCCGGCGCGCCGACCGGCCTGCCCTCCAACAACCACGACAGAAAGCGGCTCGCCTTTGGGGAGGTGAGACCAAAGGGTCCGTCCACCGCCACCTCATCCAGCGCCACATTGCGGTCGCGCTTGTCGGGATCTGGGTTTTTCTCGTCGGAGAAATCGTTGATGAAGGCCACCGCGAGCTTGCTGTCACCCTTCTTCAGCCGCACCTCCCGGGTGATGGATTGCCACGGGCCTTTCTCACCCGAGAACTTTGCCGTCACGTCGTGCGTGCCGAGATCCTGCTCGCCCACGCGGATGTGAATCTTTGCCATCTCATCACCCGCCCGCGTGGCCGATGTCCGCAGCGTGATCTTGTAGGTTCCGTCGGCGGGCACGCTGACCTTTGTCGCGATCTCCGCTTCGTTTGTGAACCATCGCGCTCCCGACCACTCGCTCGTCGTGCCTTTTTGATTCCAAAACTTCGACGAGCCAATGAGGATGTGCGCGTGTTCCGGCGCGATGGTCTTGATGGCCGCATCCGCCACCTGACGCGCTGCGCGCATGTACTTTTCCATCAGCATCGGCGAGAGCGTCAGCACATCGCCGATGTTGTCGAAGCCGTAGCCCGTGTCATCCGGCGGGAACTCGTCCGCCGGTTTGAGATCGACGAGCAGGGCGTCGCGGATCGTGTTGTTGTACTCCGCGCGGTTCAGCCGCCGGTACACCTGCCGGCCGGGATCGATCTTCGCGGGATCAAACCAGAAGACCGACTCGTCGATCCACGCCACCATCTCGTCTCGCTCGAGAATGGAAGGCTTGTCCTTCTTCTCCGGAGGCATCACATGCGTGGTGAGCATGTGCCTCACATGATCCCACAGGACCATGTCAGCGCGCAGCTCGGCGTAGGTCTTGTGGGTGTCAAAGGTGAAGTCGCCTTTCTCCACGCCATCCGAGTGACAGTCGAAGCAGTACTTCTCCAGCAACGGTTTGATTCTCTGCGCGTAGGCCACTTCGCCACGAGGTGGCGGCATCGCATCAGCTGCACGCAATGGCACGACGGCGCCGAAAAGAAGAAAGGTAAAAGCAGCAACAAATCTCATCCTGTGACAATCCCATACGACCGCGGCCCAAGTCGTGAAACACTCCGCTGCGAAGGAACGCGAAAGCAGCGTCGCAACTTTCGTGCCGTGTGTGACACCAAGTGAGCTGTTGGCGGGTTTCTTCTAGTGAAGATGACAACGCATGAAGCCGAGGTTGAAGCCCCACCGCGCGGAGTTACTCTCAGGCCATGCCAACGACCTCAGATGACAATTCTTCCTTGCTGAGCCGGATCACGATTGATCCGGAAGTGTGCCACGGAAAGCCCGTCATTCGCGGACTGCGCTACCCAGTGGAGTCGGTGCTGGAGTATTTGAGCGGGGGCGACAGCTTCGAAGATGTGCTCGCCGAGTTCCCTGATTTAGAGCGCGAAGATTTGCAGGCTTGCATTCAGTTTGCAACGCTGTCGTTGAAACTCCGCAGCCGACAACTGGTGGCAGCATGAAGTTTCTAATCGACGCGCAACTTCCACCAAGTCTTCGCGCCGTGTTTCAGCGGGCAGGGCATGAGGCGATACACACCCTCGACTTACCTGCGCAGAATGCCACGCGCGATGGCATCGTGAACGAAGTCTCGATGACGGAGGTGCGCGTCGTAGTGACCAAGGACACAGACTTTTACCATTCTCATTTGCTCCACGGACGGCCATGGAAGCTGGTGCTCGTGCGAACGGGCAATCTCGGGCTTCGCGCTACGAAGCGCATGTTTGAGATCCATTTGCCCGCGATTGAAGCTGCGTTGCGGACGTGCACCCTTGTGGAATTGGATCAACAAGCTGTGTCGGTCGTGGCCTAGCTGCGGCGGGAGGCTTACTGGCGCCGCAAATGCTTCGCCTCCCTGTTCGAATGCTCAATCCGGCTATGGCTAAAGGTGAGAGGTCACCTTCTAATCGCGGCATCCTATTTTGAAATTGTCATCGCGCCGCAGCGGTGAAACAATGCGCGTCATGCCTGCAAGCACACGCGCCGCAATGAATCGTCTCTTCAGCGAAGTCGGCACCGTTGATCAGGTGGGCATCGAGGAGCGGGTGGCTAAGTTCACGACGCGGAGCATCAAGAACGGGTCGAAGCTCTTCGGCCTGCGGCTGGCGGTGTCGATGGTCGATCTCACCACATTGGAGGGAAAGGATACGCCGGGGAAGGTGGCTTCGCTGTGCCAGAAGGCCGTCGCTCCGCACGATGGCGCGGATGTGCCGCAGGTGGCGGCGGTGTGCGTGTATCCGTCCATGGTCCGGCACGCGCGCCGCGCGCTTGGTGCCTCCGAAGTCAAGATCGCCTCCGTCGCCACCGCCTTCCCATCCGGCCAGGCACCGCTCCGCACGCGCCTCGCCGAAGTGCGCGGCGCGGTGGCGGATGGCGCGGATGAGATCGACATGGTGATCAATCGCGGCGCGTTTCTCGCGGGTGAGTTTGCGCGCGTGCAGGACGAGATCTCCGCAGTGCTCGAGGCATGCGGCGCCTCCACGCTCAAGGTCATCCTCGAAGTCAGCGAGCTGGAAACGTACGACAACATCCGCGCCGCCAGTTTCATCGCCATGCGCGTGTTGCGGCGCGGCGACTTCATCAAGACCAGCACGGGCAAGACCTCGCTCAACGCCACGCTCGGCAACAACCAGGTCATGCTCGAGGCCATCCGCGACTTCTACCTCGACACCGGCGTCGCCATCGCCATGAAGCCGGCCGGCGGCATCCGCACGGCCAAGCAGGCGCTGCAATTCCTCATCGCCGTGAAGGAAACGCTCGGCGACGAATGGTTGAACAACGCCCGCTACCGTTTCGGCGCGTCTTCATTGCTCAACGACCTGCTGCGTCAGATCGAGAAACAACGCACCGGTGCTTATCAGGCGCCGTATTCGTTCAGCGAGTCTGCGGAGGCGTATTGAAAAGGGCACGTGAAGAAGCTCACACGTCCCAGCAGCTTGGACCGCCACCTGTCTCCGCGGAGCTTCGTGTGAAGACCAGCGTCGCGCTCACCGCCTTCGCCGGGAGGCCCGTCAGCTTGCGGAGCGCGGTGAGATACAGGTCCACCTGCGGTTTGTAGCCCGCCACTTTCTCCATCCGCTGCGCCTCGCTGCCGATCGCGTCCGTTTTGAAATCGATCAGCCACGCCGCTGTCGGATTGCCTGCGGCATCGAGGCTGATCACCGCACGATCCATGATGCCGCTGACCCACCCACCTTTGTGCAGCAGATCAAACGAGCGCTCGCGCCAGAGGGCGAAGCCGCCGCGGGGTCGTGCGAAAACACGCTGCGTGTCCACATGCCTCAGCACCTCGAGCACCTGCCGCGCCGCCGTCTCATGGTCCGGCTGCAGGTCGAGCCCGCGTGCCTGCCACCGCACGCGCAGTTCGTCGTCAGTGATGTCGTCCGCCCAGTCCACCTCCGCGAGCAGAGCGTGGACCAGCGAGCCAAAGCCGCGACCACTCTCCCGATTCGCCGCGAACAACGTCGCGCCCGTCACCTGAAACGCCTCCTCGTCCGAAGGCGTGACACGGCGCGACAAAGGTTGAAGCCGCGCAAGCAGCGAGCCGATCGACTCACGCGCCGGCATTGCAGGCTGGGGTGGCGGGGCGGATCTCAGTTCATGGCTCTCGTACCAATCCGCATCACCGATCCGCGCGGCGCAGAGTGTGTCCACATCACCGATGCGCAGCGGCACTGGGTCCGCGCGCGTCAATTGATCACGCAGCACGCGCGCCTCGCTCGCCGCGCGACTGCCGGTCTTTGGCGGAGGCTTGCTGATCATGTAGAGCCCGAGCTTTGCGCGTGTCATCGCGACGTAGAGACGGCACAGCCCCTCAAAGCCCTCGCGCTGCGCCAGTTGCTCCTTCAGATCGCAGAGCGTGGGGTCGAACTTCGCCAGCGCGTCCGCCGGCATTTGCAGGATCCACTGCGGCGCGCCGAAAAGCTCCTGCTTCTTCACCAAGCCGAGCGGGCCGAGTGTCTTGAGCCCGTTGCCGTCCAGGTCAGGCAGGATCACCACGTCGAACTCCAGCCCCTTCGATTTGTGGATCGTCATCACCTGGATGGTGGTGTCCGAGCCCTGCGCGCCCGAGCCGTGATCGCGCGCAAAGTTAAGGAACACATCCACGCGACGGTCGCCCGACTCATCGAACTCCGACGCGATGTCCGCGAGCTGTGCAAGCCGATGCCGCGCAAAGGCATCCGTCGCCCCGAGCCCCAGGTCTTCGATCCGCCGCGACCAGCGCTCGACAAATCCCGCGAATCCTTCCTGCTGCACGACGCGCAGCGTGTCCGCAGCGAGGGCCGGCCCGCCGCCTTTGAAGTCACCGTCCAGCACGCCGCCAAGCGGTGTCATGCGCAGATGCTCCAGCGCAAAGGTGTCGCCGGGATGCGCGGCGAGTTGCAGGACTGACAGCAAAGCCAGCGTCACCGGATTATCCGTCGCGGGATGTTGGTGTGACTCGCTGACCACATCCATGCCTGTGGCGCCGCGGAGATATTCAGCCATCGAGGCAGCGGTATTGTTCCCTTTCACCAGCACCGCGCAGGTGAGGCCGCGCCGCGTGGGCTGGATCTGCTGGAGCAGCGCCGCGATCAGCCGCTCCTTCGGGTGCTCATCGTCATCCGTCTTCGCCGCGTGGTGCAGCAGCGCGGCGTGGCCGGCCAGGTGCGGCTTCGCGCTTTCGTGCTTTTCAAACTCCCAGCCCGAGAAGCAGCCGGGCAGCAGCGCCTCCAGCGCGGGCTTGTCATCAAACGTCGCGTTCACCGCATCCAGCACTTGCTGGCAGGAGCGGTGCGACCGCGCGAGCGTGCGCTTGTGCAGGCCTCTGCCGTCCTCAGTCAGCGCGTAGCGTGACTCCACGGCGCGAAACAAGCCTGGCTCCGCGCGCCGCCACATGTAGATGGACTGCTTCGTGTCGCCGACAGCAAAGAAACTCCGGCGCCCCGATGTGTCCTGCATGACCTCATCGACGAGATCGCTGACCACCTGCCACTGCTGCACGCTGGTGTCTTGAAACTCATCGAAGAGCCAGTGATCGTGCCGTGTGTCCAGCCGATACCACAAGTCTGGCGAGCCTGCGCCTGCCGCGCCGAAGAGTCCGTCCGCGCCTTTTGCCTGATCATCTGCAAGCAACCGCTGCACGTCGGAAAAGGACAGCCGCCCATTCTGCCTCACGAGCCGGTGATAGCCGTCTTCATATGCAGCGATCACTCCGGCCACGCCTTGCGTGCGCTCGCACCGGCAGAAGTATTCCAGCGTGGCGAGGTGCCGGATCAGCGTCACCAATGTCAGCGCCGCCGCGTCGGAGAACGGCGTCTTCAGTCGCATCCAGGTAACGACCGCAGAGCCGGTTTGCAGGCCCGACCATTGCTCCGCGCATTTTTCGAGCAGCTCGGCCAGCGGCTTCTCGACCTTCATTCCCGCATGAAACTCGCGCACCTGCGTCAGCATCGCCGACCATTTGTCCTGACCCTCAGCGGACCATTTCTGCCGCGTGGCCAGCGTGCGCAATTCTTCCAGCAGCTCCGCGCGCGACGGAGTCGGCTGCCACACGAGCGAGTCTTTCTTTGCCGGCCAGATCACGCGCGGCTGACCCCATGCGTTCGCGCTCGGGCTCTCCAGCCACAGCTGATGCGCGGAGGCGATCCATCCGCGCAGGCTGCGGAGCACGCTCTTGTCCTCGCGCCCGTAGGTGCCGAGCTTGTACGCCTCCAGCAATGTGCGCGCCTCGGTCTCGCTCTCGCTGCGGTGCACGCGGTCCATCAGTTCATCCAGCGCCTCATCCAGCGCGCGCCTCGTGTCATCCTCCGCCATCACGGTCGCGCCGACTGGCAGGCCCAGCTCGATGGGAAAACACGCCGCGATTCCTGCGAAGAAACTGTCCAGCGTCCCCAGCCGCAGGCGGTGCATGTGCCGCAGCAGCTCGCGTGTGATCTGCACAAAGTCCGGCCACTTCTGCGGCAGGGGCTCCAGTCCTGCGAAGAACGCAGCGGGCTCGATGCTGCCTTCGGATAGCTCCCCCAGCCTGCGCAGGATGCGGTTGAAGAATTCCCCTGCCGCCTTGCGCGTAAAGGTCATCGCCGCGATGCGCTCGGGCTCAACGCCGAGCGCCAGCAGATGCAGGTAGCGGCGCACCAGCTCGTACGTTTTGCCCGAGCCTGCGGAGGCTGAGATCATCTCGTGCCGCACGCCCTTCATCGCGCAGCCTCCTTTTGTTGTGCGATGAGCACGGTTGCATCCACCACTTCCTCCACCGGATAGCCGGCGAAGAGCGACTCATAGTCGTCGTACTTCACGTCTTCATTCGGCGGCCAATGAATGCGCTGGTCGATGCGTGCCACTGTTTGCGTCGCGCAGCTCAGCGCTGATTGGAGCGCGTTGTCATCCAGCTCATCCCACAGCGCGATGCCGGTGTCCTGCACGTTTGTCGGCAGATGAAAATAGCCAGCGTGGATCGGGCCGGCGTGTCGAAGTGCCCACGCGCGGACGTAGAGCGGCAGCTGCAGGTCCGTCCAGGCGCAGGTCTTCCCGTCCGCATTGCAGTGCAGCAGCCACTCCTCCGCAGTCGCCGCCTTCGCGGCGCTGAGCTTCGTCAGATGCGCCTCCGTCGGCGGCACGGCGGTCTCGCGTGTTTTGAAATCGAGGATCAAGATCTCATCGCCGCGCTGGTCGATGCGGTCGATGGTGCCGACCAGCTTTCGTGTGCCGATGATCAGCGGCTGCGCGTCGTCTTCACCGCCGATGCCAAATTCAGCGTGCTGCGTGCGCCAGCCTTGCGCGCGATGTGCGGCCTCCACGGATGCGGCGGCGTGCAGCCTTTGCACCGCGCTTTCAAGCTGCAGCCGCACGGGGAAGGGGAGGCATGGTCCGTAAAGGCGCGCGCACTCGCGGGCAGTTACGTCGCACAAAAAAGCGGCCAGCTTTGTCTCGTCCACGCAGTCGCGCATCGGCTCCGCGTCGGCCAGCGCCTTGAACGCCGCGTGAATCAGATTGCCAAACTCACCGGGCGACATCTCCGCCTTCCCCGGATCGACAGAGTCCATGTGCAGCTCGCGGCTCAGGTAGAAGCGGAACGGACACGAGAGATAGGCGTTCAGCCGCGAGACCGAAATCGTGTCGGTCTTTGTAGCCGCGACCGCGCGCGGCTTCAATTTCCACGACCATGTGCGCGGCGGTTGTCGCATCGCGGATTCCGCGCCGTGTTTCGGGAAGAGATGGTTCACGCGCTGCGACAGCGTCTTGTCCTCGCAGAGAAAAAGCAGACGTGAAGGGCGCAGCGCATCGCCACGCTCGCTCCATTGGCCGCAGAGAAGATGCAGCGCGCCGCTGGCGGCGCGTTGGGATGCGATGGCCTTGAGAAGGTAAGCGTCGCGTGCGTAGCGCGTGGCTTGGCAGGGGAGGCCCAGAGCCTGGCGCAGGCGATCCGGCAGGAAAGGATGCGAGATGAAAATGCCCGGTAAGCTTTCCTCATTGCAGCCGAGCACCACGAGATTTTCCGCCGGCTCCCAGAGCAGCTCCAGCCAACCCTGGATGACGAGATCCACATCGCCGCGCGGATCGCTGAGCTGTTTGTCGGCAAGCAGCTCGACCGAAAGCGCGAGCGCATCCGCGCCATCGAGCCGCGCACCCGTCAGCGCCGCGTCGGTTGCGAGCGCATCGGCGATTTGAATCCAAGCCGTCGTCAGCTCCATCAGCGCGCCTTCGTGAGGGTCCGTCACGCGGAAGGGTTGCCCGCCATAGAGGCGCACCATCAGCGTGCGGATCGCGGCGGGGAGCGGCTGACTTTTGAAGTCGGCGACACTGCCAATTGTTTGTTCGAGCGCGGCACGAAGAGCGTCGAGCCGCGTGCGCTGGTGATCATCTTCCGGGTGGGAAAGGAGTGTGAGCGCGCTGTCCAAGTCAGCAGGGAGCCGCGCGTCTGCAAAATCATCAGCCAGCCGCAACAACCGGCCAGCCTCCCAGTCCGAAATGGCAAAGAGGCGCGCGAATTCCGGAATGCGCAGCAGCGCGGCAAAGGTCTTCCAAGACGATGTCTGCACGAGATCCATCCACAGCGTCGCCAGCTGCATGAAAGCGTGCAGCCCGGCGGACGTGCCGCCGGGCTCGTAAGCACGCACATCCTCAGCCGCCAGCAGGTCCTGCAAATGTGCGGCCGTCTCCGCATCACACACGCCCACCGCCGTGCGCCCTAGCACGAGCAGGCCGGGCAGGAGGTCCTCCGCCTTCCGTGCCTGTGCCGCCGGATCGCACTCGATGTGGAGCTGCGCATCGTCGATGGGCACGATGACATCGGCGCGCTCTCCCCAATGCGTGCCGAGCGGCCGGCCCGTGGCGCTAAAGCCCGACGCGGCCTGTTTTGGAGCCTGCACAACAACGCTAACCTCGCACGCTGCCGCCGCGTTTGTCAGCCATCGGTTAAAGAGCGGCGGCGCATCCGCCACGCCGATCACGACCACGCGCCGCCCTTCCGGCGGCAGCACCGGAGCGAGCGCACGCTCCCGTTTCATCCGCTGCGGCGGAATCCGCGACATCGCGCCGATGACTTTTTCAAACGCGCGCTCGAGCACCGTCAGTTCCACCCAGCGCTCGCGATCCGCCTCCGCGTGCTCAGACGCCGCGACATCCGCGAACTGCAGGCCGGCCGCGCCGAGAGCGGACTGGAGATCGATGAACGTGCGAGCCATGCCAGACATCCAGCGGATCGACCGCCGCTCCGGCAGGGACGGGAACAGCTTCGTGAGGCGCGCGAGATCACCCTCCTGCAACACGCGGACCCACGCCAGCAGACACTGCGTGGCGGTGGCCGTGCGGCGGCGGTCTTCCTCCGGCAGCAGGCACTGCTCCGGATGCCACACCCACGGCGCCATCACCGCCGCATCGCGCGTCGCTGCCTCCACGGCCAGCGCCTCACGCAGACGGCGCGAGGATTCCGCCGTTGGCACGATGATGAGGGTGTCGGATAGATCGATGGCGTGGCGTCCGCGCGTGCGGCCGGAGAGTTCCGCCACGGCTTTTTGAATCAAAGGGGAGTCCCAGCCCCAGAAGTTTGTTTTCACACCTGCCATGCTTCAGTGGCCCAGATGTCGCGCCTGCTTGCAGCACTTCAATCGGAATCGCCCGCACAGCGTTCGTGCACTGCTCGCAACCCCTGTTCGTCGTCAACCACTTTGGGCTTCATGATTCCGCCCATTCCTCGGCTGACGTCCGTTCCACCGAGATCGGCGAACAGAATCAGGGGGAGCACAATCACGGGGAGCCAAGGCAAGCGCAGGTTTTGCGAGCAGATCTGGTTTCAGCATGCGCCTACCGCGCCGCAGTGCGCTCACTTCGTCTTGAAGTCGTCGTAAGTCTGCTTCCCTTCCGCCAGCTCAGGCGGCAGCGGGGCTTCCTCATCAAGGTCGAGACAGCGTACAGCATCGCCCTTTTTCTCGTAACGATATTGGCTTTCGGGGCAGATGGCGATGCCACTCTCGTCAAACTTGAGCGGATGACCGTGGCGGCTCATGAAGCCCTTCAACCTCCCCGGCACACCGAGGATGAAGCCGTAGTCCGGCACGTCCTTCGCGATCACCGCGCCCGCGCCGATGAAGGCGTAGCGGCCCAGCGTGATGCCGCAGACGATGGTTGCGTTTGCCCCCACCGTGGCGCCGCGCCGGATCAGCGTCTTCTCATACAAGGAGCGGCGCACCACCTGTGAACGCGGATTGGTCACATTCGTCAGCACGCAGGATGGGCCGAGGAACACATCGTCCTCAATCGTCGTGCCGCCGTAGATGGCCACGTTGTTCTGCACCTTCACGTTGTTGCCCACCTTCACATGATCGGACACCAGCGTGTTCTGGCCGAAGATGCAGCGCTCTCCGATCACCGCCCCCTTGCACACATGAGCGAAGTGCCAGATGCCCGTGCCTGCGCCGATGATAGCGCCGTCGTCGATGATGGCCGTGGGGTGGGATTTGTAGTCGGGCATGATGGGGATGAAGTGCGGGGTGAGTCCTGTCCCGTGCGCGTCGCACGGTGACCGGAGTTCAGAAATGAGCGCACAAAGTGCCGAGTGCCAAGGTGCGTACCTGAAAAATTCACCGCGCTTGGCAAGTTCTCGCTCAGCAGGTGGTGCGGGAGGTTGGTGAGCTTTGGGTCGTGCAGCGTTTCGGGGCGCGGGTGGGATATCGCGAGCCGGGACGGGCTCACGGCTACGGCGGGACCGCACGGACACGGCGCGGGATCTCGCGCGCGTCCAGGACATCGCCGCGCAGGTTTTTGATCTGGATCATCATCGTGGGGGCGCCGGCGGTGAGGGTGACGAGGAGGTAGTTGTCCTCGCGCGCGTGGAACTTCGATTGAGGGTCCGTATACAAATCACCGTCGCCCTTGAGGCCGGTGTTGAAATAAGGAAGCCCGCCTGGGAGCTCGGCGCGCTCCGCAAAGTAGCCGAAGCCTGTGATCAGCGCGCTGCCTTTGCTGAAGTGCCCGTGCCATGCGCCTTGCGTGCGGGAATGCAGCTGCGTCTGTTTTTCATTCATCAGGGTGATGACGAATCCGCTCGTGCTGGCGCTCATCGTGTCAGCGAACCAGTTGAGCTGAGGCGAATCGCGCTGCCAGGCGTGGCACGTCTGCCAGGTCGTGCCGAAGTCCTGGATGTGATTGAGATCCAGCGCGATGAGCCGGAGATCGAAGC
>JANOBO010000347.1:0-14855 GCA_031411695.1 Verrucomicrobiaceae bacterium
CGCATCTCCTTCGGCGGCAGCGTGACGACGATCGCGGGTCTGGCTGGCGTGAGCGGAAACAATGACGGAAACGGCGTGGCGGCGCGCTTCACCAGTCCGCGCGGAATCACCGTCGACGCGACGGGAGATTTTTATATTTCAACCGGCTCGCACACGATCCGCAAGATGACGAGCCTCGGCGTGGTGACGACGCTGGCGGGATCGCCGGGACATCTCGGCGCGCAGGATGGCGCGGGTGGTCACGCATTGTTTGATTCTCCTCAAGGCCTCGTCACCGATGCGAACGGCGATCTTGTTGTTTGCGATCAGCAAAATCACTCGCTGCGCAAAGTGACGCCCGCTGGTGTGGTGACGACGTTTGCCGGCGTGCTCGGTCTGGCTGGCGCGGCGGACACGCAAGGTGTCTTCGCCTCTCCCTACAGCGTGGCGAAGGATCTGGCGGGTAATGTGTATGTGGCCGACCAGGGCAATCATGTGATCCGCAAAGTGACGCCCGCTGGCATCGTGACGACTCTGGCCGGCATCGCGGGCGTGAGCGGCAGCACGGACGGCACGGGGAGCAATGCACGGTTCAGCGGCGCATCCGCGCTGAGCGTCGATGGCTCTGGCAATGTGTTTGTGGCGGACACGGGCAATCAGACGATCCGCAAGATCACGCCCGCCGGAGTGGTGACGACGATCGCGGGCATGGCGGGGGTGAGCGGCTCGATGGATGGCACGGGCAGTGGCGCGCGATTTGGCGCGCCCTACGGCATCGCATTCGGCGGCGCGGGCGGTGATCTTTATGTCACGGAGTACGGGAACCACACACTGCGCAAAGTGACGCTGGCGGGCGTGGTGACGACGGTGGCCGGTCTGGCGGGCAGCGCGGGCACGGTGGATGGCACGGGCGGCGCGGCGCGCTTCAATGGTCCGGTGGGCGTGGCAATCGACAGCGGCGGAAATATTTTTGTCGGTGAGTACAACGGGTTCACCATTCGCAGAGTGACGGCGGCTGGCGTGGTGACGACGCTCGCCGGCCTCGGCGGCACGAACGGCTCTGCGGACGGCACGGGCGGTGCGGCGCGCTTCCGCAATGTGCGCGGCGTGTCCATCGACGGCGCGGGCAATCTTTATGTGTGCGACGCGACCAATCACATCATCCGCAAGGTGACGCAGGCGGGCGTGGTCACAACTCTGGCGGGCTTTCCCGGCGTGAGCGGCGCGGTGGATGCCACTGGGGCGGCGGCGCGTTTTTACAATCCGTCAGGCGTGGTGTCGGACAGCAATGGAAATCTGGTCGTCTCCGAGACATCGAATGCGGCGCTGCGCAAAGTGTCATCGAGCGGCGTGGTCACCTTGTTCGCAGGCGCGCTCGGCGCGAGCGGCAGCGCGGACACGCAGGGAGTGTTCAATAACATTTACAGCGCCGCAGTGGACAGCGTGGGCAATGTGTTCACGGCGGACTTTCAGAGTCACACGATCCGCAAGGTCACACCCGCTGGTGTGGTGTCCACTTTGGCAGGAGTCACCGGTATGGCTGGCAGCGCGGATGGCATGGGCAGCGCGGCGCGTTTCACGAATCCACTCGGCATCACCGTGGATGGCGGTGGCAATCTTTTTGTCGCAGACTTCGGGAGTCATACCATCCGCAAGATCACCGCAGGCGGTGTGGTCACGACGCTCGCGGGCATGGCGGGCGCGAGCGGTAGCACGAACGGCACGGGCAATGTGGCGCGTTTCAATGGACCGTATGACGTCACCGTGGATGCGGGCGGCAACGTGTTCGTCGCGGACGCGGGCAACAACCTCATCCGCAAGGTCACATCAGGCGGCGCGGTCACGACGATCGCCGGCACCGCTGGTCAAACAGGCAGCGCGGATGGACTCGGCAGCCTCGCGCGATTCAACACGCCCTCGGGCATCACGGTCGATGCTGCGGGCAATCTTTATGTCGGCGATCAGAGCAACCACACTGTGCGCAAGATCACCTCGGGCGGACTGGTCAGCACGTTCGCCGGGCTGGCGCTCACCTCTGGCAGCAATGACGGCACGGGTAGCGCGGCGCGTTTCACCGGACCTTTCGGCGTGGATGTGGACTCGAGCGGCAATGTGTTTGTCTCCGACCGCAACAGCCGCACCATCCGCAAGATCACCAGCGCAGGAGTGGTGACGACCATCGCCGGAAAGGCAATCGTTTCAGGTTCCGCCGACGGCATCGGCGATGAGGTGCGTTTCAACGGCGCAGCGGGCATCGCGGTGGATGCGTCGGGCATATTGTATGTGGCGGACACCGGCAACAGCACCATCCGCAGAGGTGCGCGCGCGTCCGACAAGGCGCGCATCGTCAGCCCGGTGAATGGTTCCACGCTTGCGGCGCAGCAGACCACTTTCACCTGGGTGAAAGGCGTGGCCGCCACGCAGTATGCGCTGTGGATCGGCACGACGCCGGGCGGATACGATCTCTACGCGGGCATCGAGGGCACGAGCCTCGCGCGCACCGTCACGCTGCCGGTGGACATCAAAATCTATGTCACCTTGCACACCATGATCAGCGGCGTGTGGCAGAGCAACGGCTACGTTTTCAATGGAGCACCATCGCAAAAAGCCGTGCTCATCAGCCCTGTGCAAGCCTCCACGCTCGCGAGCGCCACGCTGAACTTGCAATGGAGCGCCGGCCTCGGCATCACCAATTACGCCGTGTGGATCGGCTCCGCTCCCGGCGGCCATGACATCGCCGCGATCAACGCAGGCACGGCCACCACCGCCACAGCCAACGTCGTGACAGATGGCGGCCCGATTTACGTCACGCTCTGGTCGCTCATCAATGGCGCGTATCAGAGCAATCTGTACTGGTTCAAGACAGCGTACATCAACGGCGCGAAACCCTCCTCGCTGAACACGCCCGCGTGGATTTACATCGGCACGCGGCTCAGCAGTGCCACGCCCACGTTCGATTGGGACAACGGCATCGGCGTCACGAGCTACGCGCTTTGGGTCGGCAGCACACCCGACGGTTACGATCTCTACGCCGGCCTTGAGGGCACGAAGAAATCACGGCAGGTGCTCATCCCGACTGATGGCCGCAAAATCTACGTCACCGTGCATTCGCTCATCAGCGGCGCCTACCAGTCGAACTCGCACTGGTTCCTCGCGCCGAACTCGCCCGATACAGCTTACGGCAACGGGGAGATCACCAACTGGACCAGCGGCGATCAGTTCAACGCCGCGACCATCACACTGAACTGGAGCGCCGTGACCGGCGCGAGCAAATATGTGCTATGGGTCGGCAGCACATCCGGCGGCTACGATTTGTACAACGGCGACGAGGGCCTCAGCCTCACGCGCACACTCGCCATGCCGACGGATGGCAGCCCGGTTTACGTCACACTCCACTCGCTCCTCAACGGCGTGTATCAGAGCAAGCCGCACTTCTTCCAGGCCGCCGACATGGCCGCAGCGACGAAGAAAGCGCGCATCACATCTCCCGCCAACGGCAGCGCGCTGAGCAGCGCGAGCACGACGTTCAATTGGAACACAGGGACTGGCGTGACGAGCTATGCGTTATGGATCGGCAGCACGCCGGGTGCATACGATTTGTACGCCGCGCTGGAAGGCAACGGCCTCTCGCGCGCCGTCACGCTGCCGACGGATGGGCGGAAGATTTATGTCACGTTGCACTCGCTCATCAGCGGCGCGTATCAGAGCAGCAGCTATCTTTACACCGCGCCGTCCGTGACCTCGCAAAAGTCCGCCGTGTGGCTGCCCGTGAGCAAGCAGCTCACCTCGACGAGCGCGCAATTCTATTTCACCCCCGGCATCGGCGTGACGCAATACGCCATCTGGGTGGGCCGCCAGCCCGGCGGCTACGAACTATACTCGATCATCAAAGCCACCAACGCCGCGCAGACCGTGAGCAACCTGCCCACCGACGGCGGCCCGGTGTACGTCACGGTGTACTCCATGATCAATGGCGTATGGCAGCCCAGCGTGCATGAGTTCAGCGCCTGGCAGCAGCCTTGAGCCAATGCGCGCAGCGGGGGCGGAGACGCCCCCGCTTTTTTCCCAGCTCGCGCTGCGCGTAAGGGCTACGACCAAAGTCGGAGCGCGGTGAAGGGGTGCATCAGCCGTAGGGCGGATTGTCGGGTTCGTGGTGATGAGCTTTGCTCGGTGAGTCAGAAACAAATCATGCCCGCTCACAAACCTCCAACTCCCATCACCATGAACCACGCCATGTCATCTCTCCCCATCACACGCCTGCTCTTGCTGGGCGTGACGATGCTCTTCATCTCGGTGCAATCATTGCGCGCGCAATCCTATAACATCACCACGCACGCAGGTGTGCCGGGGGTTTTCGGCTCTGCGGACTCGCAGGGCTTTTTTAGCGGGGTCTATGGCATGACGATGGATGCGCAGGGGAATGTCTTTGCGGCGGACTACGACTTGCATGTGATCCGCCGCATCACGCCATCGGGCGCGGTGTCCACTTTTGCCGGACAGGCGAGCACGGCTGGCAACACGGATGCGATGGGCACTGCGGCGCGCTTCAACTCGCCGGTCGGCGTGGTGTTTGACGCGAGCGGAAATCTGTTCGTGGCGGACTGGGGGAATCACACGATCCGCAAGATCACGCCAGCGGGCCTGGTCTCGACCTACGCTGGCATGGCGGGCGCAAGCGGCAGCGCGGATGGTACGGGCACGGCGGCGCGCTTCAACCGGCCCGCAGGTCTGGGCATCGATGCGGCGGGGAATCTGTATCTCGCGGATCAGACGAACCGCACCATCCGCAAGATCACGCCAGCGGGCGCGGTGGGTGCGGTGACGACGCTGGCGGGCGCGGTCGGGCAGCCTGGCGCCGTGGATGGCACGGGGAATGCAGCGCGCTTTGGCGCGATCACGGGCTTGTGCGCGGATGCGGGCGGCAATGTGTTTGTGGCGGACCGGACGAGTCACACGATCCGTAAAATCACACCCGCAGGTGTGGTGACGACGATCTCGGGGCTGGCGGGCACCAGCGGCAGCGCGGATGGCACGGGTACGGCGGCGCGGTTTAACGGTTCCTTTGGCATCACCATCGATGGCTCGGGTATTCTTTTCATCGCGGATACCTACAATCAAACGGTGCGGCGCGTGACGCAGGCTGGCGCGGCGAGCACGTTTGCCGGGCTGGCTAATGTTTTCGGATATACCAATGGCGCGGGCGGGGCGGCGCGTTTTGACGCACCCATCGGCGTGCTCGCGGACACGAGCGGCAATGTGCTGGTGACGGATTTCAATTTCACGCTGAGGCGCATCTCCGCCGCTGGTGTGGTGTCGCATGTGGCGGGCACGCCTGGAATCGCGGGCGCGGCGAGCACGGCGGGTGTGCTGAACAATCCTTCGGGCGTGTCGATCGATACGGCGGGCAATGTGTTCGTGGCTGACAGCAACAACAACGGCATCCGAAAAATAACGCCCGCCGGTGTGGTGACGCTCTTCGCGGGCGATCCAGCGGGTGCGAGCGGCAACACAAATGGCACGGGCACGGCGGCGAGATTCAACTTGCCCTATGGCATGGTGCATGACAGTGGCGGAAATCTTTTCGTCGCGGATTTTGCCAATCACACGATCCGCATGATCACGGCGGCGGGCTTGGTGTCCACCTTCGCGGGATCAGCGGGCGCGAGCGGCAGCGCGGATGGCACGGGCGCGACGGCGCGGTTCTTCCAGCCCTTCGGCATCGCGATCGACGCGATGAACAACCTGTATGTGTCCGACTACGGCAACCGCACGCTGCGCAAGATCACACCAGCGGGCGTGGTGACGACGATGGCGGGTCTGGCGGGCAATGCGGGTGATCTCGATGGCACGGGAAACATGGCAAGGTTCCAGCGTCCGGCAGGTGTGGCGGTGGCGGCGAATGGCGATGTCTTTGTGACGGACTACAATGCGCACACGATCCGCAAAGTGACGCAAGCTGGCGTGACGACGACGCTGGCGGGACAAGCGGGATCGTTGGGCACGCTGGACGGCCCCGGCATTTTCGCGCGTTTCCATTCTCCCTCAGGCGCTGTGATCGACGCGGATGGCGGCCTCCTCATCGCAGACCAGAGCAATGACTCGATCCGCAAGGTGACGCTGGCAGGGGTGGTCTCGACCTATGCGGGTGCCTCGGGATTGGAAGGCAGCACGGATGGCGCGGCGGCGGCGGCACGTTTTTCCGCGCCAGTCTTCATCGCCAAGGACAGCGCGGGAAATTTGTTCGTGGGCGATGCTGGCAACCACGCGGTCCGCAAGCTGAGCACCGCGAAGGTGGTGACGACCATCGCGGGCAATCCGGATGCGGCGGGCGCGACGAATACGCAGGGTGTTTTCAGCTCGCCCTATGGCACGACGATTGATCCGAGCGGGAATATCTTCGTCGCCGATTATGGCAATCACACGATCCGCAAGATCACGCCTGGCGGAGTCATCACGACCTTCGCCGGTCAGGCCGGGGCAAGCGGCAGCGTGAATGGCACGGGCAGCGTGGCGCGATTTAACAATCCGCTCGGCGTGGCGGCGGATGCTTCCGGCAATGTGTATGTCGCCGACTACGGCAACAGCACGATCCGCGTGATCACACCGGTGGGCGCGGTGAGCACCTATGCCGGCACGGCTGGCGCGACTGGCAGCGTGGATGGCACGGGCGCGACGGCGCGCTTCAACTTTCCCTACGACGTGGCCGTGGATCAATCGGGAAACGTGCTTGTGTCCGACACCGGCAATCAAACGATCCGCAGGATCGCGGCGGGAGCAGTGGTCACGACTTTAGCCGGCACGGCGATGAGCGCAGGCACTGCGGATGGCACGGGCGCGGCGGCGCGCTTCAGTACCCCGGCGGGCATCACCACGGATGCGGCGGGGAATGTCTATGTGTGCGATCAAGGGAACCACACGATCCGCAAGATCACACCGGCGGGCGTGGTCACCACGATGGCGGGCACGGCAGGCGCTCCCGGCAGCGCGGATGGCACCGGCGGCGTGGCACGATTCAATTTACCTTTCGCCGTCGAGTGCGATGCGGCGGGCAATCTCTTTGTGTGTGACCGCAGCAACAACACGCTGCGAAAAATCAGCGCTGCGGGCGCGGTGACAACGATCGCCGGACTCGTCGGGCAGGCAGGCAGCGCGGACGGCATCGGCGCGGACGCGCGTTTCTCCCAGCACAGCGGCATCACCGTCGATGCAGCGGGCGTGCTTTACATAGTGGACAAAAACAACAGCACCATCCGCAAGGGCGTGCGCGCCTCCGCGAAAGCGCAGCTCGTCAGCCCTGCCAATGGCAGCACGCTCATCGCACCCGCGACCACATTCACCTGGAACAAAGGCGTGGGCGTGACGCAGTACGCGCTCTTCATCGGCAGCACCGCCGGCGCGTATGACCTCTACGCGGGCATTGAGGGCGTGAACCTCAGCAAGGTCGTGACGCTGCCGGTGGACCGGAAGGTGTATGTGACGATGTACTCGTTCATCGGCGGTGTGTGGCAGGGCAATGGCTATGTCTTTGATCCAGCGCCGTCGCAGAAGGCCGTTCTCACCAGCCCGGCGCAGGCTTCCACGCTGGCCAGCGCGACGCTCAATTTGCAATGGGCCGCCGGACTGGGCGCGAGCCAGTACGCCTGCTGGATCGGCTCGTCTTACGGCCGCTACGATCTCGGCGCGGGCGCTTACACGCCGGGCACGAACACCGCCACCTTCACCGTGCCGACGGATGGCGGCCCCGTCTATGTCACGCTGTGGAGCTACATCAATGCCGTGTGGCAGCGCAGTGATTACTGGTTCATCACGCAAACCGGCGCGGGCAATCGGCCGGCGCGGCTCACGTCTCCTGCTGTGAATGGCAGCACGCTCGCGGGCACCAGCACGACGTTCAATTGGGATGCGGGCGCCGGCACCACCAGCCACGCGCTGTGGGTGGGCAACGCGCCCGATGGCTACGACATCTACAACGCGCTCGAAGGCGCGGGCACCAGCCGCAACGTGACGCTGCCTGCGGATTGCCGTAAAATCTATGTGACGGTGCACTCCCTCATCGGAGGCGCGTATCAGAGCAACTCATATCAGTTCACCTGTGCCAATGTCGGCAATCCAGCGGCGACCGTTGCCACACCGGCCACGGGGTCGAGCCTCGGCAGCGCCAGCCTCGCCCTGACTTGGAATGCGGGCACCGGTGTCTCGAACTACGCGCTGTGGGTCGGCAGCACTCCGGGGGCATACGACCTCTACTCGGGCAGCGAGGGACTCAACGTCAACAAGACCGTGACCGGACTGCCCACGGACGGCCGCGTGCTCCACGTCACGCTTTGGTCGCTGATCAACGGCGTGTATCAAAACAACACCGCGTGGTACATCGGCTGGAACAACGGCGCCACGCAGCGCGCGCACCTCACCAGCCACGCGAGCGGCGCCTCGCTGCCGGATGCCGCGACGCCCTTTGTCTGGAACACAGGCGCAGGCGTCACCAGCTACGCGCTGTGGGTGGGCAGCACGGTGGGGGGCTATGATTTGTACAACGCGCTCGAAGGCATGAACACCACGCGGCTGGTGACGCTGCCGACGGATGGGCGCAAGGTGTACGTCACGCTGCACTCGCTGATCGGCGGCGCGTATGTGAGCAACAGTTACGTCTTCACCGCGCCACAAACACCGGCGTCGAAAGCGGTGCTGACCACGCCCGCGAACGGCACCACGTTCAGCAGCGCGAGCGCGACGTTCACCTGGCAGGCGAACGCCGGAGTGACCATGTACGCGCTGTGGATCGGCAGCCAGGCAGGTGGCAATGATCTGTATGCCGGAGCCGAAGGCCTCGGCACCTCGCGCACGGTGAACACCCTGCCGACCGACGCACGGCCGATCCATGTGACGCTCTACTCGTTCATCAACGGAGCCTGGCAGAGCAACAGCTACATCTACCGCGCCTGGCAGACGCCGTGATTTCAGAAGCACGGAACCTGACCCATCTCATGGCGAAGGAGGATCCGCCGACAGGATTCGCGCGCGACGCGAATCCTGCATCGATGGCCACGCGCCTCGAAGCGATGGCGCGTGGCCGTGCTAAAGGCTGTGCAGGGAGGCTCCGGCGCTGTGAAAAACTCAAAAACAAAGTTGCGCCACTTGCCCTGTGTGTTAAAACTCCCGGCTCCCCGCCTCCCGATGGTTGTTGGGAGCCTTTTTGTTTTCCGCGATTAATCCCAATGAGAGTACGCCCGTCCGTCAAACAGCTTTGTGAATCCTGCCGCATCATCCGCCGCAAAGGCGTGGTGCGCGTTGTGTGCAAGAACCCTCGTCACAAGCAGCGTCAGGGTTGATTTCCGTCCAGCTTTTCACAACTGATTCATATGGCACGCCTTCTTGGAGTTGATATCCCGAACGACAAAAAAATCGAATACTCGCTGCCTTACATTTACGGCATCGGTCTTCCACTCAGCCGCAAGATCCTCGCGGCATCCAACATCGATCCGCATATCCGCGCGGGCGAGTTGACCGACGACCAGCTTGCCGTCATCGCCCAGACGATCTCCGGCATGAAGCTCTCGACCGAAGGCGATCTTCGTCGGGAGATCCAGCAGCACATGAAGCGTCTGCTCGGCATCAACTGCTATCGCGGCCAGCGTCATCGTCGCGGCCTGCCCGTGCGCGGCCAGCGCACCCACACCAACGCCCGCACCCGCAAAGGGGCGCGCAAGACCGTCGGCATCGCGCACAATCCAAACGCGAAGAAGGGCAAGGTCTAGTGCTGCGGCGGTAACATCCTTTTCAAAACATCATGGCTGAAGAAATCACCCCCATCACCCCGACGCCGGCAGCACCGGCTCCTGCCGCCCCGGCCGCGCCTGCTCCTGCGGCTCCCGGCGCGCAGCAAGCCGCTCCGACCGGCGGCGACAAATCCGTCTCCCAGAGCGTGTGGCTCGAATTGGAAGGGGGCGCTGGCGCCGCCGAAGGAACGCCGAAGGTCATCAAGGCCAAGGGCATGAAGAACGTGCACTCCGGCCTGGTGCATGTTTATGCCACTTTCAACAACACCATCGTCTCCGTGACGGACCGCACCGGTAACGTGCTCGGCTGGTCCAGCGCTGGCAAGATGGGCTTCCGCGGCTCACGCAAAGGCACCGCTTACGCGGCGCAGGTGGTCTCGCAGGACGCGTGCCGACAGGCCATGAGCCACGGTTTGCGCGAGGCAGAAGTGCGGCTGCGCGGTCCGGGCTCCGGCCGCGAGTCCGCAGTGCGCGCCTTGCAGGCGCTTGGCATCGAAGTGTCACGCATCGTTGACGTCACCCCGGTGCCTCACAATGGCTGCCGTCCGCCGCAGGCCCGTCGCGTTTAATTTTTCCGCCCCGCTTTTCCTCATATATGGCTCGTTACACTGGTCCCCGTGAAAAAATCGCCCGCCGCTTTGGCGTGCCTCTTTTTGGTCCCTCGAAAGCATTGGAGCTTCGCAACTTTCCGCCGGGTCAGCACGGCGTCCGCAACGCCCGCCGCAAGGTTTCAGATTATGGCATCGCCATGGCTGAGAAGCAGAAGCTTCGGTATCAGTACGGCCTCATGGAGAAGCAGTTCCGCCGCTTCTTCGCAGAAGCCCAGCGCCGCAAGGGCGTTACCGGTGAGACGCTCCTCCAGATGCTCGAGCTTCGCCTGGACAACGTCGTGTTCCGCATGGGCTTCGCCAACACACGCTTCGCCTCGCGCCAGATCGTCGGTCATGGTCATGTGACCGTGAATGGCAAGCGCTGCAACATCTCCAGCTTCCAGTGCAAGCCGGGTGATGTGGTGGCCGCCAAGCCTGCCGTCAAATCGCAGCAATTGATCAGTCGTTTCCTGGAAATGACCGCCTCAGTTCCCGCCTCCGACTGGATGACGGTGGATCGGGACAAGATGAGCGGCACGGTCAACCGCGTGCCGGTGCGCGAGGAGATCAACCCGATCGCCAACGAGCAGTTGGTCGTGGAACTCTACAGCCGCTAACGCCGGCTTTGGATTCAGTTTTTCTAAAAGGGCAGGTCGATGGACCTGCCCTTTTTTTCTGGCCTCACCCCAACACGCAAGCTCATGACCGCACCCTCACGCATCGAAGCCATCGGCAGCGAGATCGCCATCGTCTGGTCCGACGGGCACGAGCAGTACGTGTCGATGGAAAAGCTGCGCGCTTTTTCGCCCAGCGCTGAAAACATGGGAGAACGCGATCTGGTGGGCCGCGTTTACGGCGGCACGGAGCAAACGGAGTTTCCCGGAGTCACCGTCACCGGGTGGCAGATCGTCGGCGCCTACGCCGTGCAGTTTCAATTCAGCGACGGGCATGCCACCGGCATCTACACCTTTGACTACCTGCGTCGGCTGAGCTGAAGACCTGGAGCGATGGATCAAACTCCGTCCCCCTCAGTCCTCCGCCTTCTCACCCGCCGGCGCCATCTTCACCAGCTTCGGATCAAAGCGGCCGAGCACCTCGACGAGATCGTCTTGCGCGGCCATGACGCTGTGGATGTCCTTGTAAACGCCGGGCGCCTCGTCGAGGCCGGCGCTCATCAGCTCCACCCCGCCCTCGGCGAGCTGCTTCTTTACCGCGCTCCACGTGAAGCGCTGCGCCGCCTGCGTGCGGCTCATCACGCGCCCGGCGCCGTGTGAGGCGCTGTGCAGTGAGGCTGCGTTCCCTTTGCCGCGCACCAGGAATCCCGGCGCGGCCATCGAGCCGGGGATGATGCCGAGAACGCCCGCGCCCGCAGGCGTCGCGCCTTTGCGGTGGACGATGAGCTCGCGCTCCGCTCCATCGATGACGTGCGTTTCCTTCCAGGCAAAGTTGTGGTGATTTTCGATGCGCAGCAGAACCGAGGCGCCGACCTGCTTGGCGATATGCTTGTGGATCACCGCGTGGTTCGCTGCGGCGTAGTGGCCCATCAAGTTCATCGCCGCCCAGTATTCCGCGCCGGCCTCCTCATCGAGATCGAGCCATGCGAGGTGCTTCATCTCCTTTGGCAGCGCGCCACGCCGGTCCATCGCCATGCGGCTGTAATGCTGGCACACCAGCGCGCCCGTCCCGCGCGATCCGCTGTGGCTCAGCAGTGCGAGGTATTCGCCGGGCCTGATGCCCTGCAGCGGACCGCGTGAGTCCTCCGCATCGTCCGGCACAGTGAACACGCCAAACTCCACGAAGTGATTCCCCGAGCCGCTCGTGCCGAGCTGCGACCATGCCTTGTCCTTGAAGCGCCGCGTGATGGGCGAGACACCCCAGTCCTCATCCATCACATCGTGCTGGCGCTTCGTCTTGAACTCCGCGCCCATGCCGAAGCGCGTCTCGTCCTCGATGATGTTTGCCAGCCGGCCCTTCGTGCCCGCGATGGTGTTTCCCTTCCGGTCAAAAAGGGTGAGCATCATCCGGCATGCGATGTCCACGCCCACGGCGTACGGGATCACGCAGCCCTCCGTCGCCAGCACCCCGCCGATGGGCAGGCCGTAGCCGACATGCGCGTCAGGCATCAGCGCGCCCGCGACCGCCACGGGCAGCGCGCAGGCGTTTGCCATCTGCGTCACCGCGTTCGCATCCAGCCCGCTGCCCCACTGCTGCCATGGCGCGAGCTTGTCCCGCTGCTTGTAAGGCGGCGCATACAGCGCGCGCGCCAGAGCCTCGCGCATCGGATCACTGAGAAATTTTTGCGGCTCCGCGAAGATGGCGTTGATCTCATCCACGATGCGCATCGGCTCGCCGCCTGCCGCGATGAAGGTGTGGATGAATTGTTGCGCCAGCCGCACGGGTTCGCCGTGCGGGAGGCCGAGATCGATGAGTTGGTTTGCATTCATGGTGGGTCGAGGTTGGCGCAGTGAGGAGGCGGGCAGGTGCCGTCGCATCCGATGTTGAATGGCGCGGAAGTCAGGGTGGGTTGTCGGCAGTGCGAGCGCGGAAACATCACAGCCTCGTCACCTCGGCCTTTGCTTCCTTGCGTTGAATGTGGTGGGGTGAGCATCACGCGGCAAATCCGACGATGCGCTTGGGTTCGGGTTTCATCAGCACCGTCTTGTTCAGTATTTCGGCCAGCGAGTGGCGCGCGTGTGGGTCGGTTGCAGTCCACTCGCGTTTCAGATGCCGCGCCACACGCCGCGCCGAGCTTGTGCTCAGCAAGTCAAAGCGGCGATGATTCAGCAGGCGGCCGGGACGAAGAATGGCCGGATCCAGATGGTCGAGCGGGCAGTTGATCGAGCACACCACATGCAGACGGAGCATGCGACCCGCGAGCCCGTCGGCCACGTTCAGCATCGCCGGCAGGATGCCGCAGCCATCGTCGTTGCGACGGCGCAGCAGTTTGTCCGCGTCCTCCACCACCACGACCTTCACACGGTCCGAGTGGCGCGCGTTCTCGCGCTGCCAGAACGGAATGAAATCCGCGGAGGCAAACGCGCCAGCCTGCGCGACCGGCAGCACATAGAAGACATGCGTGGCGCTGAGGCGCAGGATCATCTGCGTGATCAGGCTTGTCTTGCCGGTGCCGGGCGGACCATCGAGCAAGGTGAAGCCGCCTGTGCGCGACAGTGTCGTCTCCGTGAAGGACCCGACCCATTCAGGGATGTCGTCACCGTAGCAGAGCCGGAGGAACTCCTCGTCGCAGCGCGGGGGGAGGTTCTCCACGCGATCGCATGACAGATCACCGCAGTCCAGGCGCACCATGTTGAAGCCGGGCGCCTCCGCCTGGCTCGGTGTGCCGAGCGCGTCACGCATCTCCAGCAGCAGCGCGTCCGCGCGCTCCTGAGTCGGCGCGAGGATCTCGACGTCGTTGCATCCATTTCCGCGCACGAGGACAAACTCGTTCTCCGCAAAACGAAGCACGACGACGGTCCAGGCCACGCGCCCGCCGTTCGCGTCGCGAAAGGTGCGGCACACGCGGTCGCGGTAGCGCTCGTGCAGGCGGTCGATGCCTTTCTCATCTGTGTTGAATTCGACGACGTGAAGCGGTGACATCGCAAAGACCGACAAGAGGTCGGAGAGCTTGTCGTGGTAGTGCAGCTTGGTTACAAAAGTGAGGGACGTGTTCATGAAATGGAAAAGGTGTGAGTGTCAGGTGAGGGTGTCCGTGGGTGGGCGGACGGGATGAGAAGACGCGGCTCCGGCTAGCGGAGGTCTCTCAGGTGGCGGAGCGTCGATCAGGTCGGACGCCAGGCAATCTGCCTGTGGTGCTGTCAGCCCGATCAGACCTTCGTGCGCAAGCCACCCAAAGCCTGCGCACGAAGCGAGGCAAGATGACTGGAGGCAATGAGGCTGGCGGACATGATGTGGTGAGTGGGCGAGCGCCGATCCTACGATCTCAAATCCATTCGTCAAGCAGTCGTCGGCGAGGCCGTCCCGGCTCGCAACATCCCGCCCTCCGAATAACATCAGCCGCAGTTCGCATCGTTTTCCACGACAGCCCGTCTCCGATGCAAATGTCACCGCTGCATCAAGCCCGGCTTGGGCTCGGACGAGAGAGCTGTTTGGAAGCTCGGGGCGTTGATTGTTGGCGGACTCATCATCCATTCTGTGCGATCTACAGGCTTGCCAATTTTTGCCAGTTTTTCTTTTTGCTCATGCAACTGAACACTTTTGGCATTTGCAAAAAAATCTCCTTTGCTGATAGTTACATCATCAAAATTTTTCCATTTAGATGGATAGCCAATTTTTTTCAAAAAGGTATTTAATTTTACCAATGCCCTTTCAAACAATGCTTGTGTATGAATATAGTAAATTGGGACACAGAGTATGAATTATTAGTAAGCATTGCCAATGGCAATGAAGTGGCGTTCTGCAAATTGTTTAATCATTATAAAAATGAAGTTTACGCCCACGCACTCCACTTTACACAGTCGGTTTTTATAGCAGAAGAAATCACCCAGGACGT
>JANOBO010000348.1:0-38019 GCA_031411695.1 Verrucomicrobiaceae bacterium
CGCCAGAGAAGGTGCCGTAGGGCGGCCTGTTGCGACGCTCGGCTCTTCCGGTCGGGCTGTCCCCGCGCTGACCGCAGTCACAAAGTCCCCAAGATGCAGTTGTCACGGAGTCGAGCTTCCGTATGAAAGACCCAGCATGACCTTCCGCCAAAAACTCACCGCCCGCATCGCTGCCTCCGGCTCAAACCTTTGCGTCGGTCTCGACATTCGCGCAGACTCCGCCGACGAGACGACGAAGCGGCAGATCATCCAGATCATCGAGGAGACAGCGCCGTTCGCCGCCGCCTTCAAGCCGAACGCGGCTTACTTCGAGGCGTTGGGCTGGCAGGGCGTGAAGATGCTCTCTGAAATCTTGAAGGCGATTCCAGCCGACATACCTGTCGTCTTTGATGTGAAGCGCGGCGACATCGGTGAGACGCAGGGCTATTACGCGAAGGCTTGCTTTGAGCAGCTCGGGGTGGATGCCGTGACGCTGAATCCGTTCATGGGGCGCGACACGTTGGAGCCGTTTTTGAAATACACGGACAAAGGTTTGTATCTCCTCGCCGTTACATCGAATCCAGGCGCGAAGGACATCGAGCTTCAGAGCAACGGCTCGAGGCAGGTGTTTGAGATCGTCGCTGACATGACGCAGGTGAGCGAGCAGGTAGGCCTCGTCGTGGGCCTCACCAATGCATCCGGCGATGTGCTCCAGAAAATCCCCGACGTGCCGCTGCTCATCCCCGGTCTCGGAGCGCAGGGTGGCGATCTTGCCGCGCTGAAAGGCAGCGGCAGAAAAGCTCCTCTGCTTGTGAACGTCTCGCGCGGAATCACCGCCAGCAGCGACGACATGTCCTTCGCCGTGCGAGCAGAGATGTGGAAGCGGAAGATCGCCGAAGCACTCACAGTCTGACGGCACCGCCAGAGCCATGAAGAAACCCAAGCCGGCCGATAAGAGATTGCCAATGGTCGGCTGGTTTGATCCCCGCCAGCTTGTCCAGACAGCCGTTGAAGTCGTCATCTCGACCTTGTTTGGCCGTCATGCGGACCGTCGCCTCATTGAGGCGGTCACGATGGTCGGCGACAAAGCAGAGGCGTTTGATTATTCAGGCAAGTGCGATGAAGCGGGCGAGTTCTGGCTCGACTACGCGGCAGACGTTGGCGACGGATGGAACTCGACGTATGCCGTCGCCCATTGGATTTCGCGCGATCACCTGTCGCTCCGCGATGGAAGCGGCACCGCGCATGAGACAAGGCGTGGTCACATCCTCGTGCTCGGCGGTGACGAGGTCTATCCCACGCCGAGCCGCCAGGAGTATGAGGACAGGCTCGTCACCCCGTATCGCACCGCACTGCCCGAGGCCACGCCCCGGCCGCATGTATTCGCCGTGCCAGGGAATCACGATTGGTATGACAGCCTTGTCTCCTTCTCCCGCCTCTTCCTGAGCGGCCGGCGCATCGGCGCCTGGCAGACGCGGCAGAAGCGCAGCTACTTCGCGCTGCGGCTGCCGCACGGGTGGTGGCTGCTTGGCATCGATGTGCAGCTCGGCTCCGATGTGGATGTGCTTCAGCAGCGCTATTTCAAGGAGATCGTCGGGCACATGCAGCCGGAGGACCGCATCATCCTCTGCACGGCGGAGCCGGAGTGGGTGTATGAGCGGATGTACTCGCAGTTCGACGAGAATGTCTATAGCGAGCGCACGCTGCGCGACTTCGAGGAGCGCGTGCTCGGCGGTAAGGACATCCATGTGATGATCGCCGGCGATCTGCACCACTACCGCCGGCACGAGCAGTCCACGGACTCGGTGTCGAAGAAGCAAAAGATCACGGCAGGCGGAGGCGGCGCTTATTTGCATCCCACCCATGGGCCGGATGTCAGCCATGTGGGACATGGTCGCGGCTCACACAAGCTGCGGGCCTGCTACCCGGATCAGCAAACCTCGCGCCGGCTCTGCTGGGGCAATCTGCTTTTCCCAGTGCGCAATCCGGGATTTCTCTGCCTCTCCGGCGCGGTCTATATGCTCACGGCATGGGCGATGAGAATCAAGCCGGTCACGCACTTCTCCTGGAGTCATGCCTTGCACGCGACCGTCGCGCAGTTCATCAACTCACCGCCCGCCGCCTTTGCCGTCCTGCTGATGCTCGGCGCGTTTCTGCTGTTCACCGACACACACTCGACACGCTACCGGCTCATTGCCGGGCTCACCCATGGGCTGACACACCTCGCTGCCATTTTCCTCATCGGCTGGACGGGTGCGCTCGTCGGATTGAACGCCGCGCACACGCTCGGGCTCGACTCCCGATCCATGGCTGGCCTGCTCATCGGAGCGGCGCTCGTTCCCGGCCTCTTCATCTTCGCGGTCGGCTCGCTCGTCGGTGCGCTGATCATGGGCGTCTATCTTCTCATCTCGCTCAACGTATTCCGGCGGCACTCAAACGAGGCCTTCTCAGCCCTCGGCATTCAGGATTGGAAAAACTTCCTGCGACTGAAAATCAGCGCCGGGGGCCTCACGATTTACCCCGTCGGCATCGACCGCGTGCCTCGGAAGTGGAAGCATCAGGATGACTCAGTTGTGCCCGACGATGAGAAGGCCACCGCGCCTCGGATCATCGAGGATCAGCCGGTCCGGGTTGCTTGAGTTCAGACCGGTTTGTAAACCGCTAATGGAACGCTAATCAGATGCTAATGATTGAATTCACAGCACGAAGCAGCCCTGTATTTATTAGCGTCTCGTTAGCGTCCCATCAGCGGCATTGAATCTCACTCGCTCCGGGGTGAAATCCGGTTGCAGCACCGCCGCCATTCGCCACCATCGCCCTCCACTCACACACCAGCTCACACATGAAATCCCCCATCACCGTCGCAGTCACCGGAGCCGCAGGGCAGATCGGCTACTCCCTTTTGTTTCGCATCGCGTCCGGTGCCTTGTTTGGGCCTGATCAGCCGGTCAACCTGCGCCTCATCGAGATCGAGCCCGCGCTGCCTGCGCTCGGCGGTGTGGTGATGGAGCTCGACGATTGCGCTTTTCCTCTGCTCAACAGCATCACGCCGACTGCCAGCCTCGATGAAGGATTTAGCGGCGTAAACTGGGCCATCCTCGTCGGCAGCGTGCCCCGCAAGCAAGGCATGGAGCGCGCCGACCTGCTCAACATCAACGGCAAGATTTTCATCGGCCAGGGCCAGGCGATTCAGAAGAACGCAGCCAGCGATGTGCGCGTGCTCGTCGTCGGCAATCCGTGTAACACCAACTGCCTCATCGCGATGAACAACGCCAAAGACGTGCCCTCCGACCGCTGGTTCGCCATGACGCGCCTCGACGAAAACCGCGCGAAGAGCCAGCTTGCGCAAAAGTCAGGCGCGCCAGTTTCATCCGTCACCAACCTCGCCATCTGGGGCAATCACAGCTCCACGATGTATCCCGATTTCTTCAACGCCAAGATCGGCGGCAAGGCCGTCACCGATGTGATCACCGACCATGCGTGGCTGAAGGGCGACTTCCTCACGACCGTTCAGCAGCGCGGTGCCGCCATCATCAAGGCGCGCGGCCTTTCCTCTGCCGCGTCCGCAGCGAACGCCGCCGTCGATACGGTGCGCACGCTTTCGTCAGGCACCGCATCGGGCGACTTCACCAGCGTCGCCGTCTGCTCCCAAGGCCATTACGGCATCGAGAAAGGCCTCATGTTCTCATTTCCCATCAAGACTGACGGCAGCAAATGGGAAGTCGTCGAAGGCGTCCCGCTCAATGACTTTTCACAGGAGAAGATCAAGGCTACCGAGACAGAGTTGAAGGACGAGAAGGCAGGGGTGAAGGAACTGGGGCTATTATAAGCGGAAGTCACCGCGGACTGTGCTCCGTGCGCGGATGAGCTTTATCTCGCTCACTTGAAAACTTTGTCCTGCGGATTCCCGGCGGAGAGGATATAGGCGGTGAGGTCGAGGAGTTCTTCAGGGTTCAGGACGTTGATCATGCCGGGCGGCATCATGGAGACGGGATAGACCTTCTTGCTTGCGATGTCGCCAGAGTTGATGGCGACATGGTCGTTCGGAGCGAAGGGATTTGTCATCACAAACACCTTTCCATTTTCTTCGACAATGACGCGGCCGACGACGCTGCTGCCGTCCTTCTTCTCGATCTGCTCGGTGCCGTATTGGTCGGAGATGACCTTCGACGGCTCGAGAATGTTCTCCATCAAGTCGCGCAGCGTGTAGCGGCTGCCTGCACCGGTGAGATCCGGGCCGATGCCGCCGCCGTCGCCATTGAAGCGATGGCAGGTGAGGCACATCGTCGCGGCAAAGTGGTTGCGGCCTTTTTCAAAGTTGCGGCCCTTGATGCCGTCCTTCGCGAGCGCGAGCACCTCATCCACCGTCCACGCGCGGCCCGGGCCCTGCGGCGGCGTGATGTTTGGCATGAGCACGGCCTCGACCTTGCTGGACAGCGCGTCCAGCTCCGCCATTTCCGTCTGCGGCGCGAAGTTTGCCAGCGCCTCCTTGCGTGTGTTCTCGATGAATCCCTTGAAGCTGTTCCCGCCTTTCCAGGTGCGCGCGTGCGGGAACCACGAGAAATACGTGCGGCGTGAGTCTGCCGTCCACCCTGCCACCGCGTTGCGCAGCGCAAACATGTACGCGATCTGCTGCTTGTTCGGCCGGCTCGCGCTCACGAGCTTTGCTGCATTCGCGTAGCCGGCGTTCCTCTCAAGCAGGGAGTCGGACGCGATGTCCGTGTGGTCATCCACCGCAGTGGCCATGAGGCCGAGCGTCTGTGAGACGACCTTTTTGGAATCGAGCACGATGAGGATCTGGCACAGCTCGCGGTTTAAGGAGCTGTCGTTCGCGGGGTAATGCGGCTCGAGAGCCTCGAGCATCTTCTCCGCCACTTCCGGCCCGGGCTTTCCAAGGCGCACGATGACCAACTCGATGGCGCGCAGCATGGCAAGTGATTGATCCAACGAAAACTTCGTGCCCTTCAGCTTCGCGAGGGATTCGAGAATTCTGACCTGCAGCGCGGCATCCTCCGCATTTGCAGGCCCGACCGCACCTGATGAACTCCCGGCCGCAGGCTTGCCTTCGACCTTCGCCACGGGCCGGCCCGTGCGACCGATGCGCGCGAGGGCGACCACGCCTTCGATCACGGCGTCCGGCGCGGTGAGCGCGAGCACTTTGTCCTTCCAAAGCTGCACCGGCTGCCGCTCGATGGCCACGCGCGCGGCGTAGCGCACGAAGCGGTCCTCATGACCGAGATGTGGCAGCGCCTTGTCGATCGCGTCCGGCCCCGTGCCTTCCTCGTGCAGTTTCTCCAAATCGTGACGCAGCTTCATCTCGGGCGTCAGCGCCAGCGGCGCGGCGGGCGCGGTGGACTCAGTGCCGATGTATGTCACGCGGTAAAGCGCGGACTGCGAGCGACGGCCTCCCACCGCAAAGTACATCGCGCCATCGGTCGGGTGAATGAGCACATCGGTCAGCGGCAGTGGCTTCCCGCTCACGAACTCCTCCTTCACCGACTCATACGTGCCGCCCTTCGGCACGCTGTGGATCGCGTACATCGTGCCGTAGGTCCAGTCGGCGGCATAGATGGCGCGCTGATATTTTGCGGGGAACTTCGCGCCTGTGCCGCTGGTCACGCCGGTCGGGCTGCCGGGTCCGATGTCCACGGTGGCCGGCAGGTTATCGGGATAATAAACGGGCCACTTACCCGTGCCGCTGCGCCAGCCGTAGTCCGCGCCGCTCACGCAGTGGTTGATGCGCGTGGGCCGATACCATGGCGCGCCCATGTCCCACTCCATGTCGGCGTCGAAGGTGAAAAGCTCGCCCGCGCTGTTGAAGGCGATGTCGAACTGATTGCGGAAGCCGGCGCAGAACAGCTCGATCTTTTTTGCCTGCGGGTCGGTTTTGCAGATGTAACCGCCGGGTGCCAGGATGCCGCGCGCGTGACCATTTGCATCCCACATGCGCGGCAGGACGTGGTCCTCGTCCCATGCATCGGCGGCGCGTGAGATCTCCATGTGATCCGGCAGCTTGGTGTGGTTCCCGCAGTTGAAGAAGATCGACTTGCCATCGGGGCTGAGCGTCAGGCTGTGCGGACCGTGCTCTCCGCCGCCGTCCATCTTGCGCAGCAGCACAGGCTCTTCAAACGTCCCGTCACCTTTGTCCTTCAACCGATACAAGCCGGTGTCGCGCCCCTTGTTCGGTCCCGCGCCTTTCTCATTGAGCATGACGTAGAGGCTGTCGAACGCATAGAGCAGGCCGTGCGCCCCGCCGATCTGCATGGGGAGCTGCTCCACTCGTGTCTTGGCATCGCTGCCCAGCTGCGGAACCGTCACGCGGTAGATGGCGCCATACTGATCTCCGGCGATGATGCGGCCCTTCGGATCCACCGTCATGCTCACCCACGAGCCCTGCGCGTCCTTCGGCACGGTGTAGAGCAGCTCCGCCTTGAAACCGGGCAGGAGGACGATGTCCTTCGCGTCGATGGCCACCGTCTCAGGCTGCCTGCGCTGCGGCTTGCCTTTTGCTTTGCCCCTCGCAAACACATCGCCCCATGGTCCCGCGCCATATTGCGCGATGACGACCGCCGGCTTCCACGCCGCCATGTCCGGGGACGAAGCCTGCCAGTCCGCGCCAGAGCCGAGCGCGATTTTCTTTCCGTCAGCCAGCTCGATGTCCAGCTTCACCACCAGCGCCGCCACTCCGCCTTGGTTCCGCGCGTGGATCAGCAGCTCATTCGCGCCGGGCTTCAAAAGCTTTTTCACATCCGCCTTCGCAGGATCCTGCCAGTCCGGGCACTCGAGCGCGGGGCTGCCGTTGAGCTTCGCGCTCGCGCCGTTGTCGCACGAGACCTGCAGCGTCGCGGACTTCACATCTCCTGAGATGTCGAATGTCTTTTTGAAGACCGCCTTCTCACGGTCCTCCGCCTTGTTGGATGTCCAGATCCAGGCGGGTTGTGCGGCGGCGGCGCACGAGAGCGCGGCGAGGGTGAGAATGCAGGTGAGTTTCATCATATGGGAAATGGCGGTGCGGTGATACGAAGGCGTCGCGCTCTTTTTTCCGTTCTTCATTCGCCGCGCACCCCGACGTCATCGAGATCGAAGGAATCCAGCGCGCCGGCGGCGGTCGGGACGATGACGATCTTCCCGACGTTCTGAATGGTCTCTGCCCACGAGAATCCGGTCGCCGACTTCTTCCAGCCGGCGGCCGTCGCCTCCTCATCGCTCCAGTCGTAGCGCAGCGTCGCGGCGGCTTGTTTCCATTGTGGTCCAAATGAAACTTCGGTCTCACGATGCCACGGTGCGATGTCGCCGGCGAAGATCTCGATCTGCACCCTGCCGCCAGGTTTTGCGGAGCGGACGCCGCACGAGATCGTCGCGCCGGTGCCGCCGAAGAGCTTTGACCAATCCCCCGACAACGCCGCATCGCCGAGAGGCGAACTCGCAATGGGCAGCGCGCGCCCCTTGCGTGACAGCGTGACATGCCCTCCGCTGGCACCGCCGTCCGCGTGATGCACGATCTGGTCCACAGCCTTCCAGTTTTCCGCGCCCGCATCAAATGACACGACGTGGGAGCGGACGGGCGCAGGACGGATATGCGGATTCTTCAGCGGGCTGATTTTCTTCGGCAACGAGGTCTCAGCCAGCTCGACGCCGCTCACGGACCAAAGTGTGGCGTTGGTAAGCTCAAACTGGAGATGAATCTTGTGACCTCTGTGTCTCGCGAGGCCGCCGTGTTTCCATTTCACCTCCATGTCGGTGACGTCGGTCGTGAGCGCCTCCGCCTCGTCGATGCCGACGGCGACCTCATCGAGCGCGGCGATGCGGATGCTGCCGCCTGCGGCGTCCGCGCTGATGCGGAGCGGCTGGTCCGTCGCGATGAGCTTCGTGGTGAAGAGCGTCGCAGGTTTGTCCGTCACCGCAGGCGCATAGCCGGCAAAGCGGTCCAGGGGCAGCGTCGCCAGGCACGGCACGCAATCGCGCTTCCATCCGGTGTGCGGGAAATCATCGCCCCCGTAGAAGATGAGATGCCGGCCATCCTGCATGATGGGCGGGCCGGCCATCGCGTAGATGCACTCGCTATCGTACGCGCCCTTCGCGCCGCGCGGGATGAAGGGCACGCCTGGCATCACGCGCTGCCATTGCACCGAGTCCGCGCTCCACGCCAGCTCGCAGTCCACGCCGCGGCCTTTGCCGGGATGGTACATCATCACATAGGCCAGCCACGAGCTGCCGTGGCGGAACGGCGTCATGCAATAGGTCTGCGTCGCGCGGCCTTCGCCAATGGACGAGCGCAGCACCATGCCAGAGTTTTTCCAGTTGAGAAAATCCTCGCTCTCGAACCGCGCCATCGTGCGCTCGCCGAGATAGAGCTTCGTGAACCATTGATACCTGCGGGTCGTCTCGTCCCAGAACGCATTGTTGTGCGTGTCACCGTTCTGCGGGCCGAAGCCCTTCATCTCCGCCGGCTCGCCCCAATGCAAGCCGTCAGCGGAGAACCGCGCGCGCGGCTTTCCGAGGCCAATGTCATAGACCATCTTGTAGCGCCGTGCCGGATCGGGCTCGTGCGCGTCCTTGAAGACGCCCACGTTCGGCGTGTCCCGCGCCACGATGTTGGTGTCCGCGCTGCCATCGAATTTGTGCAGGCCGAGCTTCGGCTTGTCCCAGTGGATGCCATCTTTGGAGGTCGCGTAAAGCAGATACCAACCGACATCGTGGACGGTGCTCGGCACATCCATCCCGGAGATCGCGTCCTTGTCAGACAGGACGCATTTGTACCAAAGCTTGAAGAGCTTTGCCTCCGCGTCCCAGAGCACGTTTGGGTAGAGGTTGTTCAGCGAGTTCTCCCACGGCTTGTCCGCGATGAAAAGGGGATTTTCCCGTGCCTTCTCCGGTTTCCCGAGCACGAGCCGCGCGTTTTGTGCCGTGTGAATCAGACGTGGATCAAAGGCCAGGTGCTTCCGCGCATTCGCCTGCATGAGGGCCGGGCCCTCGGCGCTGGCGGACAGGCTCAGCGCGAAGCAAAACAGGGTCAGGGAGTGGGGGCGCATCATGGCGGGGAACAAAGCATGAGCGAAGGCCCCATCAAGCGCGGGACCGCAGCGTTCACGGAACTTCGAGAACATCTTGCGAGTGGCCGCATCCGATGCCACGATGGCCGCCCATATCTCACCCCCTTGCTGACATGAACACACTAGACAAAGACGTCGTGATTAAAGGCTCCATCACTTTCGCCCAGCAGTTGTTGTTGGACGGCACCGTGGAGGGAGACATCGCCTCCGCAGGCACCGTGACCATCGGCGAGAGCGCGTTGGTGAAGGGTACCGTGAAAACCGGCGCGGCCATCGTGTTCGGCAAGATCGAGGGGAACATCGTCGTGCAGGGCCGCTGCGAGGTGAAGTCCTCCGCTACGATCGTGGGGGACATCACAGCCACTTCCTTCCAGCTCGAGGAAGGCGCCACTTTCCAAGGCCGCTCCCGCGTGGGCAAGGCAGCAGTCGCCGCCGCGCCTCCAGCGAAGCCTTAGTCGCGCGGAACAATCTTCCGCGCGCCGCAGTCACCCGCCGACGCAGCGGAGGATCAAGTTCACGATCGGAGCGGGGACATACCAGCGCGAGCGCTCCAGCACCTTGCCGGTTTTCGGCCTGCTCGTTTTGTTGGTGATGCCGCGCGAGGTGCGCGCGGGCGGCACATCCTCAGGATCGGTGGGATCGACGAGGAGCGTGTCCACGACGATGACGTTCGTCGTTCCTTTGATCTGCGAGATCTGATGCTTGATCGTCAGGTTGTTCGTCGCCTTGGCTCCGCCGGTGAGAAAATTGTAGGTGTGATAGCCGGCGGTGTCTGTCTCGTTCAGCACGCGCGTGCGCGAACTGGAGTCCACGAGCAGCACGCTCACCACTTGGTCCGAGCTGTCCGTCACGAGCGAGAGCCGCGTGAAGCCGCCTGGGAAGACACCGCTGAACACATTCGCGTTAAAGGCGTCCTGCGGAAATCCGGGTGTGGCGATCTTGGACCTGGAAGACTGCAGGCCGTCGAGGTTCAAGATTTTCCTCGCGTCGCCGAGCGGCGTGAGAAAGCGCACGCCGGGATAGACCTCGAACGTCGTGTCGGCCGTGGTCAGCTCGCTGGCCACGCCGGCACCGCCGAAGAGCCGCGCGAGATCCTTCCGCACGCCGTCGCCGCCGCGGCGCGGACTGCTCCAACCGGACGGGAGCTCGATCTTGCCGGAGCGTTTCTCCGACGGTGATTCCGAGATGGCGGGCGGCGCGGTGGGTGGTTCGCTCTTTGTCGGAGCGGTCATCGGCGCTGTCGTCACCGCCGCAGGTTTCGGTGCGGGCGGCACCGCGCCAGCGAGTTGGATCTGATCCGCGCGGCTGATGATGATCTGCGGCTTCTGATCGCGAGCCGCCTCGATGCGTCCCGTGACGCTCACGTCCTTGCCCTCAAAGGGTTTCACGTCGCCCACTGCGGCCTGATTGCCCGCGAAGATGACGCAGCCGAAGGTATGCCTCGGGAACCGCTCGCCGAAATTCAGAAACGTCGTCCCGGTCGCGGTGGTGGAGACGCTCAAGAGTTTGCCTGACACGGTGGCCTCCTCGCCGATGTGATTTGCCGCCTCCGCATCCGTGTAGGACGGCTTCAATTGGCCGGAGGCCGTGAAAGCGACAAGGGCGATGGCGAGGGAGAGAAGCTTCGTTTTCATGCGGTCTCGGAGACGGCAATGCTGAACGGTTCGCTCCTCGGCGTCCAATCTTTTTCAAGCGCGCGCGGCTACACGGCGGCGTCACGTTTTCTCGCGACGTAAACCGTGCTGGAGGAATCCTGTTCCAGGATCGGATTCGGAAAACTGATCACATGAGCCTGCGGCTTCTCGAAAACTTCGGTCAGGTTTGCCATGAACTCATCCTCCGGCGGATCGTCTGACCACAGCGCGAAGACGCCGCCGGGCAGCAATTGCGCGGCGAGGCTGCGAAGACCCTCCGCGCTGTAAAACGAGGCGTGCCGCTCGTGCAGGAGATTGTCGGGCGAGTGATCGATGTCGAGCAGCACCGCGTGGAAGCGCCTGCCTGGCTGCGCCGGGTCGAAGCCGCGCGCGGGATCTGCGGCCAGCGCGAAAAAGTCGGCTTCCACGAACTTGCAGCGCGGATCACCGGTGAGCGTGGCGCCGAGCGGCACGAGATGCTTTCGATGCCACTCGATCACCGCCGGCATCGTGTCCACCACGATGAGATCGGCCACGCGCTCATGCATCAGCGCGGCAACCGCCGTGTAGCCGAGGCCGAGCCCGCCGACGACGACCTGCAACGCATCCCCGGCGACTGCCTCGATGCCCAGGTCCGCCAGCGCGTCTTCCACGACATGGAAGAGGCTCGACATGAGAAACGCCTCCCCCAGTTTCACCTCGAAGACTTCGAGGCCATCCAGCATGGCGATCCGGCGGCGGCGCAGGATGAGGTCACCCATGGGAGTGGGACGGTAGTCGAGTTCAACGAATGGTAGTGCCATGGGCGACACTAGGCGGATAAAGTGCGGACGCACCCGCTAAACGCGATGACATGCGGCAACGACAGCGTCGGCGCGCGCGGCATGAATTGCGTTGTTTCAAGATGCCGGAGAAGTATCAATGCGCGTTGAAACGAGCGCATGACTCCTGAACTGGAAGCACGAATGGCAGGACTGGGAATCCACGAGGATGATCTCGAGGAGTCATTCATCCGTGGCACTGGCGCGGGCGGGCAGAAGATCAACAAGACCTCCTCCACCGTGGTGCTGCGTCACCCACCCACCGGGATCGAGGTGCGCTGCCAGAAAGAGCGCTCGCAGGTGATGAACCGACATTGGGCGCGTTGGGAACTTTGCGACCGCATCGAGGAGAAACGCGCGGCGGCGAAGCTGGCAGAGCGCAGCGCCATCGAGAAAGCGCGGCGCCAGAAGCGGAAGCGCCCGAAGGGCGTGAAGGAGCGGATCTTGAAGCACAAGCATCAGCGCTCGGAGACGAAGCAGTCACGAGGGCGAGTGCGCCGGCACGACGATTGAATCGCCGCGCGGCACCATCGGGCGCGGGATGCGGGTCGGGCTTGGGTGAAATACAAGCGCGCGTGGTGGTGTTCAGTGTGGAACCATGAACCGCCGCCATTTCATCAACACCGCCGCCGCATCGGGCTTCGCCATGAAAACTTTTGCCGAGGGCAGGGGGGAGCGCAAATCTCGCGTCGCGGTGATCGGCCACACGGGACGCGGCAATTACGGACACGGCGTTGACACGATGTGGCTAAGTTTGCCCGGGACTGAGATCGTGGGCGTGGCGGATGCCGATGAGAAGGGGCTGGCCGCCGAGCTGAAGAAGCTGAAGGTGGACAAGGGATTCGCGGACTACCGCGCGATGCTCACGGAGCTGAAGCCCGACGTGGTGGCCATCGGTCCGCGGCACGTCGATCAACATCGCGACATGTGCCTGGCCGCCGTCGAGTCCGGTGTAAGCGGGATTTACATGGAGAAACCCTTCTGCCGCTCGCCCGCCGAGGCGGATGAGATCGTGGCGGCGTGCGGGCGCAGGGGCGTGAAGCTCGCGATCGCGCACCGGAATCGATGGCACCCGGTGCTGCCGGTCATCGCGCAGGCCATCAAGGACGGGGAGGCGGGCCGCGTGTTGGAAATTCGCGTGCGTGGCAAGGAGGACGCGCGCGGCGGATCGCTCGACCTGTGGGTGCTCGGCTGTCACCTTTTCAATCTCGCCTGCTTCTTTGCCGGCAAGCCCGTCGCGTGTTCCGCCCTCGTCCTGCAGAACGGCGCGCCGGTCACCAAGGCGGATGTGAAGGCGGGCGACGAAGGCATCGGGCCGCTCGCCGGAAATGAAGTCCACGCGCGATTCGAAATGGAGAGCGGCATCCCGGTGTTCTTTGATTCGATCCACGATGCGGGTGTGAAGCAGGCGGGATTCGGCGTGCAGATCATCGGCACGATGGGCATCATCGATCTGCGCACGGACGGCGATCCACCGGCGCATTTTTGCGCGGGCAGTCCGTTTCAGCCGATCACGGAGCCGCGTGTGTGGACGACGATCAGCACGGCCGGCATCGGCAGGCCGGAGCCGTTGCCAAACATTGGCAAGGAAGTCATGGGCCATCTGGTCGGGGCGCGCGACTTGCTGGCATGCATGGGCGGTGATCGTCAGCCGCTTTGCTCGGCTGAAGACGGCCGCGTCACCATCGAGATGATCTGCGCGGTGTTTGAGTCCCACCGGCTCAATGGCCAGCGCGTGACATGGCCGCTGAAGACGCGGGAGAATCCGCTCGGCCTGCTCTGAGCCGCGCGCATCAGTCCGCACGCAGCTCGACGCGCACGGTCCTTTGCAGCACCGCGCCGACGAAGAGCCACAGCATCGGTGTGATGATCAGAAAGTACCGCGGCAGGCCGGAGGCCAGCGTGCTGCCGCCGAGATAGACCAGCGCGATGCAGAATAAAATGATGATCTCCGGCGGAACGGCGCGCGGCTTTCTCAAGGCCAGCAACAGCGCGGTGGGCACGAGGAAAAGAAGCGGCGTGTTGAAGAGGATGATGGGCACCGACACGATCTCCTCCGGCTGAAACGAGCGCGGCAGTCCGAAGAGAAGACGCGAGATGTTTGCGATCCAATTTTTTGCCACGGCGGCGGGCGATGAGAGAAACTGCTCGCGCGCCTCCTTCGAGAATTCGGCCTCACGCTCGGGAACGGAGAGCTTGTTCACGCGCTCGATGAAGGCCTTGTGATTCGGTGCCAGCTCCGGAAGCGTGGTGGCATCATCGTAGCTGAACCAGTGGCCGTTCTCTCCAGGCTGATGGCTGGTCATCCAGTAGAGCAGCTCGCCGCCATTCGTGGACCAGCACATGAGATGGCCCGTGTGCGCCCGCGTGTAGGCGAGGTAGGGGATGCAAAGCGAAAACGCCAGCGCCGCGATGAGTGCGGTGCGCGCGAGCACGATTCGCAGGGTCCGCAGGAAAGGCATCGCGACGAGCGCGCCGGCCAGCATCACCAACACGACATGGCCGAAGATCACGCGCGTCATGATGAGGCAGCCGAACGTAAAGGCCGCGAGGACGATCCAACGCGTCGCGCGGCCTGGGGCGCGCAACGCGTGCGTGAAGCTCCACAAAAACGCGCAGATCCAAAACGTCGTGAGCGGCTCGGTCATGATGTAGGGGCCGAGCCGCAGCAGATTCGGATGCAGCATCACCAGCAGGGACGCGGCGAGCGCCCAGCGCGAGCCCGCGTAGTGGCGCACCGTGCGATGGAGCAGCACGGCGGCGAGAGCGACGAGCAGCCCATTGAGTATGCGCGGCCACAGCAGCGAGACCTTGGCGGCGACAAACGGCCAGAGCATCGCCGGATAGCCGGGGCCGTTGACGAAGTCGGTGTTGTTTTCGGATGCGAGCCAGCCTTTCGACAGGTTCCCCGCGCATTCGATGTAGCGGGCCTCATCCCAGATGAGCGTGTCGGAGTGGAGGGCGATGGCCATCCCTGTGTAAATCACGACTGCCGAGATGAACAGGATGATCTCCGTCCTCGCGGTGCCGCCGGGCTGCTGCGTCTTTTCCATCGCGTACTTTCCGCCGGGGAACGCTCTGCTGGCAACTGTTTGCGTGCGGGGACGGCAGGATTTCCCGCGGAGCTATCGGCTCAAGTCCTCCTGGAGCATCACGCGGAAGCCAGCGTTATGCAGAGCGTTGCTGCCCATGTCCGGCTCATCGAGATAGAGGGCCAGCAGAGGGAACTCATCCGGCCGCACGAGCAGCGGGTAGCTGAAGTGGATGTTGATCTCTGCGGCGAGAAGCGTGGAGAGGCAATGCACGAGCGTGCCGTTCACCGGATGCAACCGCGCAATCGTGAGCACACAGGATGCGTAGGCGATGCCTTTTTCCATGAACAAGGTCTCCGCAGTGTCGGGATCCGTCACGACGAGGCGGGCCAGGGTTAGTTCGGTGGATTCCTGCACACTGAGGCCGAGAACCTCGATGGAGTTCTCGTGCAGCAGTTTCACGAGGGCCATCAGCGAGCCGACGCGGTTGTGGAGGAACACGGACAGTTGGCGCACGGGAGTGCCGCTCTTGGTGGGTGCTTCGGTAGATTCCATGATGCAAGAATGGTTCGGATCAGGCTAGCCCGCCGGACCGGTGGCGGAGCGAGATTCGTCAAACAGGGTCACGCGCAGGGGAATGGAGATCAGCGTGCGGCCATTGTTCTCGACGACGAAACGGTAGAGCCCGGCCCGGTCGAACTTCACGCGCTGAAGGTTGAGCACGAGATTGCGCGTCACGAAAGGGAGGAACGGTGTCGGAAAGGCCACATCGATCACAGGCTCGAAGGGCGGCAGGCATTCCTTGTCATTCGGATCGACGCAGCGGATGCGCATCTCGTGGCGGCCCGCGTCCTGCGGATCGTAGCTGATGCGCAGCGCCAAGGAGCACTGCGGATGGATGACTGGCAGCTCCCGCGCGCACAGCGTGTCAAACGCGCCGAGCAGAGAGAGCTTCCCCTGATAGTCGGCGGCTGAATCACAAAGCGTGGCGATGAGCACTTGCATGGGAGAAACGAGGTGGCGCGGTGGGTGACGGCGGAGAGGCAACGCTGCGATGGTGCGCGCAACGCGGTGTCGATCATCTGCCGAACAGTTTGCGGAAAAAGCCCTTCACTCCCTTGGTCTCATCCGCCGGAGCTGGCACGCGGGCCTTCGGCGCGTTCGCATCTGTCTGCGGCTTCTTCGCGCGCGGCGCGGATTCAGCTTCATCCTCGTCGTCCTCATTCACGAGCTGGGCCTTCGGCGCGTCCTTTGCGGCAAGCACGAGCGGATCATCCGGCGATGCGTTCTCGTAAATTTTGGTCAGGACCTCATGGACGATGGGCGCGGCTTTCTTGCCCCCGCTCACGTCTTCCGCCGGCGCGCCTTCATAGACCACGCAGAAGGCATACACCGGATTGTTTGCCGGCACGAAGCCGGTGAACCACGCCAGATTCCGGCGCTTTTCGGGATTATCCGCAAACTTCCACTGCGCGGTGCCTGTCTTGCCCGCCACCTGCGCCTGCTTGATGCCCGCGCGCGCGCCCGTGCCGTTGTCACCGGAGACCACGGCGATCATGCCTTTGACGACCGGCGCCCGCACCTCGTCCCGCAGACTGACGCGCTTGCGGACCTGCGGGGGGAACGCCTTGATCACATGCTCGTTCAGATCCTGGATCTGCTTCACCAGCCGCACCTGCGGCATGTTCTGTCCGTCTGCGAGCGCGGCCATCGACTGGCAAACTTGGATCGGCGTGGCCAGCACGCGGCCTTGTCCGATCGACATGTTGGCGATGTCGCCGCCCAGAAATTTGTGACCCAAGCGTTGCAGCATGTATGCGTTTGTCGGCAGAAAGCCGGCTTCCTCCGCCTTCAGTGGCAGCCCGGTCTTTTCGCCGAAACCCATTCTTGTGGCCATCGACACCAGCGCATCGGCGCCTGTCTCGAGGCCGGCTTGGTAGAACCAAGTGTTGCAGGAGCGCTTGATGGCGTTGACGACGGTCATCGAGCCCTCGCCCTCCTTCGCCCAGTTGTGGAAGACACGGTTGCCGATCGAGTACGACGAATCGCAGTCGTACGTCGTCTTCGCCGTGAAGGCGCCGCTGTCCAGCCCGGCGAGGGCGACGACGGCCTTGAACGTCGATGCCGGAGGATAGCCGCCGCGAAACGTGCGCGCGAAAGTGGGCAGGCGCGGGTCAGTGTTCAGCGCGGTCAGCTTCGCCTGTGAGATGCCGGGGATGAAGTCATTCAAGTTAAATCCAGGATTCGAAGCCATCGCCAGCACATCGCCGCTGCGCACATCCATCACGACCATCGCGCCACCATTGCGCGCATTCTTGATCAGCGCGTTCTCGGCGTACTTTTGGTAGTTGTAGTCCAGCGTGGTGACCACGTTGTGGCCCGGCACGGGTCGGCGCAGCGTCTCTTTGGACAGCTCCTTGCCCTCCGGGCTGAACAGGACGTTGATGGTTCCCGGCGTGCCGGTCAGATCCGCGTTGAACGTCACCTCCAAGCCCTCGCGCCCTTCGAGTTCCTCAAAGATGGGATCCCCATCCTGAATCGGCGCGACAGGCAGCGGGCGCATCTTTCCCGCGTAGCCGATGATGTGGCATGCGGTTTCGTCCTTCGGGTAGTGCCGCAGATACGCGGGCTGAAGGAAGAGGCCGTTGCCGAGCAGCGGCTTGATTTTTTCCTGGTCCGCCTGCGACAGCTCCACGTTCATTTTCTCCTCGATGGAAAAGACCAGCGGCAGCCAGCGGCGGTTTTCATAATGGCGGACCAGCACCTCGTCGGAGAGCATCCAGTTTCTGCCCAGCGCGCGGTTTGCATTGGCGATCTTTGTGTGCGCAAAATCCAGCACCTGTCGCGCCGTGGCCTTCTCGAAGTGCGGGAAGTTCAGCGCCAGATATTGAACCACGCGATTCTGCGCCAGCGGGATTCCGTTGCGGTCCACGATCTGCCCTCGCGGCGCCGGGATGTTCAGCGTGAGGATGCGTGCGTTGCTCTGCGTCTTCCATGACGCCACGAGATCTTTCCTCGGATCCTCCTTCGGCATCTCGGCGGAGAGCTTGCCGGGGACGACTTCCTCCACCGGCTCTGCCTTCAGGGAAACCTTTGCCGGAGCCGGCTCCTCGACCGGCTCGGCACGCAGCGCCCCTTTGACGGTCGTTTCATCCTGCGCGCCCACCGGGCTGCATGCTCCAAAACAAACGACGAGGATGCAGGCGAGCGGCTTGAGGAATGCGTGGGGGCGTGCCATGAGAAAGTGGGTGCGGAGCGCTGTCGGCGGATCGTCCCGGCAGTCGCGTAGAATGCGGGTACCCGGCCACGTCGTCAAGGCTGGGCCAAGAGCGCGCAGCCCCGTGCGGATGAGGGCAAAGATGGCCGCGCGATCAAATAGTTTTGCAAAAGCGGGCGTGATGGGTGTCTAATGCAGGCGATGTTTCGACGTGCCGCCTCACTCCTCCTTTGCCTGCTCGCGCTCGCGGTGTGCCTGGCTGCCTGTACGGTGACGCCGAAATACGCGCCGGTGCCTGACGCCGTGATGCGGAATCTGGAGAAGCAGGTGAAGGCCCCGGCCGAACTCGGCGTGGTGCAGCGCGGACGCGGCATCTCTTATGACGCGAAGGTGAACGGCGCTCCCTCGGTGACGGTGCAGCTCGCCGTGAACTCGGTGATCCCAACGCTGCGCTGCTGGCTCAATGGCTCCACCGAGCCCACCGCCCTGATGTTCGACTCCGGCGCGATGGTTTCCTTGATCGATGCGGAGACGGCGGTGAAGACGCGCATGGGCATCGTGGATCCGCGCACGACGAACATCACGGTGATGGGCGTGATGGGGAAGGAGCGGATGCTGGCCGGATTGTTCTCGCCGCTGAGCTTTGGCCCCACGCAGCTCACCAAGCAGCTCTGCCTCGTGCGCGTGAATCAAAATGAAACGCGCATGGGCCCGCTGATGAAGGAGAAGGTGAGCATGGACCTGCTCGGCTTCGACATGGTGCGCCAGTGGTGCCGCTACGTCATGATCGACTATCCCGCGCATAAGATGACCTTTGGTTTCAAGGAGGACTTCACACCACCGAAGAAGGGCTCCAGTGCCTGGAGCATGCCTTTGGTCATGGAGGCAGGTCTGCCCAATGTGGTGCTCGAGTCCCGTGGCATCCGCTGGCTGGCGCTCGTGGACACGGGATCGGCTTTCGGTGTGGAGATCGACGAGGGTCTCGCTGCGGAACTCGATGTGCTCCGCATCGCGAAGGCAGTCAAGCCAGGCATGATCAACACCGCCATCGGCGGCATGGCGGATGTCAATGAGGTCGGCGTGAAGCTGGCCACCCTCAAGAAACTCGAAGGTCTCGGCCCTCCGCATACCGATGCCGAGATCGCCATCGCGCCGGGCGGCGCGCGCGTGGGCTCGTTCTTCTTCAAAGACTACCGCCTCACCATGGACCTCAAGCGGCAGCTTCTTTGGCTGGAGCGCTAGCACGTTGTTGAAAAGCGTCTCACGGCCTGCCAACCGGCTCAATGAGCCGATCTGCAACGAACGCGAGTGCCTTGCTGTAGAACCGGCCAGTGGCCGGTTTTCGGATTTCTTCTACAGCCTTCTTGCCTCCTGCCGGGCCAGCACGCCGCCTCTCCAGCGCATCGTTTTATTCTCCAGCCACGGCCCGATGAGCGCGAGGCAAAGCGTGGTCGGAACGATGAGCGCCGCCGAGTGTAGGATCGGATGGTGAATGAACGCACCGCCGAGCCTGGGGATCACGAGCCGCTCGATGAGGATCATCAACTGCAGGTGCAGCACATAACACGGGTAGCTGAACAGCCCGAGCCAGCGTGCGACGGGCCGCAGCCACTCCTTGCTGGCCAGGTGCAAATGGTGCGCGCCGCCGATGAGCATCGCCAGCCCGGGGATCGCGGTGATCCCGGCAAAGTCCAGCGCCCACTGCGGGCTGTTGAGGAATTTCGCATACGCGAGCACTGCCTCCGAGATGAGGCACAGCGGAATGGAGAGCGACCACAGAGCGCGGTTCATGCGCACGCCAGACGGTCCGCCTTTCGTGGCCAGCCGCGCGCCCCAAAGCCAGAGCGGATAAAGCACCAGCAGCGACCACACGCCGGCGACGAACGTGCTCTGCTCAAATCGGTGGAACACCTTCCACAGGATGAAGATGCCCGCCGCTCCTAGCATGGACACGCCGAGTGACCACTGAAAGGCACGCGCCGCGCGCCCGCCGAGCAGGATGAACGCGAGCGGCCACGCGAAGTAATAGATCATCTCATTGCTGAGACTCCACGAAGGGTCGAAGGCCGGGAAGGTGTTCGTGAGGATCTGCAGGCTCAGCAGGCTGGAGACAAACTGCGGCCATGCAAAGTGCGCGCCGTCCGGTCTCAGCGCCACCCACCAGACGGCGCACGCGAGAGCGAGCCCGAGGAGAAACAAGGGATAAATGCGTGTGACGCGCGCCACTGCATAGCGCCGCCAATCGAGATGCCCTCCGGCCATGGCGCGCGCGATGGAGTCATGAATGCACAGGCCTGACAAAACGAAGAAGCACCAGACCAGGAGGCTGCCGTGTCCGATCGTGGCGCCCACCCATCGCCACCCCGCCGGCGCGTTTTGAAGATCCCCGCCGAAGGCTCCAGCCAGACCAAGATCGATCCCATGCGTGATCAGAACGCCCAGCGCAGCAAGCCCGCGCAGCACATCGATGAACACCGCCGAATGCGCGTCGATGGTGGAGCGCGCGGGCGCTGAATGCTGCTCATGAATGGCGGCGGCATCCGGGCCCGGCTCCACGGGCGGGCTCAGACGATTCAGCGCGCGCACGGTGCGGAACATCACGGACGTCAGGCTGAGGTAATTGAACGCCTCCAGGTACACGACCGTGCGCGTGCGTGTGGACCATTCCTGCTTATACCGCGCGTCGCCTGGCATGTGGTCCATCTCACGCAGCCCCAGCTCGATGGCCCGCCGTGCCGTCCAGCCGAGTGATAGCCTGCCTGCGGAAAGATGCGCGTATGCCGGATCGAAGCCCGTCTGGTAGCTCCAATACTTTCCGAACATGCAGAAGCCGTAATGCGCCGCGATGATCTTCCCGTCCGCCTCGAGCAATGGAATGGCGACGCGGCCGGATGGTGCCCAGCGCCGGATGATTTCCTGCTGCAGTCTCTTCATCGCGGGATTCAGGAAATCGCTGCGCCTGCCCTCGAACCTCGCGGCGTGGAGCCGCCACAGTTCCTCGAAGGCCGCGTCGAACGACAGCTCGCGGCCGCCGGAAAGAGCGCGGCCGGCGTTTTCGTCCAAGAGCTTGCCCCACTTCGTGCGGAAGCTCACGCGCGTCTTGCTCTTCCACGTCTGCATCTGCTCCTCCCACGTCGTCGGAAGATCCATGAGGTAAGATTTCTCCGACGCGTTGCGCTCTCCGCTGCTGACGAACCGGCCGAGCGCGGTCCGCAGCAGCGGCAGGTTCGGAGATTCTTCGTGGATGCACGGCAGGTCGATCACATCCCAATGCAGCACCTGATCACGAAACACGCGGCACAGCATCGGCGTGAGCGTGGCCTCAGATCCGCGCGGCACGAGGAAGTCCATTCCCTGCGAGGCATCGTCGCCGATGCAGCCGATGAAGGTGAGGTGCCGCAGCGCCTTGCGCGGCCCGCCGGGCTGACGCCCGATCATGAGCGGCGCGATGGCCAATGGCGCTCCGCCTCGCGCATCTTCCACCACAGCCACGCAAAGGCGCGCGCCCTTGTGATGCTCCGCCCACCACAGGCTCACCCAGTCCCACGTCATGAACGGCGTGCGCACCGCGCAGCGCTCCAGCAACGCATCCCAGTGCGGTGCCAGCGCGGTGAGGCCAGACTCGCTGGTGACCACACGATAGCGCAGATGTTCCGCCGACATCTCACGCGCGTCACGGTCCGCGCCCCGCTCCATCGTCGGGAGTTGCTCAGGCCGCGTCATGTTGCGCGCTGGATGGGCTGTCGTTGCAATTACACACGCCGGAAACCTCCGCCTAGCCTTTGCGGCACGCAATGACTTATGTCCTACACCTTAAAGCACTTCACGCAGTTCTGGCTTCAGTCCTGCGCCGCTCAGTCATCTTGAGCGCATCGCGAACGAGACTTTTAGCCTTCGGCTGTCGTAAGATTCCCATAAAAATCAATCATCCTCCCCTCCTCAACCCGATTCATCCACCCGTCATGGACTCTCCATCTCTCCTCTCTCCTCTCGAGTTCTCCGGCAGCCTCAAATCCGCCAACCCACCTCTCCTCCTCGATGTCCGCCTTGAGGAGGACTACCACGTCGCGCACCTGACCGGCGCGAAGAACAACTGCGTGTTCGAAGTGGCGTTTCTCCAGCGCATGAACGACATCGCCCCTGACAAGAACGCGCCGGTCTGTGTTTACGGCGCGTCGGACCGCAGCTTCGAGTCACGGATGGCGGCGGAAAAACTCGCGCGTGCCGGTTATCAGAACGTCAGCGAACTCCGTGAGGGTTTCGCGGGTTGTCAGGCAGCTGCGCTTTCCATCGAAAAAGGAAAGCCAGCGGAAGAAACGGCGGTGGCTCCTGCTGACGGTCATCTCGACATCGACCTCGCGGAGAGCCGCATCGAGTGGCTCGGTCGCAATTTGCTGAACAAGCACTCGGGCACGCTCGCATTCAAAAGCGGCCGGCTCGAGTTTGCCGGCGGGCAGCTTCGCGGCGGCGTGTTGGTCATCGACATGAACTCCATCGCGTGCGTGGATCTCGCCGGAGACAGGCTGCACGATGTCCTCGTCGGCCATTTGAAGAGCGACGATTTTTTTGACGTCGCCCTGCACCCCGAGGCGCGCGTGGAGATTCGGGCGGCCGCGCCCGTGCATGGTGCGGCTGCTGGCGCGTGCAATCTCCAAGTGAAGGCCGCCCTCACGCTGAAAGGCATCACGCGCCCTGTCGAGTTTCTGGCCAGCGCAGGCCTCACCCCTGAGGGAAAGCCGGCCGCGCAGGCTGCACTGGCCATTGACCGCACCGAATGGAACGTGCTCTACGGCTCCGGCAAATTCTTCGAGCGTCTCGCCGGACATCTCGTGAACGATCTGATCGAGCTACAGCTGCGCGTCATCACCAAGTGAGCCGAGCCACTCTCCAGGGAGCGGGGCGGTGGTGTCTCGCCCGCCGTGAAAGCCTTCGACACAACGGAGCGGGGCCGTTAGCATGTTTTTCACGCACGATGCCCATTCCCAACCTGCCCGCGCGCACGCACCGCATCCCATGAGCACCCCTGACGCTGACGGCGCGACGACAGAGCCGAAGATCCCCCAGACCTCGCTGGCAAAGGAAAAAGAGGAGGACTCCTTCCTCGGACAGCTCGAAGACCGGGCGCTGCTCAGCGGTCCGAACGCGCGGCTGCGTGATCTCAGCCTGCTCATGAGCGTGGCTGCGGATTTTCTGCGCGGCTTTCGCGCGCTGCATTTTGTGGGGCCGTGCATCACCGTGTTCGGCTCCGCACGCTTCAAGGAAGACCACCCCTACTACAAGCTGACGCGCGAGATGGGCGCGGCCATTTCGAAGATGGGCTTCACGGTGATGACCGGCGGCGGCCCGGGCATCATGGAGGCGGCAAACCGCGGCGCGCGTGATGTCGGCGGCCCCAGCGTCGGCTGCAACATCAAGCTGCCTTTTGAGCAGATGCCCAGCCCCTACCTCGACCGCTGCGTGACGATGAACCACTTCTTCGTGCGCAAGACGCTGCTGATGAAATACAGCTACGGCTTCGTCATCATGCCCGGAGGCTTCGGCACGATGGATGAGATGTTCGAGGCGCTCACCCTCATTCAAACGGGCAAGGTGCGGAACTTTCCCATCGTCGTGATGGGGCGCGAGTACTGGGGCGATCTCTGCGACTTCATCCACGGCATGGTCGCCAGCGGAACCATCAGCGAGGGCGATCTCGACCTCATCAAGTTCACCGACTCAGTGGAAGAGGCCGTTGCGCACTTGGAAGAGCATGCGGTCACGCAGTTCGGACTCCTTCGCAAACGCAGGCCGGTAAAAAGCGCGCTGCTGGGAGAGAGCGGAATCCGCTCGGTGGCACGGGGATGTCTCGAGAAAATCAATTCGCGCGGCTCCTAGTTCTTGCTTCCGTTGCTCCCTTCCCAGCCCGGCAGCCGCATGCATCTTATCAAACTCTCGTCGGGTCGCACCCTCGCCTACGCTGAATACGGCGATGCCAACGGCGCGCCTGCCTTCTATTTCCACGGCTGGCCCAGCGCCGGCATCCAGGGCTCGCTGATGGATGCCGCAGGGCGCGAGCTAGGCCTGCGCATCATCTCGCCGGATCGTCCGGGGCTCGGCCAGTCTGACTTTCATCCCGGCCGGCGGCTGCTCGACTGGCCGCCCTTGCTGGTGGAAATGGCGGCGCATCTCGGGTTCGATCGGTTTCACGCCTTCGGAGTTTCCGGCGGCGGCCCGTATGTGTTGGCCACCGCATTTGCGCTTCCGGACCGGTTGCTCTCAGCCTCCATCGTTTGCGGCGCGCCGCCCCTGCGAGTGTTCGGCACGCGGGACTTGTTCTGGCCTTATCGCGTGATGCTCGTGCTGCGGCGTTACCTGACCTTCATGATGGCGCCTGTGTTTCACGTCGGCGCGCGGGTCTCTCGCCAGCGTCCGGGCGACTTGCCCATGCGCCTGCTGCTTGGACTTTTGAATTCCGAGGATCAACGCGTCATGAGTGATGAACAGATCCTGCACGTTGTTTCGGAAGGCTTCCGGCAGTCGATCCGCCAGAGCGTGAGCCACGTCCAGGCCGACGCGGATCTCTACCTCGAGGACTGGGGCTTCGATCTCGCCGACATCCGCCATCCCGTCCACATGTGGCATGGCCGGGAGGACAAGAACATCCCCTTCAGCTACGCGGAGAAAGTCGCCGCACGTCTGCCGAATGTGATCCCGCACTGGACCGAAACGGACGGCCACTACTCAATGGCCGCCGCACGCGGGCGCGAGATCGCGCAGGTCGCGCTTGGCCGCTAGAGGCTCACAGCTCAGGGCGCAGACGCACCTTTGCATTGGACAACAGAAACGCAGTGGCGAGAATCACCGCCCGAAAATTCAACTGCCTTTTTCCAACCATGAGCACCATCAACGAACGCCTCGTCGAAGACATCAAGACCGCCATGCGCGCCAAGGACACCGTGGCGCTGAACGTGGTGCGCGCGCTGAAGTCCGCGTTGAAATACGCTGCCATCGAGAAGCTCGGCGCGGACGGTGAGCTGGCAGACGCAGACGCGATTCCGGTCATCCGCAAGGAGATCAAAAAACGCCAGGACTCCGTGGCCAGCTACGAGAGCGCAAACCGCCACGACCTCGCCGGCACGGAGAAGGCCGAGATCGCCGTGCTCGAAAAGTATCTTCCTGCCGCGATGAGCGCGGATGAGATCTCCCAGTTGGTTGACACGGTGATCACCGAGTTCGGCGCGACCTCAAAAAAGGACATGGGTGCGGTGATGAAGGTGCTGCAGGAGCGCACGGGCGGTCGCGCGGATGGCAAGACGCTGTCGGCGGAAGTCGGGAAGAGGTTGCAATGAGGTTGGTGGTTCGCGGTTCCCGGATTTTGAGGGTGGATGGTGAGCCTATGCGATGGCCTGCTCTGAAAGGGAAACCATGAACGAAGAACCCGCAGCCACGAATCAGAGCCAAGCGTCCGTGAACTCAAAACCGGGAACCGGGAACCAGGAACCGGGAACTTTGTTCAACGTCAGCGCCATCATCGTCGCCGCAGGCAGCAGCCGTCGCATGGGCTTCGACAAGCTGCTCGTTCCGCTGGCTGGTGTGCCCGTTTTGCTCCGCACGCTGCTGGCGTTTGAGGGCTGCGGTGATGTCGGCGAGATCATCGTGGTGGCCGGTGAGGAAACTGCGCGCGCCGTTGAGTCATGGCGCACGAGGCTAAGCAAGCTGCGACGTATGGTGCCGGGTGGAGCCGAGCGCCATCTGTCCGTTTGGAATGGCATTAGCGCGGCAGATCCCGCGGCTGACATCATCGCTGTGCACGATGGCGGACGGCCGCTCATCACAAGCGCGCAGATCGGCAAGTGCGTGAGGGCCGCGCGCGAGCTGGGTGCGGTGGCGTGCGCGCGACCCGTGACGGAGACGCTGAAGCGCGCGGATGATGCAGGCTGCATCACGGATGCGGTGGAGCGCAAAGGTATGTGGGTGATGGAGACGCCGCAGGTCTTTGCGCGCGAGCTGTTGCTCACAGCCTACGAGAAGGTCATGCGCGAGAAGTTGCTGGTGACCGACGAGGCGTCTGCCATGCAGATGGTGGGCGTGCGCGTGCATGTCATCGAAAACACCACGCCGAACCTCAAGATCACCTTCCCGGCGGACTTGGCGCTTGCCGAGAAACTGCTGGCCTGACCGCGCCGAAACGCGGCGTTGAGCCCATCATCTGCCCCTGCGCTGCGCGAGGATGTGAAAGGAGATCCAACCCGCCACGGACCCAAACACGCCGCCGAGCGTGTCGGCCAGCCAGTCAAAGAGATCGTTGCCGCTGCGATTGGGAACGAAGGACTGATGAAACTCATCGAACGCGCCGACCGCCATGCAAAAGAGCATCGTGGCGAGTGACGCGCGAATGCCGGAGAGCGCATGGTTTTTGAACCGTCTGGCGAGGTAAAAACAGGTGCCGCCCAGCGCATAGAAGACCGTGTGCTCGATCTTGTCGAAGTTCGCGATCTGCGGACCTGGCGGCAGACGCGAGAGGGAGGAGACGACAAACAGCGCGCAAAACCAGACGATGACGAGCGCCCGCCAAAAAGATGCGTTCCGCGTCAGTGCCATCAAACGAGCTGCCACAGTGAAGGGGAGGACGGTCTGGGGACCCTATTCCTTCAACTCCTGCTCCAGCCGCTCACTCAGCCAATGCTTGATCATGCTTTGGTAGTTCAGGTAACGGCTGCGGGCGATGCGCTTGATGCGGGAGAGCATCCGTGGATCGAAGCGCAGCGTGATCGTGGTGGACTCCCGCACGTCGGGCCGATGCATGGACATCTGCATGAGCCGCGCCTCCAATTGGTGAGTGGCCCAAAAACGCGCTTCATCCTCGTCAGACTCGAAAGGTGGCACTTCTCTCCACGCGCGGATGACCTGCGGGGGTTCATCCGGACTGCCGGCGGAGCGTTGTGTTGGCGGGTCGGTCTTCACGGTGGTTTAAAGTTCCTCAGCTCGTTTGCGTTCGTAAAAGTCGGACTCCATCGGCGTCATCTGCCGCGCAAAAATCACGCGGTAACGTTTCCCATCCGTCCAGAACACGCTGAAAACCGGCTTGCCGTTGAGCGACTTTCCCAGGCAGTAATACCGCGCGCCGGATTCGTCATTGTGCCCGTCCGGCAGGAGCTTGAGCGAGAATGGATCCTCGAAGCTTTCCTCGATGTCCCTCGGCGGGAGAGGCGTGAGGTCGAATGCGGCGTCGAGCCAGTCAAAGTCCATGTGTGTGAGGATGTCCCGGCGTTCTCCCTTCTGGCGGAGCGGACCAAGGATTTAATTTCGATATTGGATCAACTCTATCTCAAAGCCCTCCGGCGCGTCAATGAAAGCAAATGTGCCGCTGCTGCTCGCGGTGGGGCCGTCCGAGAGCGGGTAACCCAGCGCCGCGGCGTGTTTTGCAAACGCCTCGAGGTCCTCCACCTCGAAGGCGAGGTGGGTGAGGTCCGCGCAAAACGAAACCGGACCGCTGGCAGGATAGCTGCAAATCTCGATGAGTTCGTCGCTGTTCGGCGTTTTCAGAAACACCAACTCGGAGCCGCGCGGGCTCTTGTGACGCCGGATCTCCTCGAGGCCAAGCACCGAGGTGTAGAACTTCACGGTTTTTTCCAGATCGTCCACGCGATAGCGCGTGTGGAGTAGTTTTTTGACCATGCGTCGGAGAGTACCCGCTTTCCGCCGTGTGGCATCTGAAAAACAGCTCCATGTCTGCGCGCCTACTTGGCGGTGCAGCTCAGGCGTTGGCAGCCAAACTCATTGAGAAATCCCGGTTCCCGTCTCTGATGCTGTCTTTCCCAACTCCACCGAACCGTCCCCCACCATGTATTTCCTCGGCATCGACAGCGGCACCCAGAGCACCAAGGCCATCATCCTCGACCTCGAGTCCGGCAAGATACTCGCCAGCGCCAGCCAGAGCTACGACCTGATCAAAGGACTGCCCGCCGGACATCTCGAGCAGCATCCGCAATCTTGGGTCAATGCTGTCGAGGCCAGCGTCGCTGCCTGCCTCGCGAAGCTGGGCAAGAAAAAGAACCTCATCCGCGGCATCGGCGTGAGCGGACAGCAGCACGGACTCGTCGCGCTGGATGCGAAGGATCAGGTCGTGCGGCCCGCGAAGCTGTGGTGCGACACATCCACGCAGGCGCAGTGTGAGCAGATCGCGCATGAGTTTGGCGGTCAGCAGGGCGTCATCCACCTGGCGGGTAATGCCATGCTGCCCGGCTACACCATCCCGAAGCTGCTGTGGATGAAACAGCAGGAGCCGAAGAATTTTACGAAGACGAAAACCATCCTGCTGCCGCACGACTACATCAACTTCTGGCTCTCCGGCGTGAAGCGCATGGAATACGGCGACGCCTCCGGCATGGGCATCCTCAATGTGCGCACGCGCCAGTGGTGCCACGAGATCACCGACTTCATCGACCCGCGTGTGCGCGACATGCTCCCTCCGCTGGGCTCCTCCCGCTCGATCCACGGCACGCTGCGCGCCGATCTCGCGAAGAAGTGGGGCCTTGGCGATGACGTCATCATCAGCGCAGGCGGCGGCGACAACATGATGGGGGCGATCGGCACCGGCAACATCAAGCCCGGCGTCGTCACCGCCAGCCTCGGCACCAGCGGCACACTCTACGGCGTGGCCGCCGCGCCAGTGGTGGATGGCCAGGGTGAGGTGGCCGCGTTTTGCGACAGCACGGATCAATGGCTGCCGCTCGTTTGCACGATGAACGTCACCGTCGTCACTGAGCAGATGCGCACCGTGTTCGGATGGGATCACAAGAAACTTGAAGCCGCCGTGATGAGCGTGCCTGCTGGAGCGGACGGCCTGCTCATGCTGCCTTATTTGAATGGCGAACGCACGCCGAGCCTCCCAAACGGCACCGGCGTCATGCACGGTATGAGGACGATGAACACCACGCCCGCGCACTTTGCCCGCGCCGCGATGGAGGGCGCGACACTGGGTCTGGCGTACGGCCTGAAGCGCTTTCGCGATCTCGGCATGTCGCCAAAGGAAATCCGTCTCACCGGGGGCGGCAGCAAGAGCGCCGTGTGGCGGCAGATGGCGGCCGATGCTTTCAACGCCGAGGTCGTCACCCTCACCACTTCCGAAGGCGCGGCGCTCGGCGGCGCGGTCCAGGCCGCATATGCGCAGGCTGGCGGCAAGATCAGCTACGAGAAACTGTGCAAGCAGCTCGTGACGCCCGATGAGAAGACGCGCTGCAAGCCGGACAAGAAACGCGCGGCCCTGTATGCCGCGCAACTTGAGCGGCAGATGGAGCTGACGGGACGACTGAGCCAGGCGGGCTGGCTGTAACCGGCATCCGCATTTTCGATGGCCAAGATCCGAATCAAGAACGCAGGCAAGATTGTCGCAGGGTTGATCCGCGCCATTGCGGCCACGCTGAAGGTGGAGTTTGTGGATCGCGCAGGTGTGCTGCACTCGCGGCCGCGCGGGCCGCTGATCTGGGTGTTCTGGCACAACCGGATGTTCCTCGCGCCGTGGATGCATCATCATGTCTCCCCGCACATTCACGGCTGCATTCTCAGCAGCCCGAGCGGTGACGGGCAGGTGATCGCGGATATTTGCGCCGAGTTTGGCTTTGAGGCGGCGCGCGGATCGAGCTCGAGGAAAGGCATCAGCGCGCTGGTCGCATTGGCTGGAAAGGTGAAGGACGGGCTCGACATCGGCATCACACCGGACGGTCCGCGCGGACCGTGCTATGAACTCGGTCCTGGCGTCATCAAGCTGGCTCAGCTCACGGGCGTGCCGGTCCTCCCGCTGCATTTTCGATTCGAGCGCTCTCTGAAGTTTCCGACCTGGGATCGCTTCGAGATTCCGCTCCCCTTCAGCCGCGTGCGCGTCATTCTCGATCGCCTGATCCCCGTGCCGCGCCGCATGACTGATGAGGACTTCGAGCAGGCACGCGCCGCGCTCGAGCAGACGCTCCGCGACAACACCGGGCCCTTGCGCTAGACAACCTCCGCCATGCAGCTCATCAAAGGAACCGAAGTCGCCGAGAAAGTGCTCATCGAGTGCAGGCGGGACATTGCCGCGCTCGCCGCGCAGGGGAAGACGCCCGGCCTCGCCGTCGTGCTCATCGGCGATGACCCCGCCTCACGCGCTTACGTCCGCTCGAAGGACAAAAAGTGCAAAGACCTCGGCCTGCACTCGGTGAAGCACGAACTTCCCGCGAACACCACGCAGGCTGACTTGCTCGCACTCGTGCAGCAACTCAACAACGACCCCGCCATCCACGGCATCCTCGTGCAAAGCCCGCCGCCTCGGCACATCGACGAAGCCGCCATCGTGCGCGCCATCCATCCAGCGAAAGATGTGGACGGCTTTCATCCGCTTAACGTCGCCAAGCTCGCGCTCGAGGACCCGAGTGGCTTCGTCCCGTGCACGCCGCTCGGCTGTCAGCGCCTGCTCATTGAAGCCGGCATCGAGACCGATGGCGCGCACGCCGTGGTCGTCGGCCGCAGCATGATCGTCGGGAAACCGATGGCGCTGCTGCTCATGGCGAAAGGGAAGGGGGCCAATGCGACCGTCACCGTCGCGCACTCGCGCACCCGCGATCTTGCCGCCATTACCCGCACCGCCGACATCCTCATCGCCGCCATTGGCCGCCCCGATTTTATCTGCGCTGAGCACGTCAGAGACGGAGCCGTCGTCATCGACGTCGGCATCAATCGCGTGGACGATCTCATCGCCGAAAAAGGCTACCGCCTCGTCGGGGACGTCGCCTTCAACGAAGTCGCGCCCAAGTGCCGCGCCATCACGCCCGTGCCCGGAGGCGTTGGACCGATGACCATCGCCATGCTGATCGCGAACACGATCAAGGCGTGCCGGCAGTCGGCATAGTGGTGCAACCTTCCAGGTTGCACTCGGGGCAAGCAGGATGCTTGCCCCACTTTACGCCAGCACCTCCTTCACCACCTTGCACTCGTTCACACCGGTGAGGCGGAAGTCGAGGCCGGCGTATTTGTAGGTGAACCTTTCGTGATCGAAGCCCATGAGATGCAGCAGCGTCGCGTGGAGATCATGCACATGCACCGGATTCTCAACGGCTTGGAAGCCGAACTCGTCGGTCGCGCCGTGCGCATAGCCACCCTTCACGCCGCCGCCCGCCAGCCACATGCTGAAGCCGTAGTGATTGTGATCTCGACCGTGTAGCTTGCCGTTGTTGTTGCCGGGTGAGGGCAGCTCAACGACGGGCGTGCGGCCAAACTCACCGCCCCAGATGATGAGCGTGTCGTCAAACATGCCGCGCATTTTCAGGTCGCGGATGAAGGCGGCGATGGGCTTGTCCACTTTCTCGCCGAGCTTTTTGTGATCGAGAATTTCGTCGTGATTGTCCCACGGCTGGCCGTCGCCGGTCCAGAGCTGGATGAACCGCACCCCGCGTTCGAGCAATCGCCTGGCGATGAGTGTCTGGTCTGCGAAGGCGCCTTCACCGTACATCTTGCGGATCGATTCCGGCTCCTGCTCGATGTCGAACGCATCGGTGGCCTCCATCTGCATGCGGTAGGCCAGCTCGTAGCTCTGCACGCGCGCGTCGAGCTGCTGATCGCGCTGGCGCTCGATGAGATGCTGCTGGTTCAGCTCCATGAGCAGATCGAGCTGACGGCGCTGCTGCTTGAGATCGAGCGATGAGTTCTTGATGAACTCGACCAGCTTGTCCACCGCCGTGTCCTTCGTGTTGATGTAAGTGCCTTGATACACGCTCGGCAAAAAGGCCGACTGCCAGTTCTTCGTGCGCCGGATCGGCATCCCGCCGGGGCACATCGAGATGTAGCCCGGCAGATTGCGATTCTCGGACCCGAGGCCGTAATTGATCCAGGAGCCAAAGCTCGGACGATGCAGCCGGCTCTCACCGCAGTTCATCAAACCGAGCGACGGCTCATGATTCGGCACATCGGCATGCATCGAGCGGATGACGCAAAGGTCATCGGCGAACTCACCCAGTTCCTCGAACACCTCGCTGACCTCAAGCCCACTCTGTCCGCGCTTGCGGAATGTGAACGGTGATTTGAATCCCGCGCCGGTGGGCCGCTCGGTCTTCAACAAATTCGGCAGCGCCTTGCCATCGTACTTCGTCAGCATCGGCTTCGGATCAAAAGTATCGACCTGCGACGGCCCGCCGTTCATGAAAAAGTGGATCACCCGCTTCGCCTTCGCTTCAAAGTGCGGCTTGCGCACGCCAAACGGATCGCGCGAATCGAGAGCCGCGCTCGCATTGCCAGCACCGAGCATGTCGCCGAGCGCAAGCGAACCAAAGCCCATACCGACGCGGCTCAGCAACTGGCGACGGGTGAGAAGGGTGTGTTCGAGATTGGGGGCGTGGTGGGGCATAGATTAATCCACAAATTGAAACTCATTCGACATCATCAGCACCTGTGCGAGCTGCGAGACGGGGGATTGCGGCTTTGTGCGATTGAGGGGCCAGTGGTCTTTGCCGCAGAAGTCGGTCTTGGCGTTCGTCAGCAACGTGGTCGTGCCGTCGGCGTTGAGGTGATGGATCTCGGGCGCCCAGTTGAAGCTGTCGCTGTTGGTGTCGCCTTCGCTGCCGACGGCGAAGGTGAGTGTCTCGCCTTTTTTCACTTCGAGTTTGCCGAGACCGACGACTTCTTCGGCGGCGGGTGCGACGAGTACGTCTTTGAGAATGCCGTGCATGCTGCTGACGATCCAGCCGCGCACGCCGTTGCCTTGCGCGCTTTCCTTTTTGAGTTTGCCGAAGACGCGGATGGTGTCGTCGGTCGGTGCGGTCCAGCGGATGACTGGCGCTATATCGGCATGGCCGGTGTGGCCGCCGGTAGGATTCCACATTGCGTAATGCCAGTCCTTGTCTGGGATTGTGGCGGTGTGGGACCAAGTATCGCTGTTGTGTTTGCGATTGAGAACGGTGAAGGGCCTCCAATCGGTAAAGTTCGTCTTTCCGTCGGCTTGCTTGAAGCGCATCGTCCCGTAGCTCCAGAGGAAGGCGGGGTTGCTCTGCATGTCTTTGGAGTCGGAGAGGAAACGGGAGGCTGCTTTGAATTCGGCGGGCTTGGGATCGCGCAGCAACACTTTGCGGTAGAGCGCGGTGATCTCCTTCGCGGTATCGGTGGCTGCGTTTGTAGTCGAGAGCTGCTCGGCGCGCGCGCGCATGAAGGGGCTGTTCATGAGAAAGAGCGTCTGCTGCGGCACGGTGGTGACGAAACGTTGCGGGCTGTGGCTGTCGGGATTGGCGAAGTCAAACATCGCTGGCACCGTGGCTTGGTCGTAGCGGTCCACCTCGAGGTAGAGCGTGCGCCGCGTGTCGGCATCGGGTGCGATGAGCGCGATGGGGCGTCCGCCTTGCTTGGCGATTTCGAGCGAGCCGGTGACTTTCAGCATCGAGTCACGCATCGTCTCGTACTCGAGACGCTGGCGGTTGAAACGGCTGAGCAGCGCGTTCTCCGCGTCCTTCACATCCTTGTCGGCGTTGGTTTCCGAGCTCTGCTGATAAGTGCGTGAGTTTAGAATCAGAGCGTGCAGTTTCTTCAATGACCAGCCTTGCTCCATGAACGTCGCCGCGAGGTAGTCGAGCAGCTCGGCTTGCTCGGGCTTCGGTGTCTGCACGCCGAAGTCGCTGGTCTGGCTGACGAGCGGTTTGCCAAAGTGCGCCATCCACACTCGGTTCACGATCACGCGCGCGGTGAGAGGATTGTCTTTGCTGGCGATGAGCCGCGCGAGCTCGAGCCGTCCGCTGCCGTCCTTGAACTGCTGGCCGCCGAGAAAGCCCGGGTAGCCGCGCGGGGCGGGGTCGCCCTGACGCGCCGGATTGCCCCGCACGAAGACATGCACATCCACCGGCTTTGCCTTGTCCGTCATCACCATCGCGCGCATCGGCGCACCGGGGGAGGTCATCTCGATCTTCTTGATCTCATTCTCGAACTTCGTCATCTGTTCGCGATCCTTGCGCGTGAAGAAAGCGTCCACGCCCTCGACCGGCACTGACATTGGCGAAATGCGATCCATGAGCAGGCCGCGCACCGCGCGCCAGTCTTCGTTGTCCGGCTCCTTGCCTGCTATGCAGGTGAGGAAAACGTCAGCGTAGAGCGCGATCACGTCGGCGAACTCTTTTGGCGGCGGCCGCTTCGCGATCTCGGCGCGCAGCACGCCGTTTACCTTGCTGGCGGGCGCGCCCAGCATTTTCACGGTTTCCTTTGCCCTGGCACCGAAGTCCTTCTCCGGCAGTGAGGCAAACTCCCGCCACACAAGCATCACGGGATGCGGCTTTGCGCTGTAGGCGTAGCGGTTGAGAAAGTCGCGCCATTGATCCGCGACGCGGTCGCGCAGCTTCGCCTGCCCGGCCTTGCCGCGAAATGCGGCGTCCTGCACGTCGCGCTCGCGATTCGCGAAGACGAGGTAGTCGCGGAGACGGTCTTGCTTGCGCGTGTCGTCGAAAATTTCTTTTTTGAACGCGTTCATCCGCGTCTTCACCTCGCCGACCTTTTCGTGGAATGCGGTGACCGCGGCCTTGTCCGATGGCTCGCCGATGATCGGTTGGCTGTCCTCGGTCGATTCGCTGCTGCTGAAGACGGAATAGAGCGCGTAGTAGTCCTTGCTCTTGATGGGGTCGAACTTGTGATCGTGGCAGCGCGCGCAGCCGATGGTGATGCCCATGAGTCCGCGGCTCACGACGTCGATGCGGTCGTCTGTTTGAAGCAAGCTGTCGCCGAGGAAGGAATCGTTGACGGTGAGGAAGCCCAAGGCGGCGAGATTCCCAATTTCGGATTTCGGATTTCGGATTTCGGAATTGGCTCCCTGCTCCGTGCTCCCGGCTCCGTGCTGCAACTTGTCCGCTGCAAGCTGCAGCGTCACGAACTGATCATAGGGCATGTCCGCGTTTAGCGCCTTCACCACCCAATCCCGATACGTGTAGGCGTTCGGGTAGCTGTTGTCTTTGCCGCCGGCCGTGTAGCCCTCGGTGTCAGCGTAGCGCGCGACATCAAGCCACACGCGAGCCCAGCGCTCTCCGTATAGGGGCGAGCCGAGGAGGCGTTGCACGAGGGCGGAATAGGACTCATGGGACAAATGGGGCTTATCCGAAGCACCGAGACACGCGCCCACTTCTTCAAAGGTCGGCGGCAGTCCTGTGAGCGTGAGGTACAGCCTGCGGATCAGCGCCTCCGGTTTTGCGGCTGGTGCAAAATCGAGTCCCGCCTTCTTCAACTTCGCGCCCACGAGCGCATCGACGGCACCGCTCCCCTCTGAGGACTGAGCACTGAGCATCGGCTTCCTCACCGGCAGATACGCCCAATGCTTCGTCCAGTCCGCCTTCTCCGCGTGCGCGACTGCCGCTTTCTCCTCCGGCCACGGCAAACCCATGCCGATCCATTTCTCGAGCGCGGCGATCTGCTCCGGCTTCAGCGCATCGCCCTTCTTCGGCATCGCCTCCACACGGGGCGCGTGTTTCACGGCGCGGATAAGTTTGCTGCCAGCGGGATTTCGGAGATCGACCACCGCCCCGTAGTCGCTGCCCTTGATCAATGCGTCCCGTCCATCGACGCGCAGTCCGTTTTGGTGCTTCTCGGGTCCATGACAGGAGAAGCAGTTCTCCGCGAGGAGGGGACGGATGTTCTTCTCGAAGAACTCGATTTGATCAGGCGGAAACGACTCAGCCGAAGAGGGCGTGGCAAAGCCGGCCATGCCCGCGAGAGCAAGGGCGGAAAGACGACATGCCAGAGGAAACCATGGGACCATTCTTGAAAGGGGTGGATGTGCTGCCAAACGACGATACGTCCGGCGGCCAAGGTACGGGCGACGAAGAGGTGGTCTTGCCCGATTTCCATCAGGCCTTTTGCTCGCGGCGGCGCATCGTCAGTGATGCCGAGATGCCAAGGGCCAGCAGGGCGACCACCGAAGGTTCAGGCACGCTTCCTTTTGGAATCTGCGGCGCCGTGCTTGGATCAATTGGCTTGAGGCCTGCCTGCTCGTATTGCGCACGGGTCTCCAAAACGACAGCCCCTGACAGGGGCGTGACCAATTGGTATCGTGCTGCGATGTTTGCGGCTTCCTCGTCGATCTCGCGCGTTCCTGCAAATGTGCGGAGGACCCTCTCATAGGCCGCGTATCTGGCGAGTTGATCCGATGTCCGCACGGCTGCTTCATCAGGGGGAGGTGTGGAGACGCGCTGATACTCATGAGTCGGAAGCGGAGTCGTCACTGTGGCCCAAAAAGTCTTTGGCAGGGCTTTTTCACTGACGGAAAATCGCGCCCTGGCAGGAAGCACGGACCCATGGCGATGGAGCCTTTCCAGCAAACGGTTCACGCCCAGCTCGAACGCCAGGGCGTGGATAACCGGAGGCGTGGAAGCGCGCTCAACGGTTTGTTCCAGCGCGGCCAAGCCTCCAAACTCAAATGGCTGGGGACCGTGCAGCCAGATGATCTCGGCCTTCCCTCCGCTGCTCAGTGCGAGCGAGGCCGCGCGCTGAAGCGCGGGGCCGTTGTCGATCCCGCCCACAAACATGGCGCTCTCCCATGAACCAAGAATGCTGGATGGTGCCGTTTCCAGGAAGCCCTCGTCGGTTGTCAGAAGGATCGTCGAAACGGTGCCAGGGGCTGATGCGAGCCATTCGCGAATTTTTTCACGCCAAGACGCCAAGGAGCGCGAGGTGTCCACCACCACGATGAGTTCGGCGGGTGGTGGATGATTCGAGTCGCGGGTCTCGCGGATCAAAAACCTTTCCTGCCCGTCAGCGAAGGGATCCTCCGTCCAGACACGAGGCTGCACGCCTGACTTCATCGAAGGAAAGGTGACCCGAATGGAAGGAAATGCATCTTGTCGAATGCCGCCTTGCCAAGCCGCTCCGCCACTTTTCTGCGCGGCTGCCTTTTCTCCACTCGAAAGGTCGAACGTGGACGCGCACTGGACCCAGAGGTTGTGCTCCAATTGCGCGCTGATCGAAAAATTGCGCTCAACAATGCGAGGCATGAGAAGTTCCGCATGGGCGGCCCCATCGAGCGGTGCTGTGATCCCCATCCTCATTTTCATCTGGCCGCCTGGAAGCACCGGGAAACATTGCATCATGATGCAATCTGGTCCGATGGAATTCACCATCACAGGGTCACGCTTCTCAACCGTGACGACCTGACGGTAGGCCGCCTTCACCTTTGCCTTGGCCGCAAAGGCTGCCTCACGCTCCTCACCGTCCACCCACAAGGTCACTCGTGAGACCACACCGCCCGGCGGCAGCAGCATCTGACAGCGGGCCTCCTGCGCATTGTCGTGCGCATTCTCGAACTCGATGGTCCACTCGCCATAGGCCAGCCGCGATGGTTCGTCCACATGCCAGTCAATGCGGGACGAATGCATGGACAGACCTTTCATTCTGGATCCAATGGCATCGCCGCCACGCTGCGGATCCCATCCGGCCCCGATGCCTGTCCGCGAGCCGGCGAGGCGATCTCTCATTGGAAACAAGCCTGCGCTCCTGGCTGTGGGAGCTACCGCGTCGAACGGCTCGCCATAGGCGCGGTAAAACAGCTCGCGCACCAAGCGCTCGTTGACCGCAGGGGTTGTGTTTCCGAAAGTTTGGAGTCCACCACCATCCAGGAGACGGGCGAGCGGGCTCATGCGCGCAACCTCACTTCCAAAGCAAAAGGCTCGAAGCAGGTCCTCATTCCCTTGTGCGCGAAGTGCTCTTGTCGTGGCGAGCATGTGGGTCTTGTCTTCCAGTTTCGATGTGCGCAGCAGCGAATAGGTGCGCAGGATCGCGAACTCCGCCCCTGCCCAGATCACGAGGGCTGCGGCGGCGCCACCAAAAGCAAACCGAGTGAAGCTTGGATCCACAGGGCCACGTCCATCATCGCAACCACGGACCTCGCGCAATCTGAAAGCGGATCGCGCGAGCATCAGCCAGCCCACGAGCGGGCCCAAGGTCATGGGAGCGAGCAATCCCTGGAGCCCGTGAGGAGGGAGCGCGAACGAAAATGGAAGCGCCACGACAGCGAGTGCCGATAGGGCGGCGAACACCGCAAGATAGAGCGAGCCCGAGATCCAGGCGGCTCCGCGCAGAGCTGCTCCCCACGGTTTGAAACGGGCCGGCGGCCCGCCCCCGATCCACCACGCGAGACCATTTGCCGCAGGCACGCTGCTTGCGAGCGCGATGTGCCACCACGTGGGAAGCGGATCGAATATCGCCGAGGTGCAAGCGCGGGTAAGCAGCTCGAAGAGGATTGTCGTTGCCGGCCAGATCACCCCAAGGACAAAGAAGGTCTTCGGCCACTTGAAAAGGTGCGGCGCGCTTGCGACGAAA
>JANOBO010000349.1:0-9665 GCA_031411695.1 Verrucomicrobiaceae bacterium
GAACGGGAACGGAGAGCGTTCGTGCGGTTGTGTCGCTGCGCGATGAATTTGGCGGGCCGCCAAATTCTGCAGGCGGGCCGCCTGCGCTCCCCAAAACGGCGGAGCTGCTGATCGGCACGCACGCGTTGCTTTATGATCGCGCCACCTTGCACAACCTGGGACTCGTTGTCATCGATGAGCAGCACAAGTTCGGCGTGGCGCAGCGGGCGCGGCTGATCGAGAAGGGCAACACGCCGGACGTGCTGGTGATGACGGCCACACCGATCCCGCGGACGCTCACAATCACCGTCTATGGCGACCTCGATGTCTCCACGCTCGACGAGCGGCCGAAGGCGCGCGGCAAGATCGTGACGAAGGTGCGCCCGCAGAAAAAAGTCGCGGAGGCGGCCGCGTTCCTGCGCGAGCAGATTGACCAAGGCAGGCAGGGCTATCTGGTCTTCCCCTTGATCGAAGATTCGGAGAAGCTCGACGCTGCCGCCGCGAAAAAGGGCCACGCAGAATGGAGCGCGCTGCTGGCGCCGCACAGTGTCGGCCTGCTGCATGGCAAACTGCGCGCGGAGGAGAAGGAGTCGGTGATGCGTGAGTTTCGCGAGGGTAAGACGAGCGCGCTGGTTTCCACGACGGTGATCGAGGTCGGCGTCGATGTGCCGAACGCGACAGTGATGTACATCCACAACGCCGAGCGCTTCGGCCTTGCGCAGCTTCATCAGCTCCGCGGGCGCATCGGTCGCGGCAGCCACACGTCTTATTGCGTCCTCTTCGTGAAGGAGGACGACGATGAGACGAAGCAGCGGCTGGCGATCCTTGAGGAGACGGACGACGGCTTCCGCATTGCCGAGGAAGATCTGAAACGCCGTGGGCCCGGCGATATCCTCGGGCGCGCGCAGAGCGGCCAGGCGCCGCTGCGCTTTGCCGAGCTGCTGGCGGACACGCGCCTCGTGCGCCTGGCGCGACAGCTCGCGGAGCGCACGCTCGATGCAGATCCTGCGCTGGCCGAGCCACGCCATGCGGCGCTGCGTCAGCTCACCATCGAAGGCGACAGCCCGTCGGCCCTGCTTCAATGACGGTCGCGGTGCAACGCCCGCTTTCAGCAAAGCGAGCCCTGCAGAATGAACACCGCCAGTCTGCCGCTTGCCGCTCGAATTCATCGGTGCATCATTCTCCGAACCAAACCCCCCATCCGCCCACCCTTTTTCCCTCATGGACCAGATCCGCCGCATCCTCTTCGCCCTGCTCATCTTCTTCGCGGCGTTTTATGTCTTCTCCGCCTGGCGCTCCGGCCGCGAGGGCTATGGGCTGCTGGATCTGCTGAACGGGAAAAAACCCACGGCGGAAAACTTTACCAGTCCCACGGCTCCGAAGCTGAGCCTCGATGATGTGCAGGTGCTGGCGAAGCTGAACGATGAGTCTTCAAAGCTGGCTGCAGCCGTCCTGCCATGCGTGGTGAGCGTGAACACGCGGACCGTGATCCCGGGCCGGGCAACGTGGAATCCGTTCTTCGGCGGAATCGTCCGTGGCCGCAGCACGCTGGCCTCGGGCCTGGGTTCGGGCGCGTTCATCAGCAAGGAAGGGCACATCATCACAAACTTCCACGTCATCGACGGCGTCAGCGAGGTGCAGATCATCACCAACGACGGGAAGAAATTCCCCGCCCGCATCATCGGCGCGGATCGCGAGCGCGATGTGGCGCTGATCAAGGTGGAGAAGTCGAAGTCCGACTTCCCTGCGTTGACGTTCGCCGATTCCAACGAGGCAAAAGTGGGCCAGATCGTCTTCGCTGTGGGAAATCCATTCGGGCTCAGCGGCACCGTCACGCAGGGAATCATCAGCGCGCGCGACCGTCATCTGAGCGATGGCGCGCTCGACTATCTGCAGACCGACACGGTGATCAATCCGGGCAACTCAGGCGGCCCGCTGGTGAACATCCGTGGCGAGATCGTCGGCATCAACGTGGCCATTTATCAAGGCGAGCAGACCACCCGCACCTGGCAGGGCGTGGGACTCGCCATCCCGGCCAACGAAGCCAAGCGTGTGGTGGACGAAATCATCGCGCAGTCCAGCGGCCCGGCGAAGGCCGTCTCCGGTGTGGCCTTTCTCGGGCTCACATTGAACAAGCAGATGGTGCGCATTGATCCAAACCTCGGCGCAGGTGCGGTGGGTGCCTTGATCATCGACATCGCGCCGGGCTCGCCTGCGGACTCCGCAGGCTTTTTGGTGGACGATGTGATCCTCGACTATGCCGGGCGGAAATTCCGCTCGCCGGATGAGGTGGTCGCCATGATCCGGCAGGGCAAACCCGGCGCGCGGGTGCCGCTGACGATTTTGCGCAATGGAGAGAAAGTGGCGATCAACGTGACACTCGGCAGGCAACCGCAGGCTGGCTGAAGAAGACGGTGCGCATCTCAGAGGCCCAGCGTCGTGGCAATAATATGACGCCCGCGCGCACGGCTGCGGACGAGAATCACCTTGTTAGAAAAGGCGGCTGATGGCAGAGTACCTGCTGCCCTTCCTGTCCCGCGAATCATGCTTTCCGTCACCTCCAGTCGCTCTCGCACGCTCTTCAGCCAGTCAGGTGCCAGCCTCGTGCCCGTGCTGATCGTCATCACCGGTCTGGCAATCAGCACGGTGATCTTTTTCATGTACACGCGGAAGCAGATGGGCGCATCCGGGACCGCGGGCGGCGGCGCGGCTCCGTCAGTGGAAAATCCTGCCAGCACCGCAGCAAAAGGCACAGCGGCCCCGGCTTCGCCCGAGCGCACTGCCTCCAGCCCCGGGAGAACGGCCCCGGCAGGATCACCGCCCGGCACGCCAGCCGGGACGCGGCCTGGATTCGCCCGGCCTCTCGATCTCGCCTCCCAACTCGCACGCAGCCTTGCTGCGGGTGACATCCCGGCCGCCTCGAAGCTCGCCTCCGCAGGCGATCCCGCGCAGACGGCAGACACCGCTGCGGTGCTGGGGAAAATATTTTCCGAGATGGGTTACAAGGCTGGCACTGAGGACAAGGTGGAGATGCTCGGCCAGGTGGAGAACTTCACGCGCCTGTCGATTCCCATCACGAAGCCCGGCGATCCGAATGGGAATCTCCGCCTCCAGATCGATCTCGAGCGCGATGAAAAGATGGGATGGAAGATCTCGAAGATGCATCTGCCGAAAGAATTGAGCGGAGCGCTGGCAGCCCTGCCACAAATGCCCGCGCCGGCGAAAAATCCCGAAGCGCCAGCCGCCGTCGGCCGCACGACCGGTCCAGACGGGCGCGCGGTCGCGAACCCCGTGCCACCCGCGCCAGGAAAAGCCGGGGCGCCAGCTGCAGCGGTGGCGAAGAGCAAATCGCTTTTTGCGATCGCGGAGACCACGGACGCGCTCACATTTGCCAGCGATTTTGTCCAGGCTCTGCTGAAGCACGACTTCATCGCGGCGAAGAAGTTCATCGACGAGAAAAAGGTTCCCGCCCAGAAGCTCGCGGGACTGTGCATCGTGTTTGAAGAGGGCCAGTATGAGCTGAAGCCGGCGAAGCCGCTCATCATCACGGTGGCGAATCCGGAAGTGTCATGGGTCATCGCGCAGGTGCAGTCGGAGTCATTGCAGCAGAGCACGGAGTTTGGCCTTGAGCTTCAGCGCGCGTCTCCTGCCGAAGAGTGGCACGTGGCGGGGTTGAATCTTTCTGAGATCCTCGGGTCCTTTGCGCAGTCCGCGTCGAAGCTGGGCGTGCCCTACACGCCGCTGGTGAAGAATCCAAAAGGAGGCGAGTCGCTGGCCTTGTACTTTGAGTACGACCGCGCCGAGCTGCACCCGCGCGCGCAAAAGCAGCTCGAGATCGTGGCGGGACTGCTGAAGTCAGACACGAAGCGCAAGCTCAACATTGCCGGCCACACGGACGCGATGGGTGCGGACGACTACAACATCCGTCTCTCTCAAACACGCGCGGAGAGTGTCAAGAGGCAGCTCGTCGCGCTGGGTGTCTCGCGGGATCAGGTGATCGCCACCGGCATGGGCAAGGCACAGCCACTCGGTCCCAATCAAAAGTCCGACGGCACGGATGATCCCGAAGGCCGATCGAAGAACAGACGCGCGGAAATTTTTCTGGAATTCTGAGCGTGGCGCAGCCCGCTGGGTTCCCGCCGCAATCCAGCGCGTCTCACCACCTTTGCGCGAGGAAGCCCTCCCTTGAGGCGTATGCGTGCGATGCGCCCTATGGGATCCATGGGCCTCACGCGACTTATGAGACTCCCCGCCACCGCAATACTTTGCCTGACGCTCACCACCGCCCACTCGGAAAAGGCGCTTGATGAATCCCGCAGGCAGCCACCCGACGCAAACATCACCACCGCACCGCTGCCGGAGAAGGCGAAGGGAGCCGGCGCGCGCTTCATCGATTTGAATGGCGACGGTCACGACGACATCGTCGTCTCCAATGAGCGCGAGTATGGCGTGTATCTCTTTGTGCCGAAGGAGAAGGAGAAGAAGAATCTGCAATGGCTCGAAGGCTGGTCACAGATCATGCGTGAAGGCAAGGCGGGCGATGCCAATTCGCTGCCCGTCATCACGCGCAACGACGGCACGGACAATGACGTGTGGTTTGCTGACGGCGCGATGTGGGCGGCCAGGACGGACATTGCGGGGAAGCCGGCAGGCACGCGGAAGATTCCATTCCTCGAGCTGCTGCGCGTTCCCGGCCCGGCGCCGAAGTCTCCACAGGACTCGCTCGCGGCGCTGCATGTGAAGCCGGGGTTCGCAGCGACGCTGGTCGCGAGTGAGCCGCTGGTGCAGGATCCGGTCTTCGTCGATTGGGACGCGAAAGGCCGCATGTGGGTGGTCGAGATGGGTGACTACCCTTTCGCGCCGGGTGAAAAGACGACAAACGGCGAGACGGGCCAAGGCAACGTGAGCGACCTGCAAACGGGCCGCGTGAAAATCCTCGAGGACAGCGACGATGACGGCATCTACGACAAGGCCACGCTGTTCCTCGACGGACTCAAGCATCCCACCAGCCTCGTGCCGTGGAGGGACGGTGTCTTCATCGCCAGCATCCCCGAGATTTTTTATGCGGAGGACGCCGATGGCGACGGGAAATGCGACAAGCGGGAAGCATGGTTCAGCGGATTCACCGCCGGCAATCCGCAGCATCTCGTGAACGGATTTGCGTGGGGGCTGGACGCCTCGTTCCACGCTGCCAATGGCGACAGCGGAGGCGAGATCACTTGCGCAAAGACCGGCCGGAAGATCGCTCTCTCCACGCATGATTTTCGCTTTGATCCGCGCACCGGCGAGCTGGCGCTCGAAGCGGGCCGCTCGCAATACGGCAAGTGGCGCGATGATCACGGCAATTGGTTCGGCAACAACAACAGCCTCCTCGGCTGGCACTATTGGCTGCCGTTGCGCTACCTCGAGCAGCATCCCGAGATCGCAGTGAAGACCCTGCGCGCGACGCTCAATGAAGCCAAGGAAGTGTTCCCGGTGAGCCCGCCCGTGCGGCGCTTCAATTGGGCCAGCGCGACGAACACGCTCACCTCCGCCTGCGCGCCGATGCCGTATCGCGACACCGTTTTCGGCGCGGCGGGGAAGGACGTGCTTTTCATCTGCGAGCCCGCGAACAATCTCGTGCATCGCGAGGTGCTGGACTACTCGCGCACGCCGATCACCAGCCATCGTCACACGGACGACGCGCGCAGTGAGTTCATCGCCAGCGAGGACAATTGGTTCCGGCCCACGCTGGCGCGCATGGGGCCGGATGGCGCGCTTTACGTGGTGGACATGTATCGCCTCGTGCTCGAACACCCCGAATGGATCCCGGCGGAAATTGCCAAAGGACTCGAACTCCGCGCGGGTGAGAAAATGGGCCGCATCTACCGCATCGCGCCTGCGCGTGCAAAGGATGGAGCGCGGCTGGCCTCGGATGCGCAGAGTGTGCGCGGTCTTGTGACGTCGGCGGCCGCAGATCCCGTGGCGGCGATCTCATCTCCGAACGGATGGATCCGTGACATGGCGCAGCGGTTGCTCGTCGAGCGGCGAGACGCGAACAAGGCTGACGCAGCCAGCGAGGTGCCGGAATTGTTGAAGCTCGCCAAGTCGCCGGATGCGTCGGTGGCATCGCGCATCCAAGCCGTCTTCACGGCGCAACTGCTCGGCGGACTCACGGCTGACGATGCCGTCGCGCTGCTGAAGCCCATGCAGCCGCACGTGCGCGCGGGTGCGCTGCTGGCGACCGGCTCGAAGGCTGCGGACATCCTGCCGGCAGATGAAGCGGCGCTTCTCAGCTCACAGCTCGCGGGAAAAACAAGCAAGCCAGTCGCGCAGGTGCCCGTGATCACGAACGACAATCCTGACCGGCAGAAGATCGTGGCACGCTACAACGTCGAGGTCGCAAAAGTCACGGGAGACGCATCACGCGGGCAGGCTGCTTTTCAAAAAGCATGCATCGCCTGCCACAAGGCGCATGGCCTCGGCGTCGAGGTCGGCCCGGATCTGGGCACCGTCGCCGCGAAACCCGACGCGCAGCTCATCGAAGCCATCTTCGATCCCAACCGCGCCGTCGAGGCGCGCAACGCAGCCACACAAGTCACCAAGAAAGACGGCACGATCATCCTCGGACTCCTCGTCACTGAAACCCCCGGCAACATCGCGCTGCGACTCCCCGGCGGCGCCGAGCAGGTCATCCTGCGCGCCGACATCAAGGAGACGAAAACACTGACCACCTCGCTGATGCTCGTCGGCCTCGAAGCCGTCATGAGCCCGCAGGACTGCGCGGATTTGCTGGCTTGGATTCGGGCGTCGCCTGCGCGGAAGCTGTGACAGCGGTGGCGTCGTTTGAATCCTGCGGTCAGTCCGCCGCGAAATCCTTCAGCACATCCAAGTCAACGAACTCCAGCACCGACGTGTGCGTGGCCTTGAGTGAGATCTGCGGGGCATGGCCGGCATTGTGCGCCTCGATCCAGCGGCCGAGGCAAAGGCACCAGCGGTCCCCGGCCTTCAGTCCGGAGAACTCATACTCGGGCACCGGCGTCGAGAGATCGTTGCCTGCGGCCTTCGAGTATTTTAGGAACTCATCGGTCATCACCGCGCAGATGGTGTGCATGCCGGTGTCCTCGCCGTTGGTGTCGCACTTGCCATTGCGGAAGAATCCGGTCACCGGATCCATGCAGCAGCACTCAAGCTCTCCTCCCAAAACATTCTTTGCCATGCCGCATAATTGCGTCGTTTGTCGCGAAACGCCAGCTTGAGAGACCACCGTGATGCACATCCCGAACCTCATCGAACGCAAACGTGACGGCGGCAGACTGACCGACGCGGAGATCGGCGCGCTCATCGCCGCCTTCACGAGCGGCGAGATGCCGGAGTATCAAATGAGCGCGCTGGCGATGGCGGTCTTCTTTCGTGGCATGGATGCCGCGGAGACGGGCGCACTGACCAACGCGATGCTGCACAGCGGCTCTGTCTTGCAATGGCCTGAGGGCGCGCCCATGCGCGTGGACAAACACAGCACGGGCGGCATCGGAGACAAGACATCGCTCGTGCTCGCTCCCTTGCTCGCGTGCGACGGGCTCTGGGTGCCGATGATCTCGGGGCGCGGTCTTGGCATCACGGGCGGCACGCTGGACAAGCTGGAGTCGATCCCGGGCTTCCGCACACAGTTGGATGAAGATGAGATCCGCCGCATCCTCGAAGAGGTGGGCTGTGTGATGATCGGGCAAACAGGAGACATCTGCCCGGCGGACAAGAAGCTCTACGCCCTTCGCGATGTGACCGGCACGGTGCCGAGCATCCCTCTCATCACGGCGAGCATCTTGAGCAAGAAGCTGGCGGAGGGGCTGAATCGACTCGTGCTCGATGTGAAATTTGGCAGTGGCGCCTTCATGAAGACGCGGGAGCAGGCCGACGCGCTGGCAAGATCGATGGTGGCGGCGGGCCGCGCGCTCGGCGTGCGCGCCAGTGTGCGCCTCAGCGAGATGAACGAGCCCACCGGCGAGTCTGCGGGCAATGCGCTCGAAGTGACCGAGTGTGTGCGCTGTCTGCAAGGGAACGGCCCCGCGGATCTGGAAGACATCGTGCTCGATCTCTGCGTGACGGTTTCGATTTCCGACCGCGATCAGCTCGCCCGCTGGCTGCGCGATGGGACGGCGTGGCGGAAATTCCAACAGATGGTCGAGGCGCAAGGCGGCGATGTGGACTCGCTGGAGCGGATGAACGAGGTGCGGCACGCGCCTTGCATCGGCGAGCTGCGCGCCACCGCGTCCGGCATCGTGCGGCGCATGGATGCGGGCGTCATCGGGCAGGTGATTTTGGAGCTGGGCGGCGGACGCGCGCGCGCGGATGACGACATCGACTTCTCGGTGGGCTGTGATGAGATCGTGAAGACCGGCAGCGAGATCAGCTTCGGCGGCGCGCTCATGCGCGTGCACGCCAGAACCGATGCCGCGCTCGATGCGGCGATCACGCGGCTCCAAGACGCGGTCACCATCGAATCGTGAGGTTGCGCTTTGAGCGTGGGGGGCTATGAGAAATCGTCGTGAACCCCGCCCTCGAATCACTTTTTGCAGCCCTCGATCATGAACCCTCGCTGGACGCGGGAGGCAGCGTCGCGTTTCTCCGCGCGCATGCGCATCCAAAGCTGGAGCGCTTCAGCGGACGCCTCTCGTGCGAGCAAGATTTCAAGCCGCGCGCCGCGGCGCTCGAGAAGCACGGCATCACGTTGGCGGAGAAACTCGAAGGCCCGTTCGACCTCGTGATGGTCATGCCGGAGCGGCAGAAGGAGATGACGCTGTATGACCTCGCGCGCGCGCACGATTTGCTGGCGGATGGCGGGATGCTTCTCTGCTCGCTGCCGAACGATTGGGGCGCAAAACGATTCGAACAGCGGCTGAAGGAAGTCGCTGGCCACGCGGGCACGCTTTCGAAGAACCATTGCCGCGTGTTTTGGGCCAAGAAGAGCGCGGACTGGAATCAGGAGATGCTCAAAGAGTGGCGCGGAGGCGGGGAGTTCCGCAAGGTGGTGGATGACCGTTTCTCGTCAGTGCCGGGATTGTTCGCCTGGGACCGGATCGATCCAGGCTCACAAATGCTGGTGGAGAATCTCCCCGCCGACATGGCCGGCCAGGCCGCCGATCTCGGCTGCGGCTGGGGCTTCCTCAGCGATTTCATCCTGCGGAACCGGCCCGGCGTCACGAAGCTCGATGTCTATGACGCTGACGGGAAAGCCATCGAAGCCGCGAAGATGAATCTGGCTGGCGCAAACCCACGCGCGCGTGTGCGCTTCCTTTGGCACAACGTCACCGGCGGCCTGGACCGCCCGGCCTACTACGACTGGATCGTCACCAATCCGCCGTTTCATGAAACCCGTCAGCCCGATCCAGTGATCGGCATGAGATTCATCATCGCCGCCGCACAGGCGCTGAAGCCGGACGGCCAGCTCTGGCTCGTGGCAAACAAACATCTTCCGTACGAGAAGCTGATGCGGGAAGGCTTCGCTGAGACTGCGGTCGTCGTGCAAAAGGACGGCTACAAGATTCTCATGGGCAAGACGCCGAATCCAGTGGCGCAGATGCCGGAGCGGAAGAAGGCGTAGCAGCCAACGCGCTCCCCAAAGTGGTGGGGGGCCCCGGGGGGGGGCCGGTGGGGTGTTTTAAAAACACCGGGGGGCCCACAAATTTTCAAGCTACCCCCGGCCGGAA
>JANOBO010000350.1:0-7341 GCA_031411695.1 Verrucomicrobiaceae bacterium
GATGTCGGACGAAAAACCGTGACAGAACGCTTGAGATTTAAGTTTCTACTGCGGAGTGGCCTAGGTTCATCAGGCCGAGTCGTTGTCCTTGTCAATCTCAGCGCCACAGGCGCGCTCCATCACAGCCTGGGGTTTTAACCCTAGGTGTCGAGATCGGGCAACGGGGTCAGCGCTGAAGGCGCGTCCCATGCACTGCGGGCATCCCCCACGAGAACGGCCCCGAACGTCCATGAGACGCGCTTTCAGCGCTTCGCCCACGCGCCGTTGGGGTCCTGGGGTTGAAACCCCAGGCTGTGATGAAACACGCCTTTGGCGTTGAAGCCACGCGCCGTCGGGGTCCTGGGGGTTTTAACCTCAGGTGTCGAGATCGGGGAACGGGGTCAGCGCTGAAGGCGCATTTCATGCACGGCGGGCATCCCCCGCGAACGGCACTGAACGACCATACGACGCGCTTTCAGCGCTGCTAACGCGCCGTCGGGGTCCTGGGGGTTGAAACCCCAGGCTCGAATGGGGCGCATCGTTGGTGCTCAGATCCAGGAAACATCGATCCCACACATCAGCCTCGTCGCATTTCACCTCACACCGCTTCAGCAGCGCGCGAGACTCATCCCGACTGCGGGATGACACCCGAATGCCTTGGTGAACGGTCTCGTGTCAAAACCCATCTCAGACTGATCACGCCCGCGGTGATCACTTCACCGCCCCGATCCTGCGGCAGACTTCCTCCACATTCGCGCGGCTGTTGAAGGCGCTGATGCGGAAGTAGCCTTCGCCCGCGCTGCCGAATCCGGAGCCGGGCGTGATGACGACGTTGGCCTCGTTCAACATCTTGTCGAACATCTGCCAGCTCGTGACGCCAGCCGGACACTGCACCCAGACATACGGGGCGTTCTCACCTCCATAGACCGCGAGCCCGGCATCCTTGCAGGCCTGCACGAGCAGCGCGGCATTGCCCATGTAATGCTCGATCAGCGTCTTCACCTGGCTCTTGCCCTCGGCGCTGTAGAGCGCCTCCGCACCCTTCTGGATGATGTAACTCGCGCCGTTGAACTTCGTGCTGTGCCTGCGGCTCCAGAGCGGATGGATGGCCTGCTTTGCCCCGTCTGCGGTCCTGCCCATCAGGCCTTTCGGGATCACGACGAAGGCGCAGCGCATGCCCGTGAAGCCGCCGTTCTTTGAGAAGCTGCGGAACTCGATGGCGCAATCGCGCGCGCCGTCGATCTCGAAGATGCTGTGCGGCAGATCCGCATCGCGGATGAAGGCTTCATACGCGGCGTCGTAGAGGATGATCGTGTCATTCTTCAGCGCATACTTCACCCACGCCTCAAGCTGCGCGCGCGTCGCCACGGCACCGGTCGGATTGTTCGGGTAGCAGAGATAGACAAGATCGACGCGCTCGGCGGGAATCTCGGGCACGAAGCCGTTGGCGGGGTTGCACTTGAGATACGTCAGCCCGGCATACGCGCCGCTCTCGTCGGCATCGCCGGTGTTGCCGATCATGACGTTGGTATCGACATAGACCGGATACACCGGATCGGTGATGGCGATCTTGTTCCCCCTGCCAAAAATGTCGAGGATGTTGCCCGTGTCACACTTGCTGCCGTCGCTGATGAAAACCTCGTCCGCATCCACATTGATGCCGCGTGCCTGGAAATCGTTTTCCGCGATGGCCTTGCGCAGGAAATCATAGCCCTGCTCCGGCCCGTAGCCCTTGAAGCTCTTGCGGTCGCCCATTTCATCCACGGCCTCGTGCATCGCATAACGCACGGCCTCCGGCAGCGCCTCCGTCACATCGCCGATGCCGCAGCGGATCAGCCGCTTCGCCGCCTCCGCATTGCCATCGGTGAACGCCTTCACGCGCCGCGCGATCTCGGGGAAAAGGTAGCCGGCTTTGAGCTTGAGAAAGTTTTCGTTGATGAGGGCCATGGTGGATGAAGTTGAGCGGTTGTTGAGGGGCGCGGTGCGCCGTTGAGCGATGGTGAAGCCGTGGTTGAAAAATGAGGGACGGAGAATAGCGGGAGCGGCGCGGTTGCCAACTGTTTCTCCCTCGACCCATTCTCAATCCTCGGCGATGAGGGCCAGGACCCTGCGAAGGCGACGCCAATCGCTCGAGATTGCTTGGAGGGCGAAACCCGAGCGAGGGCGTGAGGGACTGATCCAACGCGAGAGGGACTATCTGCCACCCCAGATGCCTTGCTTCTGCGTCCGCGCCTGCTTTGCGTCACGGGTCAGTTGCACGAGATAATCCTCCATGCCACGAGGGTCATCAGCGGGGAGAAAAGTGGTGATGCCGCCCACCCGCGCAAACCCTTTGCGCATGAGCAGATCCGCGAGGTAGGTGCGCACGCCGGGCTCGGCCTCCAAGCTCACCAAGGCATAATAGCGGGCGCTGTTTGGCACGCGCTCCCATCGTGTCAGGACGGTGAAGGGCTTCGTCTTCAAAAGGCCCGCCACATAGTTCATCGCCATCACACCGCCATCGACAACGGCTTGGTTCTGGATGTTTCCAAACCAACGCGCCTGCTCCGCCACACGCTGCGGATGCGTCCACGAGGCCTCAAGCGCATCCACGAAATAGAGCACGAAAACAATCTCCTCATTGCCGATCTTCACACGGAACCCATCGGGCTCATTTGTGCGTGATTCGATGAACTCCGCGCTGGGGAACGACACAAAGTTCGGCTCGACAGGGCGAAATCCCTCCAGTGACCCCACGCCGCCACCCGGCACGCCTGCGGTGTTCACCGGGATGGCGGTGGCAACGGGGCCCGACCGGCTTTCCCGCAGCAGGATGGCGGACAGCACGACGATGAGCACCAGCACGCAGGTGATCGCCAGATTCAGAAGTGTCTCACGCAGCTGCATCAGTTCGGAGCGGAATCATGCGGTTTGATCGGATGTCTTTTCAATCTCATCCACGCAGTGATCGCGACTGCAAGTCCGGCGGCACCGATCAGCAACCCTGCCATCAAGGGGATGAGTACTTCGCCGACGGGCGTCGATACGGTGGAAGGATCACGGCTCCCGGAGGTTCCCAGCGCTTGGAACGCGCATGCCATGGCCCACAACGTCGCGCCGAACCCGACTGCGGGCCCGGTGATCGCAGCTGCAGTGCCCAGCTTCATTCTCCGTCTCAATGTGCGTCGCTCTTCCATGACTGGTCGTCTCACAAGACAAGCCTGGCCGTGGATCGCAAGGCCCGTTTAACCCACAAACTTCCGCACGAGCACCGCCGCGTTGTGTCCGCCGAAGCCGAAGGAGTTGCTCAGCGCCGCATCAATCTTCGCGGGCCGCGCAACATTTGCCACCACATCGAGATCGCACTCAGGGTCCTGGTTCTCAACATTGATGGTGGGCGGCGCCACCTGATCGCGGATGGCGAGAATCGACGCCGCGAGCTCCACGCCGCCAGCCGCGCCGAGCAGATGGCCCGTCATGGATTTCGTCGATGAAACGAGCAGGCCGTTCTTCGCGTGCTCGCCAAAAGTGCGCTTGATCGCCCGCACCTCGCACACATCGCCCACAGGCGTGGACGTGGCGTGCGCGTTCACGTATTGAATGTCTGAGGCGTTGAGTCTCGCGTGGCGGAACGCCATCTCCATGCACTTCATGGCACCGAGCCCCTCGGGGTGCGGCGCGGTGAGATGGTACGCATCCGCCGTCGTGCCATAGCCGGCCAGCTCGCAGTATATGTGCGCGCCGCGCTTCTTCGCGTGCTCGAGCTCCTCAATGACGACGACTCCCGCGCCCTCGCCCATGACGAAACCATCGCGGTCTTTGTCAAAGGGGCGTGATGCCTTCTCGGGGTCGTCATTGCGCATGGACAGCGCCTTCATGTTGCCAAAACCGGCGAGACCCGATGGCGTGATGGACGCCTCGGAGCCGCCGCAGATCATGCAGTCCGCATCTCCAAACTTAATGATGCGCCACGCCTCGCCGATGTTGTTGTTTGACGTCGCGCACGCCGTCACGATCGCCATGTTCGGCCCCATGTAGCCGAATTCTCCGGCGATCATCCCGCTGGCGATGTTCGTGATCATCATCGGGATCAGGAAGGGCGACACGCGGTTCGGATGCTTGTGGAGCAGCACCTCGTATTGCGTCTCGAGCGTGCGCAGCCCGCCGATGCCACTGCCGACCATCACACCCACGCGGTGCGGATCGAGCGAGTCCGGATTGAGCCCGGAATCCTTCGCGGCCATTTTCGAGGCGGCCATGGCGAGCTGGAAGTAGCGGTCCGCGCGGCGGGCCTCCTTGTGGTTGTTGAAGAACGGCGCGGGATCAAAGTCCACGACCTCACCCCCGATCTTGCAGTCGTACTTTTCAGTGTCCATCGACTTGATGCGGCGGATGCCGCTCTTACCAGCGAGGATGCTCTTCCAGAAATCTTCCTTGTTGTTGCCAACAGGGGAAACGACACCGATCCCGGTGATGACAACGCGTCTTTCGGTCATGAATTTTTTGTGGGGTTGGAGGCGCAGAGAACACGAAACGCCGGAGGGGGCAAGGGGTTTTTGGCTCTCGCGTTCCCGGTGCATCGCTCCCAGTTCAAGGTTTCTGCAAACACACGTTGAAAGCCAGTCACTACGCGGCTGCCGAACGAACGATCAACCGGGAATTCTGAACCGGAACCTTCCCACCAAATTTCCTCACATCGCCCTTGCCCGCCGCCATCGCGTTCGGATACTCCCGGCCCCATCATGGCCAGCGAACCCGTCCAGTATCTTTCCGGCAAGGAACCTCACGCGCGCGAGAGGCGTCTCATCTTCAAAAACATCGACCGCACCGGCTACGATCCATCCATCGACTGCTACGTGCGCGACGGCGGCTATGAGCAGCTCAGGGCCGCCATCAAAATGGAGCGCGGCGCGATCATCAACGAAGTAAAGGCCAGCGGCCTGCGCGGCCGTGGCGGCGCGGGATTCCCGACCGGTGTGAAGTGGGGTTTCATCCCGCCGACGAACACAAAGCCCGTCTATCTCATCTGCAACGCCGACGAATCCGAGCCGGGCACCTTCAAGGATCGGTACATCATGCATCAGGATCCGCACCAGCTCATCGAGGGCATGGTGATCTCGTGTTTCGCCGTGAACGCGAAGCTGTCGTACATCTACATTCGCGAGGAATTCCCCGAAGCCGCGAAGATCCTGGAGAAAGCCATCGCCGAAGCGCGCGCGAAAAATTTCCTCGGCCCGAACATCCTCGGCTCCGGCTTCGACTGCGAGATCTACGTCCATCGCGGCGCGGGCGCATACATCTGCGGCGAGGAGACCGGCCTCATCGAATCCCTCGAAGGCAAACGCCCGTATCCGCGCATCAAGCCCCCATACTTCCCCGCTGCGCTCGGCCTCTACATGAGCCCGACGATCGTGAACAACGTCGAGAGCCTCTGCCACGTGAAGCACATCATCCAAATGGGCGGCGCAGAGTACGCAAAGCTCGGCACGCCGAACAACACGGGCACGCGCATTCTTTGCGTCAGCGGCGACGTGCAAAAGCCCGGCTACTACGAGGTCGAGGTAGGCAAGGTCACCATGGGCGAGGTCATCGACGTGCTTTGCGGTGGACTCAAACCGGGCCGCAAACTCAAAGCCATCATCCCCGGCGGCTCGTCCGCGAAAGTGCTGCGCGCCGATGAGAAATTCAAACTCAAGGATGGACGCGAGCTCGGCATCATGGACATCCCGATGGACTTCGACACCATGGCCGCATGCGGCAGCATGGCCGGCAGCGGCGGCGTCATCATCATGGACGACAGCCGCTCCATGACCTGGGTGCTGAACAACATCAACGCCTTCTACGCCCACGAATCCTGCGGCCAGTGCACGCCCTGCCGCGAAGGCAGCCTGTGGATGAAGAAGATCAGCGACCGCATGGCCGCCGGCAATGCCAGCGCCGATGACGTGGACATGCTCGAGACGGTCGCGAACCAGATCGAAGGCAAGACCATCTGCGCTTTTGGCGAAGCCTGCTCGTGGCCGACGCAAAGCTTCGTGAAAAAATTCCGCGAGGAGCTCAAGGCGGACACCAAGCCCGGCATCGCGGGGAAGATCGTCAGCGAGGAGTCTTTGATCGCCGCCGCCGGCCTCGTAGCCTGAGCGCGCGTGGCGCACGCGCTTCGCCGCCGGCGCGTGGTTTGGCGTGAAGATGCCGCCTCATCCTCGCGTAGGTTTGGGGCGTCATGCTTTGCTCACGTCGTCACTTCCTCCACGCCAATGGCCTCGGCCTCGGGACGATTGCGCTCGCCTCCTTGCTGGAGCGCGATGGCCTGCTCGCCGCGCCGGTGAAGCCGGAGCTGCTCGACGAGGCGCGATTCGATCTGGCGCCGAAGAAGCCGCACTTTGAGCCGCGCGCGAAGGCGATGATCTCCCTCTTCATGATGGGCGGCCCCTCGCAGATGGATCTCTTCGATCCAAAGCCGATGCTCACCAAGTACGACGGGCAGAAATTCCCCGGCGAGATCAAATACGATAATCTCGCGCAGGCGTCATCGAAGTGTTTTGGGTCGCCCTGGAAGTTCGCGAGGCACGGCCAGTGCGGCATGGAGATCAGCGAACTGCTGCCAAACCTCAGCAAGGTCGTCGATGAGATCACGCTCATCCGCTCCATGACTTCCGGCGTGAACAATCACGCGCAGGGCCTCTACGCGATGAATGGCGGGCGCACCACCGCAGGGCGGCCCGCGCTCGGCTCGTGGCTCACATACGGTCTTGGCAGCGAGACGGACGAGCTGCCCGCCTACATGGTGCTCTCCCATCCCGGCGGCCTGCCCACGTTCAGCGGCGAGCATTTCACGAATGGCTGGCTGCCAGCTCTGTTCCAGGGCACGCTGGTCCGCGCGACCGAGCCGCGTATTTTGAATCTCGATCCGCCGCCCTCGTTGGCCGGCGCGCCGCAGCAGCGGCAGCTCGATCTGCTGCGGGCCTTCAATGAAGACCACCTCGCCGCGCATCCAGGTGAGCTCGACCTCCAGGCACGCATCTCCAGCTACGAGCTGGCCGCGAAGATGCAGACCGCCGCGAAGGAGGCGCTCGACATCTCCCAGGAGCCGGAGCACGTGAGAAAACTCTACGGCGTCGATCACCCGGCCACGAAGGACTACGCCACGCGTTGCATCATCGCCCGGCGCCTCGTCGAGCGTGGCGTGCGCTACGTGCAGGTGCTCAATGCAGGCCAGTCGTGGGATCAGCACGGCTCCCTCATCACCGCGCTGCCGAAGAATTGCGAGGCCACCGACCAGCCCAGCGCCGCGCTGGTCAGCGATCTCAAACAGCGCGGCCTGCTAGACACCACCATCGTCCACTGGGGCGGCGAGATGGGCCGCCTCCCCGTTTTGCAAAA
>JANOBO010000351.1:0-13977 GCA_031411695.1 Verrucomicrobiaceae bacterium
CTGCTCGACGGGCGGACCGCGACGACGCACTGGTCTTATGCCGAGCAGCTCGGGCGGCAGTTCCCCCGCGTCGATGTCGATCCGAAAGTGCTCTATGTCGGTGCCGAGAGGCTGTTTATACTCGAGCATGGCCGTAAACCCGCCATCGTGGCGGCGCACCTGATCCACCCTGGCGTGCTGGAGGACCACATTTTCATAACGCCCGAGCTGATCCCGGCAGGTCTGCAAAAACGCGGACGGTGTGGAGCCATCCTGTGACAGGAAACCATTGAATACCTGGGCACCCCGGTTGCGGGGGTTGCCCGCATCACACACGATGACTTCGCGCAAAGCACGCCCAAGGAGCAGCGCTGCACTCATCCCCGACGGCCCGCCGCCGACAATGAGTACATCCCAAATCTTGGGGGCAACGCGATTCATAAAGTGCCCAGGCTCTCATTCGCTGGTGACGTGGCCGAATCGGGAGGTAGGCGGGGCGTTATTTCTTTTTACTCCCAGCCTTGCGGTCGCCTTTATCTCCCTGGCCCTTTGGCGCGTCTGTTTTTGAGGCAGTGCGGCGGTCTGCGGCCAGTGATCGGCCCACGTCATCGCTTTCCTTGAACTGGCCGGCGTCATCCCGCCGCACAAAGCGTTTGTCGCCTTTGTGCGGCTCGATGAGCTCGCGTTTAGCCGCTGACTTCTTCTTGGCACCCGTGCTCTTTTTGGAAGTTGCCATGGATCGCGAAATTGAAGGTTTATTCCTGGGCTTGACCGGCTTCGATGTTCACCTGCGACAAGGCAAGCTCAGTGAGCTTCACGTCGGTGGCACGCTCTTCTTCCAACGTCTCGGTGAGGAGGTCGTAGGCGTCATCGTGCCCCAGTTGCCGTGCTAGGGCGCGGGCAGTGCCGTAACCAGCGATCTCGTAATGCTCCACGCGCTGGGCCGCGCTGATGAGACCGGCGTCACGCACGGCTTCGTCGGCGTCTTCGTCGATGAGGTCCGCGCCTTCCTCGATGAGGCCTTGCATGGCCTTGCACGCGTGGCCCGTGAGAGCCAAGCCTAATGCCTCGCCGATGGTTTTCAGGCGCTCGATCTGGCCGAGTGTCTCTTCGAGGTGGGTTTCAAAGCCCGCCTTCAATTCGGCATTGGATGCGGCCTCCGCCATTTTCGGCAGGGCTTTGGTGAGCTGGTTCTCCGCGCTGTAGAGATCCTTGAGTTCGTGGTGAAAAAGGGCGTCGAGGGTTTTGAGTTTCATAGACACATGCTTCGCCGCGCAGCCCGCGGGCGGTTGTGTGGTGTCGATGTCCAAGTGGTATCCGCAATAAGAAGGGAGGTGCGTCAACCCTCACAGCCACCTGCGCGCGCGGTGCGATAAAAGGTGATCCATCTCAAAACCCTCACCGACCGTGATCCCCACCTTCATTCTCACCACTTGGCTGTCCGCCCTCATCTCCATCAGCATCATCAGCGGCGGTGTGTATCTGGCGCATGAATGGCAGCAACACTCGTGGGGCTGGGATGAGCGGCTGCAACGCTCTGTGTTTGCGCCGACGTTCGGCTGGAATCAAGACACGGCTCTCTTCGCGGGTGCGGCGCTGCTTCTCATCGTGGCCTTGTTCGGTGGCGCACTCGTGCGTGCCGTTTTGAAAAGGGTCATGACCGGGGCGAAAACTTCGGATCAGGCATCACCGCTGGAGTCGCCACACCGGGCAGGGCAGCAAACAATCAAGCGGCCGGACGGAACGGAACTGCATGTGGAGATGTATGGGCCCACGATAGCCGTGCCCATCGTGCTGACGCATGGCTGGGGGCTGCACAGCGCGGAATGGAATGAAGCAAAGCGCGAGCTGGGTGGGAGGTTTCGCCTCATCACATGGGACGAGCCGGGGCTGGGCCGCTCAACGCGGCCGGCAAACCGGGATTTCAGCCTGGAGAAAATGGCGCACGACCTAGCGGCCGTGCTGACGCTGGTGCAAGGCAAGCATGCAGTGCTGGTGGGCCACAGCATTGGCGGGATGATCATCCTGACATTCTGCGGGCTGTTTCCGAACGCATTGCAGGAGCGTGTGGCCGGACTGGTGCTCTCACACACCACGCCGCGCAATCCGGTGCGCACCACGAAGGGCGCGGCTTTTTTCACCGCCATCGAAAAGCCGGTGCTGGTTCCACTCTTGTATCTGACAATCTTCCTCTCGCCGATCGTGTGGCTGATGAACTGGCTGAGCTACTGGAACGGGACGGCGCATCTGATCACGAAGTTTGGCTCCTTTGCCGGGACGGAGACGTGGGAGCAGGTGGAGTTTGCCACGCAGTTCCAGCCAAAGGCATCGCCCGCAGTGCTGGCGCGCGGGATGCTGGGCATGATGAACTATGATGCGACGGCAACATTGCCCGGCATCAAGATTCCAACGCTGGTGGTGACGGGTGACAAGGACACGACGACGAAGCCGGAGGCGGGCGAGGAGATCCGCGCGGCGATCCCGGGCGCCAGCCTGCTGACGTTGCGGCCTGCGAAACATCTCGGCCTCATCGAGCATCACCGGACGTTTGCGGGAGCCGTGGCAAAATTCGCCGATGGGGTCGAGGCGACGAAGGTGGCGGAGGTGCTGTGATGCGGCCGCCGTGCCGCGTCACGCATTCAAGCCCATGTCCCGCAGGATGCCGAGGAACTCCGTGGCGTTCTTGATGGAGAAGGCATCGCGGTCATTGTTGAAGTAGGCCCACACGCGCCGCGCGCCGCTATCGCGGATGCGCCGGGCCCAGTCCTCAAGTTCTGCGGTGGTGTAGTCGTGCCGATACCAGCGGGTGGTGCCATGGAAGCGGACATACACCTCGCCCTGCGTGGCGACGACATCGTCCGGGAGACGCGGCGCGCTGCTGGAGCAAAAGATGACGCCGGCTTTTTGAAACGCGGCAAAGACCTTCGGCTGCCACCAGCTTCGATGGCGGAACTCGACGACGTTTCGGCGTGCCGGATCCATCTGCGCGAGGATGGACTTCAAGCGCGCAGGCGTGTGATGATAGGCCGGAGGAAGCTGGAAGAGAAAGCAGCCCATGCGCGGCCCGAGCACGTCCGCGATGAATCCGAAGTCCCGCACCAGCGTCTGCGTGCGGCTTAAGCGCTTCACATGCGTGATCAGCTCACACGCCTTCACCGTGTACCGAAAGGGAACCGGTGGTGCCTGCCGGACCCACGTCTTCACCGCGTTCACGGTGGGCCACGAGTAAAACGGCGCGTTCAACTCGACGGTGGAGAAGTGCTTCGAGTAATGCTCGAACCAGGCGTTCGTGGCCAGGCCATCCGGATAGAAGCTTCCGCGCCAATGCCAGTAGAACCAACCTGAGCAGCCGACGTTGAGGGCGGGCGCGGAGTCATCGCGTGAGAGCTGCGGTAGCTCGCAATCCAGCCGCGCTGCGTGCATCTTAGCGGCGCGGCCCACGTTCGCCTCCCGCTGTTTCGCGCGTTTTTCAAGCCGGCGCTGTCGACGCGCCGCCACGTCGTTTGCCGCCGGCGCAGGCTGCGTTTCGCTCATGGTCGCGGCGGCTCAAAAGCGCTTCATCGGCAGGGCGCGGATGAGCACATCGTCCTGGTCGAACTGCTCTTCGAGCCGCTTCCGATACGCCTCCCACCACTCGTCATCCACGTCATCAGTCATCACTTCATAGATGACCATGTCGTCGCGGACAAGCGCGCCGGTTTCATTCCAGCGGCCTTCGGCAGGCGCGCGGTTGTAGGCGGTGAGGCCCTCGAATTTTTCGGTCAGTTCTGTTTTCACGCTGGCGTGGAGTTCCGGGGGGAAGGGTTTGTGCTGCCGGTCATGGATCGGAAGGAAGAGCTGGATCAATTGCATGGGTTGCATAAGCCGGTGACATCCGAAGCGCCGGGCGCGCTGCCTTCATCCAATGAGCATGTCGGGCGGGCGATTCAGTCATGTGCGCGGAGACGAATCGGAAGGAGGCCGGAGGTTGGACGCCCTTTTTGATGATGCGGCAAAAAGGAGATCAACATCGGAAGTGCTCGGTGCTCAGTCCGGCGGGACAGGGCACCTTTTACCTTGGAGCGCCACTACCCCACGGCTGCTACCGTCTCACCCTCGCCGCCCGGAGTCCCCGTCACTCCGAACCTTCCACGTCCGACCTCCGACTTCCCACTTGGGATCTCCGACATTCCCCCGCACCACGCAGCAGCTTGCGCAGCGTCTCCAGCTCTACGGGCTTCACGAGGTAATCATCGAAACCCACTTCTTTGGCCAGCGCGCGGTCGTCGGGGCTGCCGTAGCCGCTCATGGCGATGAGCAGAGTGTCCTTCATGCCGGGCATCTCACGCAGGAAACGGGCGACCGCGTAGCCATCCATGCCAGGCAGGCCGATATCGAGCAGCACCACCTCCGGGAGAAACTCCGCAGCGACGATGAGCGCGTCCGGCCCGGTGAAGGCGGTGCGTGTGACGTGCCCGCGCCGGGTCTGCAGCGCGGCCAGCGTGCGCGCGGAGTCCGTGTTGTCATCCACGACGAGGATGCGGCGGGAAATTTCAGGGCGTCCCGTCGGCGGCGGAGGCACCGGCGTGGGCGGCACTTCATCGAGCACTGGCAGGCGCACCGCGGAGGACGCGCCTTTGCCGAGCCCGTCACTATGCGCCACGACGCTGCCGCCGTGCAGCTTCACCAGCCGCTGCACCAGCGTGAGCCCGATGCCGAGTCCGCCCGTCGCGCGGTCGAGCGTGCGGCTGGCCTGGACAAACAGGTCGAAGATGCGCGTGATGACGGCGGGCTCGATGCCAATGCCGTTGTCGCTGACGGTGACGACGATTTCGCCCTCCTCGCGATGGGCTTCGAGATGGATGCTCGTGCCGGTGCCGCTGTATTTGCAGGCGTTGCTCAAGAGATTGCCAAACACCTGCTCGAGGCGCGTGGCGTCCGCATTGAGATAAACGGGCTCGGCCGGCATGGAGACGGAGAGCGTCTGGCCGCGAGCCATGCAGCCGGAGCGTGCGAGGCTGGCGGCGGCGGTGAGCACGCGCTCGATTGGCACAGGCTCCTTGCGCAGGCTGATCTTCCCCTCGGTGATGCGTGAGACATCGAGCAGGTCATCGATCATGCGGCTCATGTTGTCGATCTGCCGCCGGATGGTGTGCAGCGCGTGCCCGCTCTCCTCGGTGCTGAGGTTTTCAGTTTCCAAAAGCTCCGTGGCATTGCGCATCGGGGCCAGGGGATTGCGCAGCTCGTGCGCCAGCATGGCGAGAAACTCATCCTTGCTCCGGTCGGCCACACGCAAGGCCTCGGCCTGGCGCGCGAGCTCCTGTTGGCTGCGCAACAGGGCTGCCTCCGCCTCCTTGCGGTCCGTGATGTCGAGGAAATACGCGGAAAGTCCTGCGGCGGAAGGATACGCGCGCACATGGAACCAGCGGCCAAGCGGGCGGTAGTACTCCTCGAAATGCACGGCCACCTTTTCATCCATGGCGCGGCGGTAGCTCGTCTCGAAGGAGGTGCCGATGGTGGCGGGAAACTGGTCCCAGAACGTCGTCCCCAACACGCTGGAAGAGCTGACCTGCAGGGGTGCCAGGATGACGGCACCGCGCGCGCTAAGGAAGGTGATGCGCCAGTCATCATCCATCGTGAGGAAGCCGTCGTCGATGCTCTGGATGATCTCCATCGCGCGCTGCTCACTCGCGCGCAGGGCGGCCTCCAGCCGGCGCTGCTCGGTGACATCGCTGTAATAGCACACCACGCCGAAGCGGCCGTTCGGCATCGTCAGCCGCCGGGTCTCCCACTCGTACGATTGATCCACATTCAGATCCTCGCGGTGCGCGGTGAACTCGGGTGACACGTAGGGCTCGCCGCTCTCCAGCGTGTGGCGGAAGATGGAGGCGACCTCCGCGCCGACCTCCGGGCCCCACAGAATGTTGATCGCCTCATTGAAGTCGCGGCCGATGACGGGCTCGGCAGCGGCAAAGACGCCGCGTGAGTTTCTATTCACCGCGGCCATACGGAACTGATCATCGATCACATACACGCCGCCGGGTGCCTGCTCGATGATCGTGGAAAACAGGGTCTCATTCCGCAGCCGCGCCTCATCAGCCTGCTTCCGCTCGGTGGCATCGACGACGGTGCCGAGCGAGCGGACCGGCACGCGCACGCCATCGCTCTCCGCGAAGTAAGTGCGGCCACGGTCGCGCAGCCAGCGCACCTCACCATCCGGGCGGATCACGCGGAACTCGTGCTCATGGGTGCCGGCACCGGCGGCATCAAAAGACGCGGCCACCTGCGCCTCGACCTTTTTGAGGTCCTCGGGATGAATGAGGCTGAAGAACAAGTCCTTGGTGATCTCAGCCCGCTCCGGCACGCCCATGATCACGCGTAACTGCTTCGACCAGATGAGCCGCCCGGTCGGCACATCGTAGTCGTAGGTGCCAAACCCAGCCGACTGCGCGGCCAGGCGGAGCCGCGCCGCACTTTGGCGCAGCGCCTCCTCCGCCGCCTTCCGCGCGGTGATGTCCACAAACGCCGCCACCGCCCCCCACGGCCGGCCCGCGTAATCGAGCAGCGGCACCGCGTCCCCCAGAGCCTGCACCGTGCGCCCGTCGGGAAACCGGAAATCCAGCACGGCATCCCGCACGGGTTTTCCCAGCGCGATGGCGCGCTGCATCGGCAGCTCGTCCACGCGGTATTCCGAGCCGTCTTCCTTGAGCTGTTTCAAATAGACGCCCTCTCCAGTCTGCGCCGCCGTCTGCGAGACATTTGTGCCACTAGGCGTCGCCGTGAGTTCATTGGCCGCGCGGTTCCCGGTGATCACGCGGCATCCGGCATCGCGCGCGATCCACACAAACGCCGGCAATGCGTCCAGCAGGGTTTCCAGCTCATGCGTGCGGGTCAGCGTCTCCTCCTCCGCGCGCTTTTGCCGCGTGATGTCGATGGCGATGCCAAAATGCCGCACCGCCTCCCCCACCGCGCCATACTCTGTCTGCGCGCGGTTACTGATCCAAAGCTCAGCACCGTCCGGCCGCAGAATGCGGAAATCATGCGTGAAATCCTCGCGCCGGGCAAAGCTCTCCTGCAGTCGTTCCCAGAACAAGGCCCGATCGTCCGCATGCACCAGTGCGGTGAAGGAATCTGGCGTCGGTGTGAATGCCTCCGCATCCAAACCAAACACCGTGTAAATCTCCGGAGACCACCAAAGGACGCCTGTCGCCAGATTCCAGTCATAGACACCCATCTATCCAGCCTTCAGCGCCAACGCGAGCCTTTCCCTTTCCACACGCAGCGCGTCAGGCGTGCCGATATTTTCAACTACTGGCAAACGAGACGAGCCTACATCAGTCGCGGCGGGAGAGGCCGGGGGTGATTCTTGATCCGTGTCAGCCATGAAGAGTGGCGGAGAATGCCGTCAGTTCAAAAAAGTGCAAGGACTTCGGCCTGGTCAGCAGAAATCCGCCCGACCACTTGGGCCAAGGCGCGAACAACCCTCGTGCCGTGCTGAGCAATCGGAGACGCATTGCATGGGGCACCCCACATTTCCGGAGGCGTGGAAGGCTCCTCTCCGGCGCAGTTTCACCCGCCGGCTAAATCGCGATCGGATCGCGACCGCCGCCCGGGACCCTGATGGTAGCCTCGATCTCGAGGTCAAGTTCTGCGCGGCAGATGTCGGCCTGCACAAAGGTGATGTGATCGCCGGTGAGCCCGGTCTGCTCAAAGAACATTTCCTGAATGACGCTGAGGGACTCGGGATGGCGGAGGTAGCACTTGAAGCAGCCGTCGAGAACCTCACCCCGCGCCCAAGCGTTTGCGTCCAGTGACTCAGGCACTCCCATCCGTTCCATCATCGTCTCGATGTTGTGCATCGTGGTGCGGAACTGTACGGCCCAGTCGCCTTCGCCAATGCTCCGGTGTCCCTCGATGCTGGCGGTGCCGGAGAGAAAAACTGCGCGTGTCTCGCCGTCATCGATGACCACGCCACGCGCGAATCCGGGTGGCCTGGGGCCGTAGTCGGGGGGGTAATGATAGGCGGGCACTTGCGCTGGATTTTCAAAGAACAAGGGCCGACGCCTGCCGGCAGAAAAGAGGACCGCCAGATGGCGCCCCCCAATGCCAACTGCCGAGGCGGCAGGCATGAAGGAGCGGAGGTCGCGGCCGAAGCGTTCCTCGAAGGCGACCCATCGGCCGATGTTGAACTGCTGGTATCTCTCCAACCCCGCCTGCATCTGATTGATCTGCGGGACGTAATTCCACACGCGATGAAGATGGCGGCCGTCGCAGATCGCGAGGAGGTCCCGATAGATTTTCTCGGCCGACTCCTCAAGATGTTCGGATGCATCAATGAGGGCCGCGCCAAAAAGCAAGTCGCCGCTCTCGGCCAGCATGAAGGGACCTTCAGTCCGGGTGACGCCGCCGGGAACGCCAAATCGTTCGGTATCAAGGCCGGCAAGCAGGGGTATGGGCAGGCGAAGCTGGGCGGCTCGTTTCACGTCAACGCCGAGTTCCGCACGCTCCGCGCCAAAGGTTACTTTGAAGATCGAATCCGCCGTGTGAACTGCCATTGAAGAATGTGTCGGCCCAGTTTCTAACGAGGATGCGTCCGGGTGTCAATGAATTGCTCGGCGCGATGGTCGTTCTCCCGGGCTTTACACCGCGCGGGCCTTCCGGCATAGTCGCGGCTCTTTCAAAACTATGTGCGGCATCTACGGATTTGCGGGCTTCAAAGAAGACGGCCTGTTGGAAAAAATGGGGCGCGTCATCCGCCATAGGGGACCTGACGGAGAGGGAACCTACGAGGCGCCCGAAGGCGCTCGTTTTCGCATGGGGATGCGCCGGCTGAGCATCATCGACCTGGAGGGCGGGTGGCAGCCGATCTACAACGAGGACCGGTCAATCGCGATTTGCTACAATGGGGAGACGTACAACTACCTGGAACTCCGGGCCGCGCTGGAGGAGAAGGGGCACATCTTCACGACCCACAGTGACACTGAGACGCTGGTACATGGCTACGAGGAATGGGGCATCGAAGGACTCCTAGGGCGCATGAACGGGATGTTTGCCTTCTGCATCTATGACTCGCGAAAGCGGGAATTCCTCATCGCACGGGACCGGTGCGGGCAGAAACCGCTCTATTACCATCACAGCAATGGTCGCTTTCTTTTCGGCAGCGAAATCAAGTCCATCCTTCAAAGCCGGCACGTGTCAGCCGCCGCGAACCTTGAGGCCATCGACCCCTTTCTCACCCTCCGAAATGTGCCGGAGCCGACCACTATGTTTCAGGGCATCTACACCTTGTGCGTCGCACATTACCTGCGCTTCCAGCTGGATTCCGGGACCTTGTCCATCTCGCGCTACTGGGAAGTGCCGTTGCTGGAACGGGCAACCGCAACGTACAAGTCGGAGGGCGAGTACTTGGAGGCATTCACGTCGCTGTTTTCCGATAGTGTCCGACTCTGCATGAGGAGCGATGTACCGGTCGGAGCCTATCTCAGTGCCGGTGTGGACTCTTCGTTGACCGTAGCGACGATGACCAAGTTCTCGAAAAGCATCAACACCTACTCGATCGGCTTCGACTCGCCGGTCGATGAAACACCCGCCGCGCGTGAGACGGCCAAGTTTCTCGGAACACATCACCATGAGATCACCTGTCAGCCGGAGGACTTCGATCTCCTTCCGGAAATCGTGTGGCACATGGATCGGCCCGTCGGCGACGCGCTCATCATCGCCTTTTACAAACTGGCGCAAGCCGCAGGGAAGGACCTCAAAGTGGTGCTGGGCGGGGAAGGGGCGGACGAGGCCTTTGCGGGCTACTCGTTTCAGTCTGTCATCAATAAGGTTGAACGTTCCAAGTCCATTTTAACGCAAATCCCTTCTTTCGCGGCAACGGCGTTTTCCCTGGTTCCTCACGGCCTGCTGAACACACTCTTCAGCTTTCCGGCCGATCTCGGCGGCCAGGGAAAGAAGCGCATCGTGGACTTTCTGTCGCATTACAATTCACGCGATCTAAATCACAACTTCAACGCCCTGCGAACCCTGTGGAGCCAGGACGAAAGGCGGGATGTGTATACGACCGAATTCAAGCACCGGGCGACCGATGCATGGATGGCTACGGAGGCCGAGAAAGACAAATCCGGCCCGTTTCTCGACCGGCTTCTCAAGCTTCACTACAACGAATGGCTTCAGGACTGGGCTCTCATTCGCCAGGACAAGAACACGATGGCGCACAGCCTCGAGTACCGATTGCCGTTCCTAGACCATCGCTTGATCGAGCTGGCTTTCTCGATGCCGGCGCGATTGAAGATAAACGGCAAGACTGACAAATACATTGAGCGGCGCCTGGCGGACACTCTTTTTCCTCCTCACATCGCTCGGCGCGCGAAGGTGCCGTTTTATATGCCGGTCGAATACTTCGTCGAGAAGCCCCAGTTCAGGAAGCTCGTGGCTGATTGCCTCAATGACGCTGCCGTACGCAAGCGCGGCTACTTCCAGCCGGAAATGATCGCCGCCTTGGTGGCGACGATGTATCGAACCCGCGAGTTCCTTTTCTGCAAGCAAGTCGTCTCCCTTGTGATTCTTGAACTCTGGCACCGTGTGTTCATTGACCGCGAGTATCGATTTTGACAGACCATTCGGATTCTGAGCGGTCAGCAGGACTATCGAATGAACAGTCCAACGCCCTTGCTTGCGCTGATGTTCGAATCCCGAGTCGCGCCGCCGCGAGCCCCAGCGATCACACCCACGAAGGCGGTATCGCTTAACTACAACCAATGCATGTAATGGCAACCGAACAGGTGTCGGGCTCGGTTGGTTCTAATCTCTTCATGGCCTTCCTCGTCCGGCACGGAGGATTGGAAAGGCGCCCTCTCAAACGTAGACCCGGCCTCGGCGGGTTTGGTCTGTGGCATGAGGAATCCCGTCATCGTAGCGTCGTTGCCTCCGGATACCCAAGTCCGCTTGCTGCTGGGGCGTGGTCGGAAACTCCGGGTCGGCCCAAGCTTGCTCAAATGGCGCGTTTTCCTTGGCTTTAAAAGCACGGTCGGTCAGTTCATCCACGACTACCTAAGTCTTGGCACGCTCCACATTGCCGGGTTCCCGATCCGACGAGTTCAAAGTGACGCAGTGCCACCGCACTGGCGGCTGCCGGTTCGTTGCGCCTCGATCCTGAAGCGTTTGTTGGCATCGGTTTCAAACCTTGATGGAACCAGATGTCCTGTGTTTTTCGATCTCCAGGTGTTCCAACCCCTAAACAACATGAACACACAACAAAACAGAGACACGAATCCAGATCCAATCACAGGCGCTCCTGGCGCACATCCAGTCGGCACCGGAATCGGTGCTGCTAGCGGCGGTGCCGCTGGTGCGGCCATCGGTGCGGCCGGAGGTCCTCCGGGAATGCTGGTCGGCGCGGCAGTGGGTGCCATCATCGGCGGGCTCGCTGGAAAAGGCGTTGCTGAAGCAGTCGATCCGACGGCCGAGGACGCTTACTGGCGCGACAACTACTCGAACGAGCCGTACTTCAATCGCGGCTTGAACTACGACGAATACTCCCCTGCCTATCGCACGGGTTATTCCGGCTACACCAAGCACGCCGGGAAGAAGTGGGACGAAGTCGAGAACGACCTCCAGCGGGATTACGAGCAGGCGAAAGGCAAGTCGAGCCTTGCGTGGTCCGATGCGAAGCACGCAACGAAGGCGGCTTGGCACAAGGTTGAGCGCGCCCTGCCCGGTGACGCCGATGGTGACGGTCGCTAACCGTCCTGCTTAATTGACCTCGAAGGCCTGCGGACCCGACGGTTCGCAGGCCTTTTTTGTTGGGTGACTTCGTCAAATGACACTTGCGACCATTCACGCTGTCCCTTCCTTCACGCACCCGCCGCTTAAGCAATGAGCAGCAAGCGCGGCGGATCCCCGTCGCGGGTTTCGGGTGCGCGGTGAATGCAGGGTGGCACGGGATTCCCCGGCCACGACACCGCGATGCGCCACAGATTTCCCTGCCCAAACGAAAATGGCTGCGCGTCTGGGACCGGCGCGTAGTGAAGGTCGTAGGAGCACTCGCTCAAGTGTGCGAGAAATGCCTCGTCGTCCTTTCCGCCATACTCTTGGAGAAGCTGCGCGCGAATTTCCGGGATGTCCACGCGCCTGCGCGCCTCCTCATTGCTCAGTCCCTCGCTCGCCGGGCCGTGATACGTGCAGAGAAAAGTTTCCGTCTCGACCATCGCGCTGTCCGCGTGGAAGGAAAACACATCGGTGGCCACAGGGCCTGGGCTCTCGTCACGAGGATAGCCATCGATGCAATTGAGCGCGGGATCCTTGTCCAGCTCGCGGAGACGCCGCAGATCCTTGCGCATCGCGTCAACCGCTTTTCCGCCGTTCTCACTCACGCTTAGTCCATCGAGAAGCGTGTCATCCAGCGTATTGATCCCGCTGTGAATGGCGAGGCTTCTCACCACCTCGGCGAAGTCCCCGGCTAAAGCACGCGACCAGCAGACCGCGTTCACGCCGCCTGTGAGCGGCGTGGCCACCAGATCTCGAAAGCTGGTGACGAGCTTGATGCGGGGATAAGTTACGGGCGGGGTGAAAACGGTCACGCGGAACTCGCACCCAAGCGTGGCCCCAGCGTCGAGTCACTGGAAAAGATCACGAACACGCCCAAGACGGCACCGCGCCACATCCCTGACGTATCCATCAGGCACGTTGGAAAGTTGAGGTTGCCACATCCCCTGGCCGCTTGCGTCGCGATGCTTGATTTACCATCCAGCACGGATGCAAAACCCAACAAACCCAATACCAAACATGAAATCGCTAACTCTGATCCTAACTTGCGCTCTCTTGAGCGGCGGTGCCGTGGTCGCCCAAACGGCGTCCACGACCACTGTCACCACCACCACCGGCACCGGCACCATTGCCGAATATGTGCCCGGCACCACCTTCGTTGTGAAGGAAACCACGGGCCCCGTGACCTATCGCTACGGCAAAACCGTCCAGTACGTCACCAAAAGCGGCCGGGTCATCACCGAGCCGCGCATGAAAAGCCGCATCGCAGTCGGCCGTCCCGTGACCGTGCACTACGCCACCGAAGGCGACCAGCGCGTCGTGAACCGTGTCGTGCTCGATGACAAGGACGACGACGACGATGACGATGATGATGACGGCAAATAAGCCGGCTTCATGACAAATAACCGAGGCGGCGGTCCTTGGCTCTTCGGAGCCGGACCGCCGCTCTCATTTTCGAGCATGGCACTCAGCTAGCCATCGCCGTCCTTTTCATCCGCCTCGCGCAGCCGCTCGCTTGCATGACGCAACGGTTTCGCGAGCGGGACGATCCACCTCGCTGGCAAAAGGTCGCGCTTCACTTTCGCCAGGTCCACGGCTGCATCCACCAGCGGCTGCGGCTCCCGGCCATTCAGCGATGCGGTCGCCTCCGCACGCACTTCCACCTCACCCCGGCCCGCACGGCGTTCGCGCTCGGCCAGGTAGTGGCAGAATTGCAGGATCATATCTGGCCGCGCCGCCATCTTCTCGACTTGCCGATACGTCAGGTATGACAAAGGCTCGACCTGCCACGATTCACCGCGTGCGGGGTCCGTCACCGTGAAGCGCGCCGTGCCGTCTTTGGTGCGCAGCTTCATGTGCCATGAAAACCGATGCCCCTCCTCCGTCCAGTTCACCGTCCCCGGATATGCGAAGTGACGCAGCGGCATCAAAACCTGAAACGCCGTGTAGGCGCCCAGCGCCAGCACGATTCCCCGCCGCCTCGCCGTGGTCGTCCTCGATGCAGCGCCCTCACCTCCCAGCGTCCCCTGCCCGCCGTCTCCCTCGCGCGTGCCGATGCCGATCCTCCGTGCGATACGTCGTGACAGATCCGGTGGAAAAAACACGAGAGTAGCCGCCAGCATGAACCAAGGAAAGATGCCAATGGCAAACAGCCGCGCGTTCAGAAGGTGAAACGACACGGCCGCCGCGAAGGCCCAGATTCGGGTGCGCTTCCATAGCATCAGCGGCACGACGAGCAGATCGAGCAGCAGC
>JANOBO010000352.1:0-5100 GCA_031411695.1 Verrucomicrobiaceae bacterium
TTCTGCTCCGCGATGCGGGCCCGACTGGCATCCAGCCATGCCCAGGTGCTCACCACGCTTGTGATCGCCAGCACGCCCACGATCAGCATCGCGACCCGCAATGCCTTCTTGTTCCGGCGCGCGAACATTTGAAACTGATAACCCGCGCTCGGCGGCGTGGCGCTCACCGGCTCATCTGTGAGGAAGCGCCTGATGTCCTCGGAGAACGCATTCGCCGTCTCGTAGCGACGACTGCGATCCTTGTCGATGGCCTTCATCACGATCCAATCGAGGTCCGGCTCCACGAGAGTGCCGACCTTTGCAGGCTCAACGCGGTGCGTCTTTGCCAGTTGAGTGCGTTCCTCGCCGACGATGGTGCCCAGCCGCGACGATGGCTTTGCTGGCTCGACCTCGCGAATGATGCGGCGCATTTCCTCGTAGCCCACGGAGAGCAGCGACTTGCCGTCGAACGGCGGTTTGCCCACCAGCAACTCGTAGAGCAACACGCCCAGCGCGTAGATGTCGCTGCGCGTGTCGATGTCCACCGCGCTGAGGCTGGCCTGCTCCGGGCTCATGTAAACCGGCGTGCCGATGAACTGCTCGAAGCGCGTGAAAAGCGTCTTATCGGTGAGCTTGCATTGCGTCGCCTTCGCAATGCCGAAGTCGATGACCTTCACCACCGGCTTGTCCGCGTAGAGCGTGACCATCACGTTCGACGGCTTGATGTCGCGATGAATGATGCCCTTCTGATGCGCGTGATTGATCGCCGAGCACACATCGCCAAACAGCGCCAGCCGCTCGCGCGTGCCGAGTCCCGCCTCGTCGCAGTATTGGGTGATTGGCAAACCCTTCACCAACTCCATCACAAAGAACGGCCGCCCGCGATCCGTCGCACCCGCATCCAGCACCTTGGCGATGTTCGGATGATCCATCATCGCCAGTGCTTGCCGCTCCGCTTCGAAGCGTGCGATCACCTCACGCGTGTCCATGCCCAGCTTGATGATCTTGAGCGCCACGCGTCTCGTCACCGGCTCCATCTGCTCCGCCATCCACACTGTGCCGAACCCGCCCTCGCCGATCTCCTGCAGCAGCTTGTAGCGCCCGATGCGTTCGCCTTCGCGCTCATTGGCATTCATTTGAGGCACCATGCGCGAAGCGTGCTTGATCGTCACATCGAGATCACTGCCTGCAAGGTCTTCCGCTGCGGGTGCCGCGAGAAAACTCCCTGGAGCATCATGCGAGGTGAGCAGACGATTCAGGCGGGCACGCAGCGCTGAATCGCCCGCACAGATTTGGTCGAGGTATGCCGCGCGTCGTTCCAGCGGGAGCTCGATGGCGTGGGCAAAAATGTATTCTTCGGTCATGGGATGAGGGCGGGGAGATTGAGTCCATCGTTCAAAGCGAGATTCTTGAACCCCATGACTCAGCGAGTTTCATTTTTCTTCGCGAAGCCGCTCATGCAGCCACGCACGGGCATAAGCCCAGTCGCGATCCGCGGTCGCTTTCGAGATGCCCAGCACCTCCGCCGCCTCGCTGCTCTCCAGCCCGACGAAGTAGCGCAGCTTCACCAACTGTGCCTTGCGCTCGTCCACAGCGGCCAGTTCCTGCAACGCCTCATCAAGCGCGAGCAAGTCGTCCGACTTTTCCGGCGCGGCAGCAGGCACGTTGATGCTGTCCAGTTCCGTGCGCTGCAAATCCCCGCCATGACGCGCCGCCAGCTTTCGCCGTGCGCTCTCGATCAAGATGCGCCGCATCGCCTCCGCCGCCGCGCTGAAAAAGTGCGCGCGATTTTCAAACGGCTGATCCCCAAGCCGCAGCCACGCCTCATGCACCAGCGCCGTCGGTTGTAGCGTGTGCCCCGCTTGCTCACGCGCCATCTTCGCGCGAGCAAGCGCACGCAGCTCGGCATAGACCTGCGTGAGCAGCGCGGCCGGAGCGTCAGGCTCCCCGCGTTGGATGGCACCGAGGAGGATCGTGAGGTCTGGCATGGCTGTGGGAGTTTGCGCTGGACGAGGGTGGCGAATCAGATTCTCATCAGTGGCGGTCATGCGGGCGTGTCCGCCCTTGCTTCGGCATTCCATCTTCGTTACGTTCCATCATGCCTCAATCGAACGAACAAACCCTGCAGCTCTGGCGCGAGCAATGCCGCCGCCAGATGAAGCGCCCGCTGAGCGCGCGGCTGAAGTATGGCTTCGTGCGGGTGAGCAATCGCGAGCATGTAAACCGTTCCTTCGCCACCATGAGCGAGTATCGAGCCTGGTGTGAGCAGCATCAGCCCTCGTATCTCGGCTATGGACGAGCCTGACCGCAAGCCCAAGTTCGCAACGCTTTCCCATCGCCAACCTGCGTGACATCATCGCCAGCAAAAAGGCATCGAACCGCCGCAAAGACCTCGTGGACATGGAACTGCTAGTTCGCCCGCGAATATGCGGCCATGAACGCGAACCCCTTGTCGTCCGACTTCGATCAGGGCATGAATCGGAGCGGCGTTCGTGAACGCGCTTGAGGTTCATATCGGATCACATCTGAGTCGCGTTGGATGGCATCAAGAAGAAGCGTGAGGTCGGCCATGGGTGTGGTTGTTTTCATGTGATGATCCGTGGTGGGTTCTCCACCCTGTCGATGTAGTCACTCAACGTCATCGGGTGACGCAATACGCCAGTCATCGAATCGTCTTCGATGTCCACCTCCTTCAAGATGGCTCTGACGATCAGGTCTTTGCGATTCAAGGGGCGTGATTTCGGGAAATAGGCTCTTAGCGAACTGGCTTCCGACTTGAGTGTTTCGTTGCCAGTCACGAATGCCGCGCCTCTCACGCGGATGATCACGGCGTCAATCACGGGCCGATTGAGTTTCACCAAGGTTTTGTCGAGATACTCGGCAACGAGTTCCTCCTGCTCGCGCGCGGTGATCCAGCCACCGCGATAACCGGTGATCGCGAGGATGTTGATTTCGTCGTCGCTGCTTTCGGCAAACGGTTTGTCGGGCGAGTCGCTGAAAAGGTAAACGCCTTTTTTGAAGGGTCTGCTCGCGGCTGTTCCTCTGCGGTTCTTCACGCTTAAATTGATGTTCATGCTGCCGCCTAGTACGCTGAAGCGCCAATCGACGGTGCTCGGCGTTGCGTTCGATGATTTCTTTGCATCACGCCGCGCCAGATGCTCGTGCTTCACCGAGCTTGCATCCAATCCCTGCCACACGGAGAGCCACCAGACTTCGTTCAGTGTGTCGAGGTGCTGCCGTGATGCGCGGACGTTGTCCCGCAGACGACGATTGCCGAGCCAGAGATGGGGAATCAAGGTGTGGCCGATGTGTGAGACCTTGCCGAAGTAACCGAGGTCTTCACGACTCAGCGCTGTGCCTTCGATTGCCAGAGCACTTCGCGCAGGCGTGACGGCATCGCCGTCGTTGGTGGTGTCGTGATCCGTCTTCCCCCATTCGTATTCCACCACGGGATGATACAGCCCGGTTTGCGGAGGATGAATCCATTGAGTGGGGAGAATGCGAAAGTCTTTCCACGCGAGCACATCCAAATCTTCCTTGAGCCATTGCGCTCGTTTGAGAATTGTCTCGCGCGTCACGATGCCGCGCTCGACCAAGGCTCCGGCGGCCTCGACCAATTTGTCGAACAGAAGATTGGCGGTGATCGCTGGTCTGGCCGGTGATGCCATCGCGCGCGTTTTTCTCTTGGGCTGAGGAGCGTGGTGATCCAGATAGGTCGAGAGATTGGCTGACCAGCGGTCGCCCGTCGTGATGGCTTCTTTGTCTTGGATGCGTGTGATCATCACCTGGCGTGTGGCACGGACCAGATGCGCGATCTTCTCGAGCTTGCGGAAATTACCGGAGTCCGGTTCGGACGCCAGCTTGATCTCGATGACCTCGCGTGCTTTGCCTGACTCGATGACGAGATCGCATTCCAGCCCGTCGTTGGTGCGGAAATACCACGCCTGAAAGCGCTCGCCCGTCGCCTGTCGTGTCGTGATGATTTGCTCGATGATCCACGACTCCCAGCTTGCGCCGACCCAGGGTTGCCGCGTCAGGTCCGCATCGGCGGAGCATCCCATGAGAGCATGCAGCAGGCCGCTGTCGCGCCAGTAAAGCTTCGGGGCTTTGGTGAGACGTTTGGGGAAGTTGTTGGCGAAGAAGGGTGGCAGCCGTCGGATCAGGAACGCGCCCTCCAGGTAATCGAGGTAGGTCTGGACCGTGTGATACGAGATGCCGAGCGACTGGCCCAGTTGCGAGTAGTTCAGGGGCGTTCCATTGAGCGCTGCGGTGAGTTTCAATAGGCGTTCTGTTTCAGCCGGCTTGGCTGGCAATCCCCACAGCGGCAGATCTCGTTGAGCCATCTGTTTCAAATAAGAATCTTGCCAGATGGGAAAGGCGGTGGGCTGCGTCTGCAAAATACCGCCGTCGGGAAACCCGCCGAAGCGCCACAGCGCATCCTGCGATGTGACCGGCAGCTCGGGCGCGATGAGCGGCGACAAATCCACCACGGCGATGCGGCCCGCCAGCGACTCGCTCACCTCACGCATCAGCGCGGGAGAGACGGAGCCGAGCAGGAGAAAACGACCTTTGCGAGATCGCTGCTGATCAATGGCGCCGCGCAGTCGGGAAAAAACCTGCGGCCATGCCTGCGCCTCATCGAGAATGACAAGCTGGCTGCCCCTCATCAACTCATCCCAACGCAAATCCACCTGCACGCGATCCCGTTCCTGCTCCAAATCGAAGTAGAGCGTGGAGAATACCTTCGCGAGAGTGGTCTTGCCCGCTTGCCGTGGACCGACGATTGCCACGGCGGGAAAGTCGCGAAGGCGTTGTTCGATGATCTGTTGGATGAGGCGTGGAACCATGGTATGCAAATTAGAATGGCATTGCTAATTTGCAAATTGTTGATCAAACCGCTTCTCAACCCTCCTCCAGTCGCATCAACCTCACCTCGGACACCTTAATCCCGAACGCCGCGTTTGCCCTTCTGATCGAGGGCGCTTGAGCGGGGTCAGATCGTGCAGCCGCCGGGTGCCACGGTGTCCCAATCGGGGCTTGGCGGGCGTTGTCGGACCAAAAGCGGCGCGATTGGCTCTGGTGGCTCACAGGCCTTGTCGATCAAGGCTTTGTGCTTCGCGA
>JANOBO010000353.1:0-9423 GCA_031411695.1 Verrucomicrobiaceae bacterium
GGCCAGCGCCTCGAAGTGCAGATCCTTGAGGTCAATCGCGAGAAAGAGCGCGTGTCGCTCGGCCTCAAGCAGATGGCCAACAATCCGTGGGAAAACATCGAGGCCCGCTATCCCGTGGGTCATCAAGTCCGCGGCAAGGTCACCAAGCTCGTCGCCTACGGCGCGTTTGTCGAAGTCGAGGAAGGCGTCGAAGGTCTCGTTCACGTTTCCGAGCTGTCCTGGATCAAGCGCATCGCGCGTCCGTCCGATGTGCTCACCGTGGGCCAGGAACTCGAAGCCGTCGTGCTCGGCATCAACAAGGAAGAGCGCAAGATCTCCCTCGGCGTCCGCCAGCTCGACACCAATCCGTGGGACGACATCGACGTGCGCTACCCAGTGGGTACCACGATGACGCGCCCGATCCGCAACCTCACCGCCTACGGTGCCTTTGTGGAGCTGGAAGAAGGCATCGACGGCATGATCCACGTGTCCGACCTCAGTTGGACCCGCAAGATCAACCACCCATCCGAGCTGCTCAAGAAAGGCCAGGAAGTGGAGGCCACCGTGCTCGGCATCGACAAGGCCAACCAGCGCATCAGCCTGGGCATGAAGCAGCTCGAGAGCGACCCATGGTCCAAGATCGACGACCGCTTCAAGGTCGGCGACCTGGTCAAGGGCAAGGTCGCGAAGATCGCCAGCTTTGGCGCCTTCGTCGAACTCGAGGACGACATCGACGGCCTCGTCCACATCAGCCAGATCAGCGAGGAGCACATCGCCCGCGTCAAAGACAAGCTCAATGTCGGCGACGAGGTCGAAGCCCGCGTCATCAAGGTGGACAAGGTCGAGCGCCGCATCGGACTCTCCGTCAAGGCAGTGAACTACAACGAGGCCGACCTCAAGCGCGAGAGCCAGGCCTTCGAAAGCCTCCGCCCCAGCACCGACCTCGTCGGCCTGGAGCAGGCCTTCAAGTTCGCCACCGAAGAATGGCGTCCCGGTCAGGAGTAGTCTGCCACAGGCACACCAACTCAAACACGAGAGGGACTCCGCGAGGAGTCCCTCTTTCTTTCGCCGCCTTTTGACGCCGCGCGCCGCACGGAGATTGACCCGCGCGCGTGCTTCACCATACTCCGGCGCATGCGACCCCTTCATCATTTGCGCGCGGGAATCATCGGCACGGGTTTCATCGGGCCCGTGCATATCGAGGCGCTGAAGCGGCTCGGCGTCCAGGTCACCGCCATTTGTGGATCGACAAAAGGCGCGCGGGCCATGGCCGACCAATGGGGAATCCCGGAAGTGTACGGCGACTACGATTACACGGCAATGTATCGCTCGCCGAACATTGATGTGGTGCACATCACCTCGCCAAACAAGGTGCATGTGGAGCAATCCCTCGCCGCGTTGAAGGCCGGGAAGCACGTGGTGTGCGAGAAGCCGCTGGGCATGAACGCGAAGGAAACCGCGCGGCTGGTGAAGGCTGCGGCAAAGTCGGACCGCGTCTTTGCCGTCAATTACCTGTGCCGCTTCTTTCCCGCCGTGCTACAGATGCGCGCGATGGTCCAGCGCGGTGAGCTGGGGAAGATCATTCATGTGCAGGGCCACTTTTTTCAGGACTGGCTGCTGAAGGACACGGACTACAACTGGCGCCTGCTCGCCAGCGAAGGCGGCAAGCTGCGCGCGGTGGGCGACATCGGCACGCATTGGGTGGATGCCGTGAGCTTCATCCTCGGTGCGAAGGCGGAGAAGGTGTTCGCGACGCTGGAGACGTTTCACAAGACACGCAGGCGGCCGAAGGGCGAGGTGCAGACCTTCGCGAAGATCGATCCCGCGCAGATGGTGCCCTACAAGGTGGACACCGAGGACTTTGCCAGCGTGCTCCTGAAGTTCGGCAAGGCGGAGCACGGATTCGCCGACGCCGTCCATGCAAACTGCGCGGTGTCGCAAGTGGCCGCGGGCTGGAAGTGCAGCTTGTATCTGGGGATCTACGGCACGGAAGGCAGCGTGCGGTGGGACTTCCAGCAGCCGAACGAGATCACCGTCGGCCGGCGCGATGAGCCGAATCAAGTGCGCCAGCGCAACACGCCTGGCTTTGACGTGGACATCGCCAACTTCACCGACAACCCCGGCGGTCACCCCGAAGGATTTCCCGACGGGCACAAGATGCACTACCGCGCCGTGTATGAGCACATCGCCAGCGGCGGGGAGACGCCGCTGCTCTTCGCCAGCGCCGAGGATGGACACCACGAGGTGAAGCTGTGCGAGGCGATTTTGAAGAGCAACGCCGCGCAGAAATGGGTCGCCGTGTGAACCGACCCGCGCCGCCGAACAGCACACCACCCCGCGCCATGAAACTCGGATTTGTAACCGCCATCCTGCCCGATCTTGAATTTGGCGATGTGCTTCGTTTTGCAGCGGCGGAGCGCTTCGCCACCGTCGAGGTCATGTGCTGGCCCGTGGGCAAAGCGGAGCGGAAATACGCGGGCGTCACACACATCGATGTGACCCGCGTGACCCGCACGCAGGCGCAAGAAACCCTCGGCCAGTGCGCGGCGCACGGCATTGGCCTCAGCGCGCTGGGCTATTACCCGAACGCGCTTGATCCCGATCCCGAGGTCGCCCGCATGGCCGTCGCGCACTTGAAGAAAGTCATCAGCGCCGCGCCTCTTTTCGGAGTGGACGTGGTCACGAGTTTTATCGGCCGCGACTGGACGAAAAGCGTGGATGAGAACTGGCCGCGTTTCCTGCGCACATGGAAACCGCTCATCAAACACGCGGAAGATCACGGGGTGAAGATCGCCATCGAAAACTGTCCCATGCTCTTCACGCGGGACGAGTGGCCGGGCGGCAAGAACCTCATGACCACGCCCGCGATCTGGCGTCGCGCGTTCCATGACATCGGCTCGGCCAGCTTCGGCCTGAACTACGATCCCTCCCATTTCGTGCTTCAAGGCATGGATCCGCTGAGCCCGCTGGCTGAATTCCGCGACAGGCTTTTTCATCTGCACGCGAAGGACGTGAAGATCGACCGCGCTGCGCTGAACGAGGTCGGACGTTTTGATTTTCCGCTCCGCTGGCATCAGCCCCGCATCCCCGGTTTCGGCGAGATCGACTGGGCTGCCTTCATGGCGGAGCTGATGCGCATCGGCTACGATGGCCCGCTGTGCATCGAGGTGGAGGACGACACGTTTGGGAAGACGCTCGAGGGACGCAAACGCGCAGTGAAGGTCGCGCGCAACATCCTCGCCCCGTTTTTTCCTCCTGACGGGCGCGATTGATTGACGGCGCGCCGGACAGGTTCTTGAATGCGCGCCTATGCCCACCCCCCGCGTCCTCTGGCTATTTGGCCTTCCCTCCGCCGGCAAAACCACGCTCGCCCGCGCGGTGGCCAATGCCCTGCGTGCGCAGGGCCGCACCGTGTGCATCCTCGATGGAGACGAGATGCGCTCCGGGGTGAACGCCGACCTCGGGTTCTCGGATGACGACCGCTCCGAGAATCTCCGCCGCGCCTCGCACATCGCGAAGCTTCTCGCGGGCCAAGGGCACACGATCATCGCCGCCTTTGTCACGCCAAAGGAGGCCAACCGCGCGCTCGTGCGTGGCGTGCTCGACAGCACCGGCCTGCGGCTCGTGCATGTGGACTGCCCGCTCGACGTGTGCGTGGGCCGCGATGTGAAGGGCCTCTACGCGAAGGCGAGCCAGAAGAAAATGCAGGGCATGACGGGCACGCAGGATCCCTTCGAGCCGCCGCAGGATGTGGACCTCACGATCCGCACGAACGCGATGAACATCGCTGAGGCCACCGCGTTGCTGCTCAGGCTTTGGGCGGAATAAAAATCGCCGCTACCGCGTGACCGCATCGGTCGGAGTGAAGCTCTCGAGCGCGGCGGTGGATTGCGTTTCCGCATCCAGCGCGAGCCACCAGGGCGACACGAATTTTTCAATCTTCACGCAGCGGTCTGACTGGGCATTCTCCGGGAATGCGAGCCGCACGGTGATCGGGAAGTGCGAGCCTGCCTGTGAGCGCAGCCCATTCGCGGCACCCGCCGCCAGCCGTGAGCCGGGAGTGCCATCCAAAAGCTCGAGGAGCTTTCTCCCATCCGGGCTGTCCCTCGTGCAGAAACCATGCACGTAGTCCTGTCCGTTCGGGCTGTAGAGACGCAGGCTCAGATACCTGGCCGCGTCAGCAAACTCAAAGTTGAAATAATCGTCCAGCACGGCCAGCACACGGAACACGGTCGGCTCCACGCAATGTCCCGCGCGGAACGCCGCCATCGGCTTGCCGGAGAAACCCACGAAGGATTCCCAATCGAGGCGGAGCCCCTCGGGGTTCCTCCAGAAATTTGCGTGGACCATCATGTTCAGCCGCTCTGACGAGGAGTAGGACAGCGCCAGCACATCGCGCTTTCCGATCTTGATGTTGGAGGCGCTGATACCCCCGTTCAGGGTGGGATCGACCGCGCCCTGCGAGCCATAGTATTCCTCCATCAGCGGCCTCACCTGTCCGGACTCATGCACCAGCGGGAGCTTGTCCTTCCAAGATTTTGCAGCGCCGTACTTTTTGAGAAGCTGCACCGCGGCGATCACCTCGGGCGAATCCCAATTCACCACCTGCCCATCGACCGCCAACTGTGGGGCCGGAGGTGCCGCATGTTCGTTTGCAGGAAGAACATCTGCCTTCTTTGGCTTTGACTGCTTACCCTCACCAGGGCTGGTCTGCCGCAGCTTTTCCAGCGCGGTCTGCGCTTGCGGGTCGGCCACGATCGTCACCGAGGGTCTGCGCGGCGCATTGCCAGCGGGCTTCGGATCTCCTTGCGAGGAGCCTGCGGAGAAGCCCCGCGTGGTGGCCTCCGATGAAGCCGTTTGCGGCGTGTGATTCTGGATGACCGCCCAGACCAATGCCCCTATGCCGCCCGCAAAAACTAGCAGCGCCGCGAGCAGACCCAGCTCCGCCCTGCCCGCCTGACTCGTGATGGCTCCTTGTGTTTTCACCCGTTGGACGACGAGCCTGACATGAAACGGCCAAGGCCACAAGCTCTCAAAGACGGGCGTCAACTTGCAATGAGGAAGAATCGCCCAAGGATGCAGCCCTCGACCAGACCCGTGCTTTACATGGCCGCATCGTCCATCATTTTAAATCTCCAATGCCCGTCGAATTCAAAGACTACTACGCCACGCTCGGCGTCGCACGCGATGCCAGCGACGACGACATCAAGAAGGCTTTCCGAAAACTGGCGCGCAAATATCATCCTGACGTTGCCAAGGACAAGAAGACCGCCGAGGCAAAGTTCAAGGAGATCAACGAGGCCAACGAGGTGCTCGGAGATCCGGCGAAACGAAGAAAGTACGACCAGCTCGGAGCGAACTGGCGTGATGGCGACCAAGGCTTCCAGCCCCCGCCGGGCTGGCAGGGCGGGGGCGGCGGACAGGAGCATGAGTTTCATTTTGGCGGCACGGGTTTCAGCGATTTCTTCGAGCAATTCTTCAGCGGCGGCACGCGTCACGGCTTTCCACAGCAGGGGGCCGACTTCGGACACGCACGCGCCGGCGCGGGCCGCGCGCGGCGCGGCAGCGATGTCGAGGGTGACATTCTCGTGACGCTCGACGAGGCGCTGAATGGGACGCAGCGCCCAATCTCATCGCAGACGAGAAACCCGCAGACGCGCCAATTGGAGACGCACACCTTTGAAGTGCGCATCCCGCCCGGCGCCACGGATGGCAGACGCATCCGCGTGCCCGGTCAAGGTGAGCCCGGCCGCGGCGGGGGGGCGGCCGGCGATCTTTTTCTCCGCGTTCGGCACGCGGCGCATCCAGAGTTCCGCGCGGAGGAGGCAGATCTGTTTCACGAGCTGGACCTCGCTCCGTGGGAAGCAGTTCTTGGCGCGGAGATCATCGTGCCCACGCTCGATGGCTCGATCAAACTGCGGGTCCCGCCGGGCGCGGAGCACGGCCAGAAGATGCGGGTGCGCAATCGCGGGCTGCCGAAAGGCAAGACGGGAGAGCGCGGTGACTTCTACGTCATCATCACCGTGCATCTGCCGAAGCAGCTCACGGACGAGGATCGCGCGCTGTGGGAGAAACTGCGCGCCACGTCGGGCTTCAATCCGCGGACGGCGGGGTGATGCGCGCGCTTCAGATGAGGCGCCCGACGTCGTCGTTCCCGCGTTTGAAGCGCTCCATCGCCTCGGCGAGCTGCGCTGGCGTGAACATCTGGCGGACGCGCTTCATGGCGGCACCGGCGAGTTGGTCGCAATGCTCATTTCCATCGACGCCGGCGTGGCCCTTGACCCACTGCCAGTGAATTGTGTGCCGCGCCGCAGCCTCGTCCAGCGCGCGCCAGAGATCGACATTCTTCACGGGCTGCTTTGCCGCAGTGCGCCAGCCGTTTTTCTTCCAGCCCGAGATCCATTTGGTGATGCCGTTCCGCAAATACTCTGAGTCGGTGTGCAGCACCACCTCACAGGGCTGAGTGAGCACGCCCAGCGCCTCAATGGCCGCGCGCAGCTCCATGCGGTTGTTCGTCGTTGCCGGATCTCCGCCGCTGATCTCCTTGCGCTTGCCTTTGCTTTCCAGCACCGCGCCCCAGCCGCCGATGCCTGGATTACCCTGGCAGCCGCCGTCGGTGTGGATGACCACTTTCGGGCGCTGCGTGCTCACGACAGCGGCGTTTCTGAAATCGACAGCGCCTCGTTGCGCGTGGTGAAGAAGCGCTCGGCCCACACGTCGGTCAGCAGGATCACCGGCCGGTCCTCCACGTCGCGCGCGAGCGCTGTGTCACTCGGCATGTTGACGCCTTCATCGGACCACGGGCCGCCGTCCTTGCGCGCCAGCCAGCGGATGTGCTTGTAAGGCGCGATCTCGAGGCGCGACTCCGCGTTGTACTCCGACTGCAGCCGATACTGCACGACCTCAAACTGCAACGGGCCTACCGCGCCGAGCAACGGGATGCGCTGCATGATGTGCGGCTGGAAGAACTGCTGCACGACGCCTTCCTGAAGAAGCTGCTCCAAGCCCTCGCGGAAACGTTTGAACTGTGCCGTCGATCCCGCGTGCAGGTAGGCGAACGTCTCCGGCACGAAGCGCGGCGTCTCGTCGAATTGAATGTCCGGGGAGACGGCCAGCGTGTCGCCGATGCGCAGGTCGTAGTTGCCCACCACACCGACTACATCGCCGGCGAAGGCCTCGTCCAGCGTCTCACGATCACGCGCGAAGAGCTTCTGCGAGTTTGCCATGCGCACGCGCTGCTTGGTGCGCGAGTTTTGCACGATCATGTCGCGCTCGAAGCGGCCGGAGACGATGCGGATGAAGTAAATCCGGTCGCGGTGACGCGGGTCCATGTTCGCCTGAATCTTGAAGACAAACCCGGAAAACTGCGGCGCATCCGGCTCGATGATCTTATCCCCGGCGACACGCGCTCGCGGCGGCGGCGCCATTTTCAGGAAGGCATCGAGCAGGAGCTGCACGCCGAAGTTGTTGCTGGCGCTGCCGAAGAAAACGGGCGTCAGCTCGCCGCGCTCGACGACGGCCTGGTCAAACGCATGGCCCGCGCCGTCGAGCATCGCCAGCTCCTCGATTGCGTCTCTGAGCGCGTGCTCCTCGACATGCTCCTTCACAAAATCATCCTTGAGCCCGCCCACATGCTCCGGCGCGCGATACGCTCCACGCGCGGTGCGCTGGAAGAGATGCACCGTGGAGTCCATGCGGTCATACACGCCGGTGAAGCGGGTGCCGAGACCGAGCGGCCAGTTCATCGCGCAGGCGCCGATGCCGAGCACGGTCTCCAATTCATCGAGCAGCTCCAGCGGCGGTCGCGCCGGTCGGTCGAGCTTGTTCATGAAGGTGAAGATCGGGACGCCGCGCTTGCGGCAGACCTCGAACAGCTTCCGCGTCTGGCTCTCGATGCCCTTGCCTGCGTCGATCACCATGATCGCCGCATCGACGGCGGTCAGCACGCGGTAGGTGTCCTCCGAGAAATCTTTGTGGCCGGGCGTGTCGAGCAGGTTCACCACGCAGCCGCCGTACTCGAACTGTAGCACCGTGGAGGAAACCGAGATGCCGCGCTGCTTCTCCAGCTCCATCCAGTCGCTCGTCGTCGCGCGCTGGTTTTTTCGCGCCGTGACCGATCCCGCGAGCTGCACCGCGCCGCCGTAGAGCAGCAGCTTTTCCGTGAGCGTGGTCTTCCCGGCATCCGGATGTGAGATGATGGCGAAGGTGCGGCGGCGGCTGATTTCTTGGGCAGGGGTCATTGGAGACGCGGGCGTGCATCAAGCGCAGTCTGGCGTGCATCGCAAGGAGCGAAGTGTGGCACAGGCTGTCCAGCCTGTCGGAACCTCAGTGATCGGGCAGGCTGGACAGCCTGCGTCACACACAGTCGATGCGCCCCCACCCACCTCACTCAAACCAAAACGAAAACACATCCGCATCCTTCAGCACCCAGTGCAGCCGCACAGGCTTGCCGGCGAGCGATGAAACATCCGCACCATTTTTCCACGCGATTACCCGGTCGATCTCGTCGCCTGCGGTCGGAAGAAACTCCTCCTTGCTGAAGCCCGGCAGCGGCTTGCCATCCGCGTCTTGAATCTCGAGCGCGATCGATCCCGCGGCGCCCGTGGCGAAGTTGAGGTGCAGTGCCTTGCCCGCGAAGGTGAACGGCCTGCTCACCATCTCGCCGCCCGCGTAGCCACCGCGCAATGATGCAAAACCATCGAGCCTCATCGTGAAACGCTCGAGGTGCGCCGTGCTCTGGCCGTAGTGCCGCTCCACGAACATCGACATCTCCGACTCGCCTGTCCGCACCACGCCGCACGCGGGATAGTTGCTGCGGCTCGTCCAGTTGCGAAAGTCCTGACCGGGTCGCACAAAACCTTCCATGAAGGTGCGGCTGAACTCCGTCGTGCCGGCGCGCGTGCTCATGAGCACGGCTTCGGAGCTGTCGTTGTCGAGCGTCGCGTATGCTTTCGTGTCCTCGGCCAGATACTTCTTCGCTTGCTCGTCCAGCACGGCCTTGCCAGGCATGAAACGCGCGGCGGTGGCAATGTAGATGTGCGGCGCGTTGAAGTACGGGTTGGTCTGGCTGACGTAAATGTGATCGTTGAGCGGCTGGTCACAGGTCATCGGCGTCGCGTCGGTCCAGTGGACGAAATCCTTGCTCGTCGCGCGGCTCACCCAGCGCACGCCTTTGGGCTTCCACGTCTTCTCATCGATCACGCCCGCGGTGAAGATGCGAAAGTAAGCCACATAGCACCGCTCGGCATCCGACCAGAACGAGACGTTCTGCGAGTCAAACGCGCCCTTCGTGATCACCGGCGAATCCTGCATTTTCTTCCAGTGCAAACCATTGGCCGACACAAAAGCGCTCAGCCCGCCAAACTTCCCGCCAAGTCCTGCCAGCGCCTTGTAGCGCTCCTCCTTCGTCACGCCCGGCCGTTTGTCGATGAAAGGCGCAAAGTT
>JANOBO010000354.1:0-10829 GCA_031411695.1 Verrucomicrobiaceae bacterium
GGTCGCTCGTGCGGATTGCAGGATGGAAAACCGCGCGTTCGGATTTCTGTTTCTGGCGGTGGTCTCTCTCTGTGAGGGCTGGGGTGATGGGCTGCCTCAAGCTTTCGTTTGTGTCGTCTTTGTGCTTCCGTCCTGCCGTCCCCGCACGGTGCCGCTGAGGTTGCGCCATTTGCGATTCGGTTTACACTCGCCGCCCCATGAAAAGAAAAATCGTCCTCGCATACTCCGGCGGCCTCGACACGTCCGTCCTGCTGTCCTGGATCAAGGAAACCTATGACGCCGAGATCATCGCGTTTTGCGCGAACATCGGCCAGGAGGAGGAGCTGAAGGGCCTGAACAAAAAGGCCAAGACCACGGGCGCATCGAAGATCTACATCGATGATCTGCAGGAGGAGTTTGCGAGGGATTTCATCTTCCCGATGATTCAGGCGAACGCGGTCTATGAGGGGCAGTATCTGCTCGGCACGAGCATCGCACGGCCCCTGATCGCGAAGCGGATGGTGGAGATCGCGAAGGCGGAGAAGGCGGACGCCATCGCGCACGGGGCGACGGGCAAGGGCAATGATCAGGCGCGTTTTGAACTCACGGCGGCTGCGCTGGCACCGAAGCTGGAAATCATCGCGCCGTGGAGAGACGAGCGTTTTCGGGAGCAGTTTCCGGGTCGCGCGGAGATGATCGCCTATTGCGAGGAGAAGAAGATTCCGGTGCAGGCGAGCGCGAAGAAGCCCTTCTCGATGGATCGCAATCTCCTGCACATCTCGTATGAGGCCGGCATTCTCGAGGACCCGTGGTTTGACGCGGGCGATCTGAAGAACCGGGATTACTTCACGACGCTGTCCGTCTTCCCCGAGGACGCGCCGGACAAGCCCGCGCATGTGACGCTGGAATTTGAAAATGGAAACTGCGTGGCGGTGGACGGCAAGGCGATGACGCCGCTGCAGGTGATGAAGTCACTGAACAAGCTGGGCGGCAAGCACGGCGTGGGCCGGGTGGACATGGTGGAGAACCGCTTCGTCGGCATGAAGAGCCGCGGCGTTTATGAAACACCGGGCGGCGCCATCCTGCACTTTGCGCATCGGCAGATGGAGAGCCTGACGATGGACCGCGAGGTGATGCATCTGCGGGACAGCCTGATTCCGAAATACGCGACTCTGGTCTATAACGGCTTTTGGTATGCGCCGGAGCGGCTGGCCATCCAAGCGCTCGTGACCGAGAGTCAGAACAAGGTCAGCGGCACGGTGCGGGTGAAGCTTTTCAAAGGCGGCATCCATGCGGCGGGACGGAAGAGCAAGCTCAGCCTGTATCGCGCCGATGTGGCGACGATGGAGGCGGATCCGAGCCATGCGTACAATCAGGACGACGCGACGGGCTTCATCCGGCTGAACGGTCTGCGCTTGAAGACCGGCGCGCTGCGGGACGCGAGAAAGTAAGCGCGCCGCGCTGAAAGTGGCCGAGTCACTCCGTGACTCGGTGCGGGGGGGGCGAATCAATCGAGCCTTGATCTGTCTCACTCCAGTCACGGGGTGACTGGACTACTTTCGACCCACCGCCTCAGCGGCTGTACGGGTTCGATTTTTTCACCATGTTCGGCGGCTGGAGCGCCTTGCGGTAATTCACCACGGCGTCGCCAATCGTCTCGGCAAGCGAGTTCCGATATAAGTCCGATGCGATCAGGCGACACTCCGTTCCATTCGTCACGAATCCACCTTCAAACAAAATCCCGGGGCGATTGCAGCCCGTGAGCACAGTCCATTGCGCGCGCTTGATGCCGCGGTCGATCAGTTTGTAAGTGGACACGACCTTCGCATGCACGGCGGTGGCCAGCGCGATGTTCTCGGAATCCTGCCTGTTTCCGCTGGTGCCGTTGGCATTGTACCCGCCGCCCCGCTGGAGACTGGCGGAGCCTCCCTGCGGTGTGAGAGCGAACGTTTCGATCCCCGTGGCGGTCGGCCCGGCAGAATTGAAGTGCAGGCTGATAAAGATGCTGTTCGGCGTCTTGTTCGCGATGGCGACACGGCCCGTGCGTGTGATGAACTCATCGCCGCTGCGGGTCATGACGACCTTGAACCCGCGCTTCTCCAAAGACTTCTTGGTCACCAGCGCCATCTTCAAGGCAAAGTCCTTTTCATAACCGTACACACCCTTTGCGCCGGTATCATGGCCGCCGTGACCTGCGTCCAGGACGACGGTGTCGAAGGGATCTGCATCCACGATGTAGCTCGGACGCAGCACGGGATCGATGAGCTTGCACAGATCGAGGCGCGAGAAAATGACCTTGCCCCCCGACTCAGCCAAAGGATAGCTGAGGACAAACTTCACATTGTTGATCAGCATCTCCATGCTGCCGACCTCACCCTTCAAGATCAGGTTCGGGTTCTTCAACCACACATGCCGGCCGTCCACCTTCAAGGTGCCGAAACCGTAGAACCGCTGGATGCTGGCCGCCGTGACGTAGTCGTGACCGCTGTATTTCACGACTTCCCACGCGCCGTTTTTCCCCGGTGGCAGCGCATTGACGATGCCGGAGGAGGGGGACGGCTCGGTGAGCTTCTTGGCCGAGGGAGAAGTGACTGAGCCGACCCGCGTGGACGCTGTCACATCAATCGCGCGCTCGTCACCGGGCGAGAAGCCTCCCATCGGCCGTCCGCCTGGTGGATCGACGGTGACGCTGGCAGCAGGGGATGCAGTCGGAGGCGTCGCAGCCTTGGTGGCTTCCACAGGGGCGGAAGCGGAAGCGCTTTTCGCGACCTCATTCGTGGTATCCGTTGCGTCAGTCTTCTTTGGTTCGACAGCGGCTTTGTCTGCGACCGTTTTCTCGGCGACCGCCGTTGGTGTGGCATCCTTCTCCACGATCTGCTTTTTCGCCGCCATCTCGCTCTTTGAGCTGTCTGGCTTCGTGTCCTTTGGCGCGGACTTGGTGGCTGGCTTCGGAGTGGATTTCTTGCGGGTAGTGGCAGCCGTGGTCTTGGACTTTGAGGCTGTGCCAGCACCCGGACTCTTGGGTTTCGTCGAGCTGACGGTTTTAGGCTTCTCCTCGGCCTTCGCCTTTTCTGCGGGCGGTGGCGTCGGCGGTGGCACTTCTTTCTTTTTCACCAAGTTGGTGATGCGGTTGAAGAAACCGGCCTTCTTCGGTTCGTCCTGCCCCTTGGCCGTGTTGACGACCGAAAGTGAAACGGCAAGGGCGGAGAATCCACAGATCAGGCGTCGCTCGGAATGGCTCATGAAAAGGAACGGGTTGCGGTGCAGTCGGCGCGTCTCCGGGATGGCGGACGCTGGAAGTTAGACAGTAACCAGAGCACCGCGTTGTGCAATCGTGTAAACCCTCTTATTCCCTTGCGCGCGAGTCCATCAAGATCGTCACCGGCCCATCATTGACCAGCGCGACCTGCATGTCAGCGCCGAATACGCCGCGCTGGACCGGCCTGCCCAAATGGCCTTCCACCGCAGTGATGAACGCCTCATAAAGTGGAATGGCGACCTCCGGGCGGGCCGCACGGATGAAGGACGGGCGGTTCCCCTTCTTCGTGCTGCCGTGCAGCGTGAACTGGCTGACGACGAGGATGTCCCCGCCCACATCCTGAATGCAGTGGTTCATCTTGCCGGCCAGATCGGTGAAGATGCGCATCTGCACGATCTTGCCGGCGAGCCATGCCGCGTCCTCGTGTGTGTCGTCATGTTCGATACCGAGCAGGATCAGAAGCCCGAGGAGGATCTGGCCCGCCGTTTTTCCTTCGATGGTGACCGAAGCCTTTCGGGTGCGTTGGATGACGGCGCGCATCGATGGTTCCAAATATTAGAGATCGTATTTCAAAGTCTCACGCTCTCTCTTGCCACTGATAGGCTCTGAGCGAATTCTTCCAAAAGTACTTCTCGCGCGCTTCGCGTCCCTTGCCGGTGAAGTATTCGTTCACGATCCCGAACACCACTTCATACGGCGCGCCTTTGTCGGAGACGGGCCAGTTGCTGCCAAAGATGAGACGGTCCTCGCCAAAGCATTCCCACAGGTGGTCGAGCACCGGCAGATAGTAGGTCGTGTCGCGGGGCGCACTTCCTTCCGTACCTTTCACCTGCTCGACGAGGGCGGAAACCTTCATCGACACGTTCTTCCGCGCAGCGATGAGCCTGATGTTCTGCTTCCACTCTGGATTCAATCGCTGGGGATCGCCCGACCCGCCGAGGTGATTGATGACGATGCGCAAGTCAGGCGCCTCCTCCCCCACCTGCGCTGCTAAAGGCAGCAATGACGCCTGCCCGTTGAGATCAAGTTCGAGATCGTGGTCAACAAGAGTCCTGGCCGAACGCATGATCACATCCTTTGCGGTGCCCAGTTTCGTGAGCCCGCCGCGCGCGCGGATTCCGCGGAAGATGGGATTGGCGGCGAAGCGCTTGAAGTGCGCGGCAAATAGCTCATCTGCTAAATCAAGATTGCCGCAGAATCCGACAATGCTCTTCTCCTCTGCGGCGAGGTCGAGAATCCATTGGTTATCCTCAAGCAGCGGACTTGGTTCCACCACGACCGTCTCGCGAACTCCGTGAGGTGAGGCGACGGCGAGCCAGTCTCGCGGCAGCACCGTGCGGTGGAGTTTGGTCCCCTTCCCCGGCCAAGGGACGCCGCCCGGGCGCGCGGGATCGTAGAAATGCGTGTGGCAGTCGATGATGCGCGCCCCTGGTGGCGAAGCAGCCTTGGCAATCTCAATTCCCGGCTCAGCCAGCGCCGCACCCGCGGTGAGCTTCATCCACGTGCGACGATTCATGGTCAGGCGCGGTTGTGAGGTCCGGAAAGAGCAGTGCTCAATCCTTCATGCCTTCCTGACGCAGGAAATTCTCGACCCAAGTGATGTCGTATTTGCCGTTTTGAAAATCCGACGTGGTGAGAATCTTGCTCTGAAGCGGGATCGTGGTCTTGATCCCTTCGATGACGAATTCCCCGAGCGCGCGGCGCATCCTGCGGATGGCGATGTCGCGCGTGGCACCGGTGACGATGAGCTTCGCGATCATGGAGTCGTAATGCGACGGCACCTCGTAGCCGGCATAGACGTGCGTGTCCACGCGCACGCCACGGCCGCCGGGCGCGTACCAGAGATTGATGCGGCCCGGGCTGGGGGCAAAGTTCCGCGCGGGATCCTCGGCATTGATGCGGCACTCGATGGCATGACCGCGCGGCGTGGCATTCACCACGTGCTCCGAAAGCGGGAGACCTGCGGCGATGCGGATCTGCTCCTTGATGAGGTCGCAGCCATAGACCTCCTCAGTGATGGGATGCTCCACTTGGATGCGGGTGTTCATCTCCATGAAATAAAAGTTCTCCCGGTCATTATCGACGAGGTACTCGATCGTGCCGGCGTTCTCGTAGCCGATCTCCTTGCAGAGCTTCACGGTCGCCTCGCCCATGCGGTGGCGCAGTTCCGGCGTCTTCTTCGGTGATGAGCACTCCTCGATGATCTTTTGATTCCGCCGCTGCATGGAGCAGTCGCGCTCGCCGAGATGCCTCACATTGCCATGGCTGTCCGCCACGACCTGAAACTCGATGTGGTGGGGCTTCTCGACGAGTTTCTCGATGTACATCGAGCCGTCACCGAAACATTTCAGCGCCTCCATGGATGCCGCCTGAAAGCTCGACACGAGCGTTGCCTCGTTCAAACAAGGCCTCATGCCACGGCCTCCGCCGCCGGCAGTCGCCTTCACCATGACGGGGAAGCCTATCTTGCGCGCGATCTTCAGCGCTTCCTTCTCATCCTTCACGATGCCGTCGGAGCCGGGCGTGATGGGCACGCCGAGACGGCGCGCGGTCGCGCGCGCCTGGTTCTTGTCGCCCATCAGATTGATGACGCGCGCGGAGGGGCCGATGAACTTGATTTTGCAACGGTCGCACACATCCGCGAACTCCTCGTTCTCGGAGAGAAATCCGTACCCGGGGTGGATCGCATCCACGTTGGCGATCTCCGCCGCGCTGATGATGCGGCTCATCTTCAGGTAGCTCTCGCTGCTGGAGGCCGGGCCGATGCAGATAGCCTCATCCGCAAGGTGAACGTGCATCGAGTCCACATCCGCCTCGGAATAAACGGCGACGGTTTTGACATCGAGTTCTTTGCAGGCGCGGATGACCCGGAGGGCGATTTCACCGCGATTGGCTACGAGGACTTTTTTGAACATCAGGCGATAGGATAAAGGCTGGAGGACTCTGGGCCGGCTGGCAGCGTTGGGAGAAAAGGCATCGAAGAAGAGGCGCGGTCTGAGGGAAACAGGCCCGCCGTCCGCACTACGCCTTGAGCTCAAACAGCGGCTGCCCGTACTGCACCGGCTTGCCGTCCTCCACCAGCACCTTGGCGATGGTGCCGCGAATCTCGGCCTTGATCTCGTTCATGACCTTCATGGCCTCGATGATGCAAACCGTCGAGTTCTCATCCACCGAATCTCCCACGTTGGAAAACATCTTCTCGCCTGGCGCGGCAGAGCGGTAGAAAGTGCCGACCATAGGCGAATTGATCGTCGGCCCCATCGGCTCGCTGGCGGGCGCTGCCGCAGGCGCGGGGACGGACAAAGCGGGCCCTGCGGCCTGTTGCGGCTGGGCTGGATGCACGGCGGCGGGTGCCGAAGAATAAGTGGGCACTTTGCCGAGCAGGTCCTTGATCGAGTCAATGTCCGCGCCGCGGCGGAGTTCCAACTTCACCTCGCCGCGCTCCCAATGAAACAGCGTCAGGTCGTTCTTCGCCATGAGATCCACGATCTGGGTGATCTCCTTCAGGTCCACCATGAGGTCCGCGTTCGGCGCCGACTTTGGCGTTGCTTTCGACGCTGATTTTACCGCTGATTTCTTTTGGCCTGCCATTGATTCGGGGGGGGGGTGTTGAGTGAGTTTGAATGCTAGCGGTTTGACCCCGGCTGGCAAGGGGAAAGGCTTTCGTGTCCGTCGCGTGATCACGCCTCGCCACCCTCAGCCACATCGACGGGAACCAGAAGCACGGGAAACGTCATGCGTTTGAGCACCTCATTCGTCACGCTGCCGACGAAAAGATTGTAGAGCGCGCCATGCCGATGGGAGCCCATCACGACGAGATCCGCGTCGAGCGCCTGGATTTCCTCCATCACACGGTCGGCCGTGCCGTCGGTGATCTGCCGCGTGGTCACCTCCACGCCGAACTTTGCTAACGATCCTTGAAGCTCCAGAAGCGTGGCGGCATCCGCCTCGATGGCCGCAGGAGAAGCAATCTCCATCACGGTCGGTGACGCGATCCCCACATCCATCACGACGGGCTGCGGCGGCACGATGTGGAACAACACCACCCGGCTGCTGAATGCCGCAGCCATCTTGTGGACTTGCTTGAGCACCTTGAACGTGTTTTCCGAGAAATCGACGAGCGCGACAATGGTTTTCATGATGATGAATCGAAGTGACCCGGATGGTTCGAAGTTTCAATTCAAACGTGAGTTATTTGCTGCTCTCACCTGCACACACTCCGCAGTTCGGAGCGACTCTCGCCTCGACATCGCACCGGCGCGGAGTTGTGGATTTGTCTTGCCTGAGCCGGGAAGTCAAGGCGGAATCATCTGCATGAATATGACCCGAACGGTAGTGAGCGTCGTTTTTGTGATTGTCGCATTAGGGCTCGTCATCCTCGGCGCATTGGCAGGAGTGGCCTATCAGGCGATCAAGGTCACTGGAGCACCTCAGGAGTACACTTCAGTGGCAAAGCTTTCGATCGGAAACGATGCCACGCCAGACAGGATCGCCGCAGCCATCTCCGATCTCAAAAGCGATGCCCTCCACCGTCACGCCCACGACCGAGTCCGCGCCCTGCATGAAGACATCGAAGATGCCGAATTCTCGATCCAGGCGAAACCCGACAGAGTGGCGAACGCCATCTCCATCGAATGCAGCGGCCCGCATCCCAAATTCACCCGCTGGCACCTGGACGCCCTCCTCGACGAGTATGTGGCGGCGCGCCAGAGCGCGGCACCTGCATCCGGCGCACCGGGAGCGATAATTTTGGAGCGTGCGTCAGGCGCGTTGGAGAGCCTCCAGGATTGGCGGATGCCCATCATCACCGCCGGCTCCGTCGGCGGGCTTTGCGGGCTGCTGCTCGCCTTTTTGTTCCGCGTGCCATGCGTCGCGCTGGCCGGACGGTCCGCCCCGCAGTCGGAAATCGGCCCCGAATGAAAGCTGCGCGATTTTTCACCTCGACGGCGAGCGTTCTCTCGCCTCTCATCACCACCACATCATGAAAAAGATACTCCGCCTCCTCTCCACCGTCGCATCACTGGCTGTCGCGATTTCGTTGAACAGTCCTGTCTTTGCGGCCGACGCAAAGCCGCTGCGCGCGCTGCTCGTGTGCGGCGGTTGCTGCCACGATTATGCAGCCCAGCAGACGATCCTGAAGACCGGCATCGAGTCGCGCATCAATGCCGTCGTCGATGTCTCCTACAATCCCGACAAAACCACCAAGGCAACCTTTCCGATCTACCAGTCAAAAGATTGGGCAAAGGACTTCGATGTCGTGATCCACGACGAGTGCTCGGCCGACATTACGAAGGACAGCAATCCCGGCTATGTCGAAAACATCCTCGCCGCGCACAAGAACGGCACGCCGGCGGTGAACCTCCACTGCGCCATGCACAGCTACCGCTGGGGCAATTTCAAAGAGCGCATCGCCGCCGGCGCGGACAATCGCGGCTGGTATGAGATGCTCGGACTGCAATCAACCGGCCACGGTCCGCAGGAGCCGATCACGCTCACCATGGTGGACGAGGCATCGCCCATCGTCAGCGGCATGACGGGCTGGACCACGATCAAAGAAGAGCTTTACAACAACGTCCAGGTCCTCACCGCGCAGGCGCTCGTGAAAGGCACGCAGATGCAGAAGGACAAGAAAACCGGCGAAGTGAAGCAGGCGGAGGCCGTCGTGGCCTGGACAAATGAATACGGCGACAAGAAGACGCGCATCTTCAGCACCACCATCGGCCATAACAACGAAACCGTCGCGGATGCGCGGTACCTCGACCTCGTCACGCGTGGCCTGCTCTGGGCCTGCGGAAAGCTGGGCGCTGACGGCAAGCCCGTCGCCGGATACGGAAAATAGTTCCGTCGCGCCAGCCAAGCGGGTCCGCAGGCCCAAAGCTCCGCGCGGAGGCGCGCTGCCATCGTTGGTCGTCTCAACGCGTGATCACGCACGACGCGGACCGTGCACAGGGTCAGCGCGGTGTGCTGCACTCATGCTGACTCGCATCCCTCATTGATCAGCGGCGGAAACTCCGCCAAGCTCGGCCTCGCATGTTCCTCGCTGTCTTCTTCATCGTTCTGCTCCTCGTCTTCGGCGCCAGCAGACACGCGCTTCAGCGATACGAGTCCGCCATCGCCACCGGCCGTCGCCAGAAGGCGCCCCTGCCCTTCACTGGAGAAGAGATTGCGCTGGAATTCCTCAAGGAGAGCGGTGTCACCGATGTGCAGGTCGTCGAACACAACGGCGTGGTCACCGATTACTTCGATCCCGCCCGCCGTCGCTTGTTTCTCAGCAGCGCCTTCAAGGACGGCCGTCATCTGGCGGCATGGGCCGTGGCGCTGCACGAGGCCGCGCACGCTCTCCAGATTGGCGAGACGCTTTCCGAGCTAAACTGGCGCCGCAGTTGCATCAAGATGACCCGCTATCTCCCGACACTGACCGCCCTCATCCTGCTCGCGTTCGTGTTCATGAAGATGCTCCCTTTCCGCACCGCCTTCATGGCCGCCATTTCCATCTGGGCCCTGCCTCTTTTGCTAAACATCGGCACGCTCGCCGTCGAACGGAACGCCAATCTCCGTCTCCGCAAGTTCCTCGACGACCGGCTCCGCCAGCATCCGTCGGCACGGGACGATCTCGATCCCATCCTTTCCGCCACCGCCTTGCGCGAAGTGGGGGACCTGCTTCGCTCCCCGCGCTATTTTTTCTTCTCCGCCCTGCCCGGAACGAGCAAAAGCCGGCCCGGTTGATTCATCACACCGTCGGCGTGACAAGCGCACCCGGCAGGGATCGAACCTGCGACCGGCGGATTAGAAATCCGCTGCTCTATCCACTGAGCTACGGGTGCCTCTCGATGCGCGCCGAGTTTATCCGCTTTGGTTCTCAATACAACCCCAAGACCTGCCGCAGCACGCAGAACATGTCACCGACCTTCGTGGCGTACGGGCGTGCGGGACGAAGCACGGTGGCAGACGGAAATCTCGCGGCAAGTGATCGGCTCGGATGCACCAGCACCTGCCTGCCGCTGAACTCCAAAAGTGGGATGTCAGCGGCGCTGTCGGAGTAAGACCAGGTATCGGCGCGCTCTTCCGCCTCCAGACTGCCGAGCGGAGGGATGTCGCGCTTCATGTTTGGTATCTTCTGCGCGTGCTTGTTGTTCGGCCCGTCGAGACGCGGGATGAGAGGCATGGGATCCTGGATGACGAGCGGTGTGGCGATGCAATGTTCGAAGCCGAGCACTCGCGCGATCTCCGCTGGATAGATGCAGGGGCTGGCGGTGTTCAAAACAAGAACCCGACCCTCTGTATGATGACGCTGAATCTCCGCGAGCAGTTCAGGATACACGCGCTGGCTGACGTCAGATTCCGCAAACTCGCGCGCATGTCGCTCGAGCTTGTCCTTCGGCATCCGCCACAGGTAGGCGAGAAAAGCGCACTTGGCCGTCTCGATGCTCACGAGCCGGAGCACGAGCAGCAAGGCAAAGGGAAGAAAGACCAGGTGCATCACAGTCCGCCACCGTTCGCGTCGCAGCACGAAATTGCAAAACAGCGCCTGCGTGTCGTATGGCAGCAGCGTGTGATCAAGGTCGAAGATGGCGTAGCGCATGGAGATCAG
>JANOBO010000355.1:0-6068 GCA_031411695.1 Verrucomicrobiaceae bacterium
TCACGCTCGCCGCATTCGTCACCGCATTTTCCCAAGTGGACTCGCCATTGTCCGTGCTCTGCCAGATCAAACCAGTCACGTTGTCCGTGATGGTGCCATTGCCGTTGTTGGTGAAAGCCTGAGCATTGATCGTGTAGTCGCTGTCCTCACCATCGCCAGCGCTGCCGGTGAAGTTTCCCGTCTGCGAGGTGTCCGGCAGCGCGAGCATGCTCTTGCCGCTCATCGGGTAAGTCGTGACGCGGTTGCCATTGCTGTTGTAGATCGTCGTCGTGGTGCCAGTCGTTGGATGCCGATACGTCATCGTGTAAGTCCTCGGCACCGCTTTGCGATTCAGCCGCCAGCAGATGTCATAGGTCACACTGCTATGGGTGTAGCGCATGAGGAAGTCATCCTCACTCGGCGTGCCGCTGACGTTTTCGATGAAGTGCCCGCTGCCATCGACACTCAGCGCCACCGGATTCTTGAAAGCCGTGATCGACGCACCCGCCAACGGAACCGCCGTGTAGCCGCCAGTGCCCGAGGCACGCATGCTCGTGACCGATGGCTGCGGATCGATCTGCGAGTCAAAATTCACCACCACGCCATGCATGGCATTCATCATGAAAGGGTTCGCAGGCGTCCAAGTCGCCGTGCCCGAGTTATAAGTGCCTCGCGCATGGTAGTGATAGCCCCAGGTGCCATGATCGTGCCCGCCATCCACATCCAGAGCCTGCATCGCCGAGCCATCCGGCTCCACATAGCCATAGACCGGATAGCCATCCAGCGCCCAAGCGATAGGCTTGTCATTCCCCAACACCGGAATCAAATGCACCGGATAAATGTGATAGTGATAATCATCCGCCAGCCCGCAGTGCCCGCCATACACATCCAGCTCACCGATGCTGTAACTGAACTGCCCCGTGTTATTGCGCGGATTAAAAATCGGCACGCCATCCGAACCCAACGCCACTGCCCCGCGCAAAAAATTTCCCGTCAGCGAAATCGGTGAAGCCGCCGCCACTGGCACCAGCGGAATCTTCCACACATTCGGCTGCCCAAAGCCCAGCGACCCCGCATTGTTCGTCCCATTCGTCGTGCCGATGAAATACGAAACCGGCATCGGCACCTGCTGCTGCCACGACGTGATCCCCACCATCAGATTCGGCTGCCGCGTGCGATCCGGGATGCCATCCGACTCCACGTAAAAGTAGGAGGCATCATTGTAGAACCGCAGCTTCGGCTTAAACGGCAAAAACGAAGCCGACATCAGCTCCCCATTCCCCGGCGCCGCCAAAGTCGAGCCTTGAGCGAGCATGGCGAGATTCGTCATCATGGAAGCCACCTGCACTTCCTTTGTCACCACAGGCTTCAGTACCTGTTTGTTGTCCGCCTTTGCCAAAGCCATCCGCTTCGCCATGAACTCATCCGCGATGTGCTTTCGCAGCATCTCCTTGTCCATCGGCAGGCCATTGGAATCCGCCGTATGAGCAAGCGCGGAGATGGGAAGTGCGAGAGCGAGAAAAGAAAAGTGGAGCTTCATGCCCTGCATCAGTGGACGTCCCCTGTAAGGCGTTCATCTGTCGATTGCGGGAGAATTGTCGGGATTGTGTAAAGGGATGGAAGCTAATGATGGCCCGCGCGCACGAGTCCAAGGTCAACGGATGGCCGCAGCCCCACCACTTTTCCTGAGAGCCTATCCGGCAAAAGAATGTAGTCAGTGAAAACGGGTGCAGGATGGCGGATGGCAGCGAAAAGCTACCGGTCAGCCGGCTACGACACAGGCCAAGCTGCTCTTGTGCATGTTCTGCCACAGCTTCCTGGAGCTGCTCATGATTTTTGCCGATGGCGGTAGTGCCGGGAAGCGTGAGCAGTCCGTGCAGAGCAGGGGCCAGATCTTCGGCCATGGCGCGAGCTTTGGCCTGGGCATCATGAAGAAACTCGAAGACCAGAAGGGATTCATCGTGCTGCCAAGACGCTGGGTCATCGAGCGCAGCTTCGGCTGGCTGGTCAAGCAGCGGCGGCTCACCCGCGATCACGAGAAAAATCCCCGCCACCACGAAGCCTTCGTTTATATCGCCTTCATCGGCATCATGACCCAGCGCCTCACCACTTTACAGCCTCCTCAACCTTTTGCCGGATAGGCTCTCAGAAGAGTTGAATCCAACCTCCCGCCAGAGACGAACCTCTTAGCCCATGATCTCGCACGGTTTTTTCCGCCATCCATGACCGAGGCCGTCCAGCGCGAGCCTCTCTGGCGGCGATGGGTCGTGAGGCCGGTGATGAACCAGCTCACCCATGGCACCGAGCCGGCCAGGATCGCAAAGGCCATCGCCTTCGGGGTCACGCTCGGGCTGTTCCCATTGCTCGGCACGCCGACGCTGCTCTCCATCGCTGTCGGCATCGCGCTGCGGCTCAATCAGCCGGTGCTCCAGGTTTTTCGCGAGCTGACCTATCCGCTCCACCTCGCGACGGTGCTGCTCTTCATTCGCGCGGGAGAAAATTTGTACGGCGCGCAGCACACCGCGCTCTCGATCCCGCAGTTGATGGAGCGCTTCGCCGCCAGTCCGTCGAGGTTCATGGCAGACTTCGGAATGCTCGGCGTGTATGCCGTCTCCGCCTGGGCGCTGCTCGCGCCAGTGCTTCTCGCCTTGATTTACCTCATCGCGCTGCCGCTCATCAAGCGGCTCTCGAACCGTTTCACCCGCTCTACCGATGCCGCATGATTTCTGGCTCTTGATTGGATGCGGCGCGCTCGTCGTGTTCGCGCTCTTCACGCTCACCTGGCTGCTCAGCTTGAAGCTGGACAATTTTTCTTTTGTGGACATTACCTGGTCCTACAGCCTCGCCTTTCTCGCGCCGCTCTATGCGCTGGCCGGAGGCGGATTCACGCAGAGAAAAATCCTCGCCGCGACGATGGCCATGATCTGGAGCCTGCGCCTCGGTACTTATCTCTTCATCCGCATCAAACGCCATCATCCACACGAAGACGCGCGCTACCTCGTGCTGCGTGAGAAATGGAAACAGCATCTCGCGCGCAGCTTCTTCTTATTCTTCCAGGCGCAGGCCGTGCTTATCCTTTTGCTCTCCGCGCCCATCCTGCTCGCCTGTTTGAATCCCGCGCCGAATCTTGGCCTCATCGAGATCATCGGCGCCACAGTCTGGCTCATCGGCATCTGCGGCGAGGCGGCGAGCGACGCTCAGATGCAGCGCTTCAAATCGGATCCTGCGAGCAAAGGCAAAGTCTGCCAGCTCGGACTCTGGCGTTACTCGCGCCACCCGAATTACTTTTTCGAGTCCGTCGTGTGGCTCGGCTTCTGGCTCTTCGCCTGCGGCTCACCCTGGGGCTGGCTCACGGTCTATGCGCCGCTCATGATTCTCTACTTCCTCCTCCGCGTCACCGGCATCCCGCTCACCGAGAAGTGCGCCGTCGAGAGCAAAGGCGACGCCTATCGCGAGTATCAGCGCACAACCCATGCCTTCTTCCCTTGGAAGCCGCGTTGATCGTAGATCTCGCGCCGCGCCGCGCGTTCTGCTGCGGCAGCCTGCTCTGACAACCACCCGCTTTTATGAGAGTGCTCGAAGCAATCAGCCGTGGGCGTGTCGTGGAGGTCGAGGGCTGCAAGGAAATTTCCGGGCCACCGCCTGAAAAAGCGAAACCCCGTGCGTCACATTCGGCACGGGGTTTCACAGCCCATTATGAAAAATCGTCGGGAGGTCGCTGGGTGCTGATCTCGATCTCGCTGTCTCGATCCGCGCCGTCGCTTGCTCCAACGACGATACTGTTCGCGAAGAATCGCAGGAATGAAATTTGGAAATTGTAAGAAGATTGTAAGAGGACAGTGACGACCATGGCACAAGCTCAGGAATGAGAGAATCGCAGGAATGACAGAGGATGATGGACGCCGTTGGTCACGGGTCATCCGGCGTTGGTTATTCCTCAATACTCTCTGGCCAACAGATGATCGGCTAGCTGGCGGAGGCGGTGGGCGGCATCTTTGAAGGGTTCGAGCGCTTTGTGGGCTTCGTCGGTAAGGCGGTGGGCTTCTTCGCGGGAGGCCGCGAGGCCGATGAGCGATGGGTAGGTGGACTTTGCGGCGGCGATGTCCTTGCCCGCGCTCTTGCCGAGTTTCTCGCTGCTCTGCGTCACATCGAGAATGTCGTCGATGACCTGAAAGGCGAGTCCCGTGGCCATGCCGAAGGTTCTGAGCGCGGCGATCTGCTCGTCAGTCGCGCCCGCGCTCATTGCGCCGAGCAGGATGGAGGTGGTGAGAAGCGCGGCGGTCTTGCTCTCGTGGACGTAGCGCAGATCGGCCATGGGGAGATTTTTGCCCTCGCCCTCGAGGTCGGCCACCTGGCCGCCGACGAGGTGGCGGCTGCCGGCGGTGATGGCCAGCTCGCGCACGAAGTCGCCAGCGGTGAAGCGCGCGTTCGGCGGGGTGCGCGCGACGAGTTCGAATGCCAACGCCTGGAGCGCATCCCCTGCGAGCACGGCGACGCCTTCGCCGTAAACTTTGTGGCAAGTGGGCACGCCGCGGCGGAAGTCGTCGTCATCCATGCAGGGGAGGTCATCGTGGATGAGGGAGTAAGTGTGCAGGCACTCGACGGCACAAGCGGCGGGCATGGCGGTGTCTGGAGTTCCGCCGCAAGCCTCAGCGGCGGCGAGGCAGAGGATGGGCCGCAGCCGCTTGCCACCGGCAAAGACGCTGTGCCGCATGGCCTTGTGGATCGTGGCTGGATGCGTATCGGCGGATGGGATGGCGCCGTCGAGGGCGGCGTCGATCCGGGTGATCTGCGCGGCCAGATAATCGCTGAGCTGGAGTGGCAGGGCTGCGACGGGGCCGTCTCCGCCGGCCGTCTCTAGGTTGTCCGCTTGGGCTGCATTCATGTGGGGGAAATGATGTTCCGGGACCAGGCCGGCATTGTGCTCGGGAGAGTAGCGCAACCTGCCACCTTGCCAACTTCACAAGCAGCGCTGTGGTGGCGGCAAAACACCGCGCCTGTCCACGCTGCGCGGGTGAGGTAAAACCATTCCACCGCACCGCCCCGCCATGGAACGGCGAGGTAGAACCATTCCACCACACCGCCCCGCCATGGAACGGCGAGGTAAAATCATTCCACCGCACCGTCCCGCCGCGGGGCGGTGAGGTAGAATCATTCCACCTCGGGGTAAAATGGTTCCACGGTGAGGTAAAATCATTCTACCTCACGGGCGCGGCCGTCAAATTGCTCACAATGAGGCATTTTGGAGATTCGACCCGGTTTCCAGGGGAAGATGGTGGAAAAGTATATCGCGTCTCGGCAGATTGTTAGGCTAACTTAACAGAAGGCTCTCCTCGCTCCGCAATGGCTTCCAACCTCCCTCGACTCGCCTGTGCATTTGTATTCTTGATGATGGCCCCGGTGGCCGGCGCGAGAACGGTTTCCTGGTTCAGCGGTGTGGGAGATTCATTCCTCCACACCAGCGGGAGCACGAGCTGGGACAGCAGCCTGCGTTTCGAGCTTGGCGCGTTCGCGCTGGGCTTCACGCCTACCTCGGCCAACATCTCGCAGTGGGCGGCGAACTGGATGATTTTTGATGAGGCGAACGCGGCCAATGGACACTGGAATCCAACGGCTGGCTACTTCGTGAATCAGGCGATGACTATCGCGGCGGACACTGGCGCCGTCCACTCCACGGGTGATACGACAGGGATGAATGAGTTTTGGATTTACACGGGCAGCCCCTCCACCTACCAGCCGGCCTACATTTGGGCCTACAATTCAAAGACGCTCGGCGGCGCCAGCGAGTGGGCGCTTGTGGGGAATGCGGGGTGGACGTTCCCGGCTCCGGCCGTGCTCGACCCCATCCCCGTGGAATTTTACCTTGGAAACGCAATGGCCAGCCTCGGCAGCCTCGTCGTGAATCCAGCCACTTTCGAGACGACCCTGCGGACGGTGGCGGTCCACGCGCCGGAGCCACAAGGCCTGATGCCGCTGGGGGTGGTTGCAGCGCTCTTCGCGCGCCGCAGGCGAAAGTAGTCCAGTCACTCCGTGACTGGAGTCATTGAAACCAGTCACGGAGTGACTGGGCTACTTTGAGTGACTGGCTA
>JANOBO010000356.1:0-8005 GCA_031411695.1 Verrucomicrobiaceae bacterium
CCCTTGGCCTTCAGCCCGGCAACATTCGTCGGGGCGAGGTCGAGCGCCACGATCTGCTCCTTCGTCACGCCGAGCCGGTGGTAGGTGTCCATCCAGAAGCCTATGCCGCAGCCCATGTCGTGGAGATTTTCTCCCGGCTTCACTCCCTTCACGAATTCGAGGAGATGGTAGTCCGAGCGCTCGCGGCTCGCGCGGCCGTAGCTGAAGTCGCCGAACTGGTGCTCGCTGTACATGGAGCGGGCCCGGTCGGTCACGTTTTGGTCAACAGTACTCATGAGATCGAAGCGATGGGGGAGGGGAGAAGTCAGGCGCTCTTGAGGAACACAAATTCATTGCAGCCAGTGGGCACGACGGCAGGGACGGACCGGATCATCTTGAAGCCGTGCGCCGCGACCAGACGCTCGATCTCGGCGATGCTGCCGTACTCGTACGGGTAGCCGCCCACCCAGTCCACGACGTTGTAATAGAAGTCCATGCCGCGCTCCTGTTGCAGCGGATTCCTGCGTGTCACAAGAAGTTTTGCCAGCCAGATCACCGGGGCGAAAAACCAGCAGCACAGCGGCTGCAAAAAGCGTGGCAATTGGTTGTAGAACCACTTGATGAGGAGCCACGGCAGGCTGCTCCAGTGCCGGTTGTAAATCGCGAGCACGAAATGCCCGCCCGGCCTCACAAGCGAGGCGGCGTTGGCCACCGCCTTCGCCATGTCGCCCGTGTGATGCAGCACACCCCACGAATGCACCACGTCGTAGCCGTCGGCGGCACTGACCGGCTGCCGCAGCGAGCGCTCCACAAACTCGTCATCGAGAATGGAGCCGACCACCAGCTGCGGATCCGCCTGCGTTCCGGCGAGGTGCTTCCGCGTCGCCCGATACGCCTCCACGCACTTCTCGTTGATATCACACCCTGTCACCATCGCGCCTTTCTCCTGTGCGATCAGGACGATGAGGCCCTGGCCAAAACCGATGTCCAGAAATGTCCGTCCGACCAGCGGCACATCCGACAGCAGCTCGGAAAAAGCAGCACGCGACTCGCCGACCCGCTTTTGGGTCAGCGCCCGGGTGGCAAAGCCAACCCAATTCTCGCCAAAGTCGAATTGCTGCGCGTCCTGCATTGAAATGAACGCGGGAGATAGCTTTGATGCCCGGGGAATGCAAATGATTGGGTTCATCCGGGAAGTTGGTGCGTGATCAGACGCCTGCTCTGTGTTCATCGACGATGAATCTGACGTGGGATGCGGGGACCGGCGTGACAAGCTACGCGCTGTGGGTCGGTAGCGCGCCGCACGGCTAGGATCTCTACTCGGGACTCGAAGGAATGAACCTGGCGAAGACTGTGGCGATCCCCGGCGATGGCCGGCGCGTGCGTGTGACCCTGCACTCGCTCATCAGCGGCGTTTATCAGTCGAACGCCTACTGGTTCACCGCGCCCACTTTGCCCGATGGCGGCGCGGCGCAGATCACGACTCCAGCCTCTGGCAGCACGCTTTCCAGCGCCAGCCTGCCGCTCACCCGGAGCGCGGGGGCCGGGGCCACGCAGTATCACATCTTCGTCGGCAGCGCGCCCGGCGGGTATGACCTCTACTCAGGCGGGCAGGGCACGAGCCTTTCCGCCACGCTCACCGGAATGCCGGTCGATGGCCGCCCGATCTACATCGCGCTTTACTCGTGGATCAACGGTGCGTGGAAGCAGAGCAGCGCTTGGTTCACCACGGCAAACACGGCGAGTGGCAACAAGCGGGCATTCATCACCAGCCCGGTCAATGGCACGATGTTGCCCGGTGCATCGACGACGTTCAATTGGGCCGGAGGCGTGGGCATGACGAGCTACGCATTGTGGATCGGCAGCAGCGCCGGTGCGTATGACTTGTGGTCTTCGGCGGAAACTGTCGCCACCACGTCGCGCACGGTGACACTGCCGACGGACGGCCGGAAACTCTACGTCACGCTCTACTCCTTCATCAGTGGAGCGTGGCAGGGTGCGAGCTACCTCTACACCGCATCCAACGTCGCGGTGACAAAGGCAGCGATGACTTTTCCTGTGAATGGCAGCGTCTTCACTGGTGCATCACAGACCTTCACTTGGAGCGCGAGCAACGCGGCGACGACGTACGCCCTCTGGATCGGCCGCTATCCCGGCGGCTACGACATCCATGCCAGCGCCGATGGACTGAACCTTTTAAAGATCGTGACCAATCTGCCGACTGACGGCTCTCCGGTGTATGTGACGCTCTACTCCCTGATCAAAGGCGCATGGCAGAGCAATGAGTACATCTACAACGCCGCGTTGCCACCGTGAGTGAAGGTTCACCGGTTGAATCAGGTGCGCAGAGCCTCGGCGTACTGCCGCGCCACTTGATCCCAGTCAAACTCGGCGCGCACGTGCTCGCGCGCTGAGCGGCCGATGCGGGCACGCGATTCAGGGTTTGAGGCAAGGTCAGTGAGCGCTTCAACAAAAGGAGCCTCATCACCAAGCGTGCGCACAAAACCCGTGACCCCGTCCTGCACAGTTTCGCGATTGCCCGCTACGTCGCTGACCACGACGGGGAGGGCGCATGACATCGCCTCGAGCACGACGTTTGGCATGCCTTCGTAGAGCGTGGGGTGGAGGAGGCAGTCGCACGACCGGTATAGATCCGGCATCTGATCGCGCGTGGTCCAGCCATGCCAAATAATGTTGGGCGCGAGGCCGAGACGGTCCGCTTGTGTTTCAAGAGTGGCGCGCAGCGGGCCATCGCCGACGATGTGGTATTCGAGCTTCTGCGCGAGGCGCGCTTTGGCTTGGGCGAGGATGCGCAGCGCAAAGGTGTGGTTCTTCTGGTCTTGCAGTCGCCCCACGGCGAGCACGCGAAAGACGTCATCACCGCGTGCCGCCGTCGCTGGAGAAAAACGCGCGGTGTCCACGCCGTTTGGGATCACGCTCACAGGCACGGGGTCGGCGGCGAGGGAGAGCTGGCGCAGGCCTTCGGAGTTTGCGATCACGGCGCGCGCACCACGCAGAATCATGCGCCGGAGCGGAGCGAGAAAGCGGTGCATTCTCGCGAGCCCAAGTTCCGTCCCCGGCACGTCACCGCCGCGCAAAGAGATGATGTAGGGCACGCCGCATCGACGCGCAGCCCACCATGCCGCAGGTCCGCAAGGGATGGAGAAAAACGCGATGATGCCGTCACACTTCCGCGCCTTGATGACGGAGGGAAGCTGCAAGGCGACGCGCGCCGCGAAGACAGCCATCTCGCGGATGGTGCAGGCTTCGGCGCGCTTTCGGCCAGTGGGTAGGCGCAGCACCTTCACGCCGGATTCGTCCCGCCAGCCGCTCAGGTTTCCAAAAGCAGACGTGACCACCACGGCCTCATGCCCGAGTCGCACAAGAGCACGCGCCATCGCCTCGGTAGCTGTCGCCGCGCCAGCGCCGATGGGCGGGTACTCGTAATTCAGCAGGCAGACCTTCATGCGGTTCAGTTTGCAGGCTCGGCCCACACGGCGGCGCGTGCGACCCAGAGGCGGTCATCGCTTGCGCGGAAGTCGCGCGACACACGACCTTCAACGTCGCGCTTCGAGTTTGATTCGACCGACTGCTCCAAGACCTCGGTTTTCCAGCCACACGTCGTGAAGGCTTCCAGGTGATCATACAAGCGCCAGCGCGGAAGATCGCCGGGATTAAGCCAGCGGTTCCACGTCGCCGCGCTGAAACGCAGAAAGTGATAAGGCATCACGAAAAAATGATCGCGGTAATCGACGAGATGCAGCGCGCCGCCACCGGGTGCCATGCGGGGAAGCAGCTCGCGAAAAAGCGCGGCGGGATCGCCCACATGCTCGAGCACGGAGTGGCTCAGCACGAGATGCGCGGTGCCGGCCGGCACTTCGCTGAGAGACTGCACACGGCGCACGCGCGACTTCAATGACTCGGCGGCCACGCCGCTCAGCTCGGCGGTGCGCGCGAGAAGCGCGGCATCCAGCGCGGAGTCAAATGCCACGAACGGCTCCAGCGCCCACACCATCGCCGCACCGCCTGCGGCGAGGGCGTAGCAGGATGAGTTCGTCGCGCCAGCACCGAGTTCGATGATGATGGAGCCGGCGATCTCACGTTGCTTGGGTCGAAGATGCGGCGCATACGCCTCGACGATGAGTCGTGGGTCCGCCTGGTTTTGGTTCGCACGCCACCAAGGGAGGAGGTGACCGAAGCGCAGCAGGAAACTGTAAGGCACGAGAAAGCGGCGGATCAACCGCAGGACGATATATTGCAGATCAGCGGCGGCGGACATGACCTCAGCGGTGAGGGAGAAAGGATTGGAGCGTCCAGAGATTCCAAAGCAGCGCGCGCTCGTCCGACTTCTGGGCGCGATGGGAAGCTACCTTCGCCTCGACGAAGGCGCGGCTCATCATGGGCGGCACGGCGGAGGCATCGACGGTGAGCTTATCCTGCTGAAACCATCGGCCGACAGGCGCGCCGAAGCCTTGCTTCGACCGATAGAGGATCTCCTTCGGCAGGTGCGGCTCCATGCATTTCTTGAGCAGGTACTTCGTCGTCGTGCCTTTGAGCTTGAACTCTCGCGGCAGCCTGCGCGCGAAGTTCACCACATCGATGTCGAGGAAGGGCGCTCGGACCTCCAGCGAGTGCGCCATGCTCATGCGGTCCACCTTGGCGAGAATGTCCTCCTGCAAATACAGCTCGATGTAGAACTGCGTGAGCTTGTCCAGCAGATGATCCTGCGGGCAAGCGTCCCACGCGGCGATGGCCTCGCTGTAGAGCTCCTCGATGGCGATCTTCTCCCCGAACAAATCGTCCAGCTCCTCTGGTGACAGCGGTGCCATCCACACGGGCGCCCACAGCGGCGGCTTCTGGCTGAGTCCGCGCAACGTGCGCTTGAGCTTGAAGTCGAGGCTCATGCGCCGGTGCGAGACGGGCAGCTTCCGCACGAGCCAGAAGATCGCCTCGTGCATGGAGCGCGGGATGAGATTGCTGTAGTGCCTTGCGGGCGCGAGCGCGAGAAAGGGATCGTAGCCGGCGAACAGCTCATCGCCCGCATCACCGCCGAGCGCGACGGGGACGAAGCGCCGCGCGTGACGGCAGAGCAGCCAGGTGGGAAGCAGGGAATTGTCACCCAGCGGCTCGTCGAGCGCACGGGCCAGCTCCGGCATGATGTCGAGCGCGGACTCCAGCGAGAGGTGCTGGCACTCGTGATGCGTGCCGCACAATTCGGCGACCTGCTTTGCATACGCCGACTCATCGAACGTGGCCTCGTCGAAGCCGATGGAGAATGTCTTCAACTCACCGCGCGCGCGCGCCTGCGAGGCAAACCACGTCACGGTCGATGAATCGACGCCGCCGCTGAGAAACACGCCGACCGGCACGTCCGCCACGAGACGCCTCTGTGTGGCGGCGTCGAGCGTCTGGCGAAATTCCTGACACAGGTCCGCTTCGCTCGCGTCGCCGGCGGGTCGTGGGTCGATGGCGAAACGCCAGAAGCGCTCGACGCTCAGCTTCTGCGCCCGCGCGTCGAAGAAGAGTGAGTGGCCGCCGGGCAGCTTATGGATGCCAGCGATGGCCGAGAGAGGGGAGGGGATGTAGCCGTAGCCGAAGAATTTTTGCAGCGCCAGCTTCGAAAGGTTGCGCGGCGCGCGAGGATGCTTCAGCAGCGCGCGCAGCTCGGAGGCGAAGGCGAATGTGCGGCCGTCATGGAAGTAGTAGAACGGCTTCTTGCCGAAACGGTCGCGGCTCGCGAAGACGCTGTCGTTCCGCACATCGTAAACGACGAAGGCCCACATGCCGTTCAACTTGGAAGGCAGATCCCGGCCCCATTGCCGCCAGCCGTGAAGGAGGATCTCGGTGTCGGAATGGTGCGTTTGAAAAACGTGGCCAAGCTGCTGCAGTTCGCCGCGCAGTTCCTTGAAGTTGTAAATCTCCCCGTTGAAAACGACGACGAGATCCTGGTCTGCGGTGACCATGGGCTGCGCGCCATCGGTGAGATCGAGGATGGCCAGCCGCGTGTGACCCAGAGCCACGCCACCTTTTGCGCCAAACCACGCGCCATGTCCGTCGGGACCGCGATGACTTTGCGCGGCGTTCATCGCGTCGATCACCGCGCGCTCCGCTCCTTCACCGACGACGCCGCAGATGCCACACATGCGAGGGTCAGCGCGCCGGGTTTTGAAAGTTCACGACGCGCGCCACGCGGTAGGTGGGCTTGTTTTGCGACTCGTGGTAGGTGCGGATGCTCAGCTCGGCGAGGAGTCCCATGAGGAAGCAGATCACGCCTGTCATCGCCCCAAACACGGCCACGAGCGGCAGCGGCGTCTGGATGAGGCTGATGTGATTGATGAGCTTCTCCCCGAGCGCCCACACGCCCGCGATGAACGCGGTGACCCAGAACAAAATGCCAGCCGCGCCGAAGAGGTAGATCGGCTTATTGGCGAAACGGTGCAGGAACATCACGACGAAAAGGTCGAGCAACACCTTCACCGTGCGCTCCATGCCGTACTTTGAGACGCCGGCGGTGCGAGGGTGATGCTTCACGGGGATCTCGGTGATGCGCGCGCCGAGCCAGTGCGCGTAAATGGGGATGAAGCGGTGCATCTCACCGTACAGCTTCATGTCGTCCGTGATGGCGGCGCGGTAGGCCTTCAGCGTGCAGCCGTAGTCATGGAGATGCACGCCGGAGACGCCGCAGATGATGCCGTTGGCCACGCGGCTGAGCAGATTGCGCTTGATGGCGTGGTCCTGCCTGTCCTTCCGCCAGCCGGAAACGAGGTCGAAGCCCTCGCCCATTTTTTCCAGCAGCATCGGGATGTCATCGGGGTCGTTTTGAAGATCGGCATCGAGGGCGACGACGATCTCACCCGTGGCGTGCTGAAAGGCTGCCATCAGCGCCGCGGTCTGCCCGTAGTTCCGCGCGAGATGCACGACGCGCAGCCAGGGCCGGGTGGATGCCAGTTCATCGAGGATGGCGGCGCTGCCGTCCTTGCTGCCGTCATTGGCCACGACCATCTCGCACTCGCCCTTGATGCGGGGCAGCACACCTTCGACGCGCTCGATCAGCTGGCGGAGATTACCCGCCTCGTTGTAAGCGCTGGTGACGATGGAGACCCTGCCGAGAACTCCCTGGCCGCGCATGTCGGAGGCGGCGGCTGTTGTGTCTGGCGATGCGGGAGTTTCCATTCGGGCGGCCATGATAACCAGTGATGCCACGATTCCAAACGCCATTTGAAACTGGCGCGGATCGCGCTCAGCAAGTCTGCGGACTTCCTCCTGGATCGAAGGCGGCCGCGAGGTCAGAAGCTGGCATCAGTCGGATGCGCGTCCGCAAGGCTCACTTCTTCTTTTCTTCGCCACCGCCGGCGTTGCCGATGTCCTGGTCTTCGGGCGGGAGGAAGGAACGGAAACGTGTCTTGTCGATGGCCTTCATGTACGCCTCCATCGGGGTGACGTAGCCGTCGCGGAGGAGGTTCCAGATGGCCTCGTCCATGAACTGCATGCCCTGCGCCTTGCCGCCAATGATGACGTCGTAGAGCTTCTGTGTGGCACCCTCGCGGATGATGGCGCCGACCGCCGGCGTGGAGACCATGATTTCATTGACCGCAGCGCGGCCCTTGCCGTCCGCCTTCTTCATCAGGAGCTGGGCGACGACGCCCTTGAGCGATGCGGCGAGCATGGTGCGCACCTGACTTTGCTGGTCGGCGGGGAAGACGTCAACGATACGGTCAACGGTCTTGCGCGCGTTGTTTGTGTGCAAGGTGCCGAAGACGAGCAGGCCCGTCTCCGCGGCGGTGAGCGCCAGCGAGATGGTTTCAAGATCGCGCATTTCACCGACGAGAACGATGTCGGCATCCTCGCGCAGGGCGGCGCGCAGGCCGTCGGCAAACGAGGGCGTCTGGATGGGCACCTCGCGCTGCGTGATGATGCTCTTCTTGTTCCGATGCACGAATTCGATTGGCTCCTCGATGGTGATGATGTGGCGGCGGAAGTTCGTATTGATGTAATCAAGCAGTGCCGCCAGCGTCGTGGACTTTCC
>JANOBO010000357.1:0-12314 GCA_031411695.1 Verrucomicrobiaceae bacterium
GCTGGACGCAGACCGGCCTCACCGTCGGCGCGAGCCACAGCTACACCGTCACGGTGCGCGACGGGCGCGGGAATGTGAGCGCGCCTTCCGCCGCAGGCAGCGCGCTGGCTCGCGACGACGCCGGCCCGCTGCTGCCGATGCCCGCGGCGCATTGGGCCATGCAGCCTTACGCCACGATCGACAACAAAGTCTCGATGACCGCGCAGACCGCGACCGACCCGAGCGGCGTGCGTTATTTCTTTGAGTGCGTGAGCGGCGGCGGGCCGAACAGCGCGTGGCAAACGAGCCCGACCTTCCTCACCGCCGCGCTGCCCGATGGCACCTATGCCTATCGCTACAAAGTGCGCGATGCATCCGCGCGGACAAACGAATCCCCGTGGTCGGTCGCCTATTCCGCAAAGATCACGCCGACGACCGGCTACCACAGCGTTACGCTTGCGCAGGCGCTCGCTGCGGCTGACGATGCGCTCGTTAGTTTTCCCGCTGCGGTCGTGCGGGTAAATGCCACGAGCTACATCGTGAAGGATCTCGCCACCGGCCAGACCATCCCGGTGAAACCCAGCACGATCGCCGCTGCGACGGACGCAGCGTTGCTCTTCAAGAACGTTACCGTAAAAGGCCACCGCTACACCTACGGCGGGGAAAAGCGCGTCACCTTCGCGACCGTCACCTCCAGCGGGGCGGCGACGAGCTTCACGATCTCCGGCACCGTGACCGACACCCTCGGCGCGCCGATCGCCGGCGCGATCATCTCCTTCTCCGATGCCGCTAACGCCAGCGTCTCACCCGTCACCACCGCGACGACCGACGCGAGCGGCAACTACAGCAAAGCCGTCCCGCCCGGCACCTGGTATGTCGCCGCGGGGGCGGGCACGCACAACACTTCCGCAGACCGCATCGTCGGCGTGAGCACCGCGAACGTCGCCGGGATCAACTTCGCTCTCGTGGTGAATGCGACGGTCCGGGGCAAGGTCACGCGCCGCAGCGACGGCGCGGCGCTCCCCGGCGCAAGCGTCTTTTTCTCTCGCGCGCCCGGCGCGTCCGGCGCGCCGACCTTCACCGTGACGACCGACGCGAACGGCAACTACGCGCGCTCGGTGCAGGACGGCGCATGGTATGTCGCCGCGGGTGGCGCCGGCTATTACACGAGCGCCGACGTGCAAATCACCGTCGCGGGCGCGGACCTTTCCGCGATCGATTTTTCCCTCAAGAGCAACGTGCGAAACATCCCGCGCACCGCGGACCTGCTCTTCTCCGCCATCACCGATTCGCTCCCCGCCAGCGGTGCTGCGGGCAACTGGCCCAGCTACCTCCCGGCGGGGCAGACCTTCACCAGCATCGGCTCGCCGGTGGTTGAGATGATCGGCGGTGCGAAGTGGATCGACCACAGTTACGCCGATGCGGATGGCTTCCTGCAAGGCACCTATGCGTCGCCCATCGCCGTGAATGGCGTGAGTGCGGTCATCGCAGTGAAACCCCGGCGCAACACAACGGGCACGAGTTGGACGAGCATCGTGGACCTCTTCTACAACCGCGTGGTCCTCGGCATCCGCAACAGCACCGGCAAGCTCGACGTCTGGCGCAACGGCACGCTCTTCACCAGCACCGCGGCGATTCCCGACGGCCAGGTGACGATCCTCAGCCTCGTCATCCAGCCCGACGGCCAGCTCAATGCCTACGCCAACGGGACGCAGATGATCAGCACCACGGCGACTAGCGCGATGACTTCGCTCGTGCCGAACGTCCCCGGCAGCTACGCGAACGCGTTCAACGTAGGCCGCAACAATCCCGACGGCTGGACGACCTTCAACGGGCACATCGGCGACGTGTTCGTCCACAAGGTCGCGCTTACCGACGCCGAGCGGCAGCAGCTCGAAGCTGACCTCGCGGCGAAATTCCAATCCACCGACTACACCATCACCGCCAGCGCCGGTGCCGGCGGCCACATCAATCCCACCGGCAACGTCGCCGTTGCACCCGGCGGCGCACAGACTTTCACGATCACCCCGCAGGCCGGCTACCGCATCGCGGACGTGCTCGTGAATGGCGCGAGCGTCGGCGCGATCGCGAGCTACCCGTTCAGCAACGTCACCGCGAATCGAACGATCAGCGCCACCTTCGCCGCGCTGAGCGCGAGCGACCAGTGGCGCATCACGCACTTCGGCACTTACCAAAACAGCGGCAATGCAGCCGACGATGCCGATCCAAACGGCGACGGCATCGTCAACAAGCTGGAGTTCTTCCTCGCGCGAAATCCCCTCGCATCAAACCCGCTCTCGTCGTTGCCCGCTCTCGTCCGCAACGGCGCGACTCTGGAATACACCTACACACGCAGCCTCAGTGCGATGAGCCAGCTGACCCACGCTGTCGAGTGGAGCGACACGCTCGCCACCGGGAGCTGGAGCAGCGCGGGCGTAACCGAGCAAACCCTCGGCGACAACGGCACCGTACAGCAGATCAAAGCCAGCGTTCCCACCGGCAGCAATAGCCGCCGTTTCATCCGGCTCAAAGTCCAGTAGCCTCGCCGCCCTTCCACGTCCGTCCAGCGCCCCGCAGCTTTCCGCCTTCCATGCCGATCCCCCTTCACGTCGCCAAGCTGCTCACCATTCTCCTGGCGCTTTTCGGCGTCGCCACCTCCGCCCTTGGCCAGACGCATCTCGACAATCAGACGCAGTATTCCAACCAGAACCCGGAGAACGAGACGCGGCGCTCGGAGCATTTCCGGACGGTCTTCGGTTACTACAATCGCACGAGAATGTAGATAACGTTCGGTTCGATCATATCGGCTGCGCGAAGCGTGACGGGCGGCGTGCTCAGATCAGCGAACAACAGCACGGTGAGGAGCTTGAGGAATCGTTTCATGAGTTGTTTGAGGCTGTCGTATTATTGTCGAGATTTCGCGTGAGCAACCACCGCATCCGCGATGGCCTGGGTCATGCGGCGTTGGAGAGCGGTGACTTTCGTCATCGCGGCCTGCACGCGGGTCTTGGCAGCAGCGCGGTCTTCATGCAGGGGCCTGAGCGTCTTCCACAGTTCCTCGCCGCTGGTGAGACCACTTTCAAAGACCCAGTCGCCCAGGCCGATGTCGCTGAACATCTGGCCTTTCACTGTGTCCACGGGATTGCGGACGTAGAAAGCGGGTGTGCCGCTGGCGAGCGCGAGAATGGGCGAGTGACATTCGGCGCTGACGATGGCTGCGGCACGCGCATACACCGAGCAGGCTTCATCGGCGAACCAAAAGGTGTCGCGCCAGATGACGTTGGCTTTCACATCATCGGGCAACGGATCGAGCAGGTGTTCTTTGGCGACCTGCATCTGGTAGTTCATCTCAGGGCAGAGGATGACCTTCAAGCCCGTCTGCCTCACCCACAATGTGATGAGATCGCGCAGCGGCGCATGATCGCGGCTGGCGTGCTGCGCATTGATCGCATCCAACGCGTAGTCCTGCTCCTCGCGCGGCAGATCGTTCACGCGATAGTAAGGCGTGTAGCGCAGGCGCGGGATGACGCAGATGAATTTGCCATCCTCTGCACCGATGCGCTTCAGCCAGCTCTGCGCGCGCTTTTCATCACGAACATCGATGGCAAAGGCTCCCTCGGGACCGAACTCCAGCACCGCCGTCTGCAATTGCTGCGCCTTCAGATAGCCCAGCGAAAGCGTGTCGCGGCAAAAGATAAAAGCCGCTTTTTCATAAATCGGGCGCGAGCCAAACTTGCCATCAAAACTTCCCGCAGGCAGTGCCGTGATGGCTGTGCGCAGCAAATCTAGCGTGTCACCCTCCGGTCGCGTGCGGCGGTCGCTGATGGGATCGAAGGCGGAGCCAAACAAGCCGTAAGGTTTGCCGGTGGCAGCCCAGGCTCGATAAGTCGCCGCGCTTTTCGCGGGACATATAAAAATGTTCGACGTCTTCCATGCCTGCGCGAGTTCAGGCGTCGAGGCGTGCCCCTTTTCATCCATCTCGCCTTCCGCGATGCGCAGCTTTGGAAACGTACGCGTCAGCAGCAGCCGCTCGCGCTCATGCAAATGCCACGGCCACAACGTCACCTCCGCATCCGGCAGATGCTCAAACAACAACCGCAGCGTGCCCGGCACACGCCCGCTGTCGCCAATGTTCTCAAACTGCAACGCCTCACGCAGCAGGATGCGTGGTGTGGTGGACATGGCATCTTGAGCATGCCCACCGGCTAAAAAGGCGAGAAGCCATAGGGCGGCTGCGATTCTCATGGGATTGCGAGATCAGTTTTCCTCATCCCGCGTGTTCATCCAGAGCGGCTGCGGCAGTTCCTTCGCCCAAGTTTCGTAGGCGGCTTGCATGGCCTTCACCTTGTCGGGGTGCTGCGCGGCGAGGTCGGTGGCTTCGGCTAGGTCTTTGCTGAGGTCGTAGAGCATGGGCACCTCGCGTTTGCCTTTCATCTTCACCAGCTTCCAGTCGCCTTCGCGCGTCGCCCACATGTCGCGGCGGAGATAGCGCCAGTAGAGGCGCTCGTGCGGGTCGCCGGTAGCTTCGCCTTTGAGAAAGGGAAGCAGATTCACGCCGTCGAGCTTTGTGTCGGGCGATGCTTTTGCACCAGCGGCGGCAAGCGTGGTGGGAAGGATGTCGAGCGTGCTCACGGGGCGGTCATACACTTTGCCAGCAGGCAGCGTGCCTTTCCAGTGCACAAAGTAAGGCACGCGGATGCCACCTTCCTTCATGCCGCCTTTGTTACCGGTGAAGGGCGTGTTGAAGCACGGCAGGCGTCCGTCGCTCGGGCCACCGTTGTCGCTCATGTAGAAGATAAGCGTGTTCTCCTCAATGCCGTGCTTGCGCAGCGCCTCGAGCACCCGGCCAACGCCATCATCCACCGCGAGCATCATCGAGGCATAGACGCGGCGCTTCTCATCCTCGATGTGGGCGACACGCTGGAGATACTTTTCATCGGTGACTTGCGGAACGTGCGGAAACGGATGCGCCCAGTAGAGAAGGAATGGCTTTTCATGGTGCCGATCAATGAACCCTGCCACCTCGCCCGCCTCGGCATCCGCGACGTAGCCTTGCGTCGGCTCTGGTTTGCCATTGCGCCACAGCGCGCCGTATTTCCCACGCATCGTGCCGGTCTTCTTGGCCTCGGCAGCGAAAGCAGCGGCGGCTTCCTCGGTGTCGAACATGCCCTCGGTGCTCATGGACTCCATGAAGCCGCGCTGGAGCGGTGCCTTGCTGGTGTGATGTCCTTGATGCCATTTGCCGACATGCCCGGTGAAGTAACCCGCCGCCTTGAGATGATCCGCGATCGTCTTCTCGGTCAAAGGCAGGCCAAGCTTCGGATCGGGGCCGTTCGGCGGATTCTCCTCGTGCCCGAAACGTGACTGGTGACGGCCCGTGAGCATTCCGGCACGACTCGGCGAGCACTGCGGCTGTGTGACGTAGCCGCTGGTGCAGCGCACGCCGTTGATCGCGAGTGAGTCGAGATGCGGCGTCTGGTAGTCTTTGCAGCCGTTGACGCTTACGTCCGCATAGCCTTGGTCGTCGGTGAAGATGACAATGACGTTGGGCTTGCGGGCCGCAGTTGGTTCAGTGGCAAGGACGGTGCCGGTTAAGGCGAGCAGCAAACAGGGGATGATTGGAGGGCGGGAGTTCATAAAAAATATCGGTTCAGTTCCGCACCATGCGGATGTCGATCTCGCGATCCACGAACTTCCATTCCTCAGTCGCTCGCAGCTCGGCCACCAAGTCCTCAAACGCCGCCGCGTCCGCCTGTGTGTAGTCGAACAGCGTGAGGAAATCGAACGGCTCGCTCGTGCTGAGATCGCGGCAGTGATGAAGTCGGCGAGCGATGCCGGGCAGATACGTCAAGCCGGTCTCCGTGTGATGAGAGCGGTCTTCGATGATCGCGCGGCGCTCGTCCTGCGTCAGCGCCCACCACGCGGCGTTCTTCCGAATCGGTATCAGCGCAGTGTGCGTTGCCTCGGAGCGGCCCAGCGCGGCTTGGTTGGCGATAAATTGGCCTTTCTCTGGCCGCGTGACATAGCGTTCGTTGCTGGTAACACCGCGCAGCATCCACTGCGCTCCGTCGGGCAGGGCGATGAGGCTGTCGTTGATGATGTCCAACCGCTTCACTTCAGGGAGCAGTTCTCAATCACCGCCTTGCACAGGGTCACTGACCAAGCGCCGTTGTGGCCGCCTACGAATGCGTAAAAACGTTTCATCGGGCGGGTGGGTAAAGCGGCAAGGTTCTCGACGTCGGCGGAAATCGCATTGGTGTTTTCATGGGGCCGATTGGGTTTGGATTAGGGCCACTGCTTCAGGGGCTTGCCGGTGGCGTCGTTGAGACGAAGTCCTTCGATGCGCACTTCGCCAGGGCCTGCGCAGGGATCGAGACGGAGAGCGTGAATGACGGTGGTGGCATCGAGCTTGATGGATACGTCATGCCATTGGCCATCGTGCGTGACTTGGAGGAGTCGGTGCTGACCTTTGGGGAGTGAGGTCTTGGCGTCATGAGTCCAATATACTTCACCTTCGCCGCCGGCGTGGCTTTGCACGCGGAATGTCAGCGTATAGGGGCCGGGAGTTTGCACGTCGCTGGTGTCAAAGGTGAGTCCTGGGTCAGTGCCCGTGCTGGTGAGCGTAAGCTGGCCCTCAGCGACGGTGAGTTTCGTGTCGATGCGGGCGCGGATGGCTTTGTCTTGGCTCGCTGCCGCAGGTTTTTCATCACTGGCTTTCTTGCCCTTTTTCTTTGGCTTGGTCATCTCCTCGTCACCGCTATCGCTGCCACCACCGACGAACTTTTCTGTCACATCAGCGAGGTGACGGTAGATCGGTTCACCCCCCGCGCTGCGAAGACGAGCCCCGGTCTTGGCGGCAAAGTCGCTCCACAACTTCTCCAGGCGCTGAAGCTCGGCGGGCTGGCCTTTCGAGAGGTCATGGAGTTCTGTGCGGTCGGTGGCGAGATTGAACAGCTCAGCCGGACGCCCCCAATCGGAAACCAGTTTCATGTCTCCGGTGATCACGGCGCGATGATCAAACAGCTGCAAATAGAGCACCTCATGCGGCGCACGTTGCTCACCCGCCAGGATCGGCACCAGGCTCTTGCCGGGCAGCGCTGCGATCATTGTGCCTGCAAACTCTGCGGGCCAGCTACCACCGCCGACATCTACAATCGTCGCCATCAGATCAATGATATGCCCACGCTGATCGGTGATGGTTCCCGGCTGTTTCACCACGGCGGGCCAGGAAGCGATGCAAGCCGTGGAACTGCCCCCATTCGACATATTGCGCTTGTAGTGGCGGAAGGGTGTCGCGCTCGCATTCGCCCATCCGAGTCCATAGCCGAGATTCGAGGTGCCATCGAGCAGCGGCTCGATTTTGCGAGCAGTGACCTTGCCGTGATCATAGGGACTGGCTCCGTTGTCACTGAGGAAGATCACGAGCGTATTGTCTTCTTCACCCAGCTGCTTCACCTGCGCTAAGACTCGGCCAATGGCCTGATCCATGCAGTCCACCTGCGCTGCATAGACAGCCATACGCACATCTTCAAACCCCTGCTCCTCCGGCGTGAGCGTGTCCCACGCAGGGATGGTATCGGGTCGCGGTGACAGTGCCCACTCCTTCTTCGTGATGCCGAGTTCGATCTGCTTTTGATAACGCTGTGCACGCAGCTTGTCCCAGCCTACGCGATACTTGCCGCGATACTTGGCGATGTCCTGCGCCTTGGCTTGCAGCGATGCATGAGGCGCATTGAAAGCCAGATACATGAAGAATGGTTTTTCTGGATGCTGCTCATGCGCCTCGCTGATGAATTTGATCGCGTAGTCCGCATTGGCATCGGTGGTGTAAAACTTGCCGTCGTTTGCGGGCACGAATGGCTTGTCATCGAGTCGATGCGTGCGGCTGCCTTTGAAGTAATCACTGCCGCCACCGAGGTGCCCGAAGTAATGATCGAAGCCACGCTCGACCGGATTCCCATCGAGGTGCCACTTGCCCAGCGCAAAGGTATCATAGCCAGCCGACTTCATCGCCTGGCCCATCGTCAGCCCGCGTTTCACGCCGAGTCCACAGTCCTGCCAATACTGGCCGCTCATCAGCGAAGCGCGTGTCGGCTCGCACTTCGCGGAATTGTAGAACGAAGTGAAGCGCAGCCCTCCCGCCGCGAGCCGGTCCAGATTCGGCGTCGCAATCTCACCGCCATAGCAGCCAAGGTCCGAGAATCCCATGTCATCGGCGAGGATGATGAGGATGTTGGGCTTCGTGGCTCCGCTCTTTTCCGCCGCGCTGAGCAGAGGGCAGGCGATGCTGAGGAACGCCGCAATGAGCGCGATGGTGTTCTTCATGATTTGGCTTTGGCGGGTTCTGATTCACCGACGACTCTGTCTCTGCGTTTCAACGCAAACAGTGACCTCGGTTTCTCTATCGTCACGGTGTCGCTCCGATGACATTACATAGTGATTGGTAGTGGTCGAAGTCTCGGGCTTTGAGTCCGGCGATTACCTTGCCTACGCACGATTGCGCGGACGTGATGAAGTTCGGTTGCTGCAACGCTCGGCTCACGCCTTGAAGATGGGACGCATCGTCCGCGAATTTCTGAATCTCACGTCGTTCCTCTGGCGTTGTAAAGAGCAGGTCGAGTTTGTCCGACCACGCGGAGACGCAGGGTTTCTTGAAGCCAAGGTATGCCTCGAGAAACTTTCTCAGCAGGTTAGGCGCGGTGTATGCCTCATGAAGCGAAGGTGCCGGTGCGTTCGCGAATCTATGTAACTGCTCGAAAACAAACTCGTATTCCGATCTATATTTTCGGAGCAAAGTTGGCATGTCTTCCAGTTCGGCTTTCCACTGTGCGCCGCCATCAAGTGTCCGGTTCACGTAGTATGCTCTGGCGTCAGAGTTGTTCGCATACGGCGCTCTCTTGAACCACTTGCCCTTTAGCAAGTGGAAAAGTTCGCTGTTATGCGTGGAAACAAAGATTTGTGTGCAATCAGCGAGGCGTTCCGCAATCAGAGCGTAAACGGCATAGATGTGGTTTGAGTCCAAGCTGGAAATGGGGTCGTCAACGAAGACGATGGCATCCGCCAACACGGCTCCGTTTGCTTCGAGGCTGATGAGGAAATAGGCGAACGCGATGGCCGTCTTCTCCCCGTCACTGAGGTTTGCTGCTGGCGTGCCGTCCCGACGGAACTCGAAAAGGCCATCGCCAACAGCCGCGACCTCGATGTTGTTTCCCGCCAGCAGGAAACGAAGCACATCGTTCAGCTTTGCCGCGCCGATGGATTGCTGGCGCACCTGCAATTCGACGGCTGTGATTTGGGCAGCCACGCGGCCCAACACTCCCATCGCGTCTGTTGCACGTTGGCGAGCCTCAGTCACATGGCCTTCCTTCCCGGTCAGGTCATTGTCGCGGAACAGCAGTGCCGCGAAATGCTGTTCAATCGCAGCCCTCGCGTTTGCCTTTGCTTGGGTCAACTCGTTGGCTGCTTGGTTGTGTCGTTGGACTAGCGCATTGACCTGACCCAACAGCGCCTGCCATTCTGCGGCACGCGACAGGTCGGTCTCCCAAGCAATCGCCGTCTCGATTTGCGTTTGCTTCTGGGTTAGTGCCTCAACCATTCTCGCCTGCACCTGACCCGCCCATTGCTTCAAATTTTGGATTTGGTCGCGCAAGCCTGTGAACTCAGCCTTGATGTCGGGGGCAAAATCTCGCTCATCCGGAAGGGGCACATCCAGCCGAAGGTTCTGACAGTCTTGAACCTTCGCCTTCAGTTCTCCGACCAGGGCCTCATACTCTTGGGAAAAGTGTCCCCTCAGCAGCTCCAGTCGGCTGTCGCTGATTGGTGAACCACAAAACTCACACTCTCGCTTGCCTTGGTGGAACGCCATGCCCGTGCGCACCCAGGTTTCCAAGTTGCGGTCAGCTTTCAGGCGCTCAATCGCACGGTTTGATGCAGTTTGCCCCAGCAAGGCGGCGACGCTTGCAGAGAGTGCGACCAAATTCGGCAATGTCGTCGGAACTGCGTTCAGCACCGTCCAAGCACTGGTGGTCCGACAAATCTCAAGCTTCGCGGTCACGTCGGCGTCGGTCAGAAGCGAGGCAGCGTAGTCTTGCCGCACCTCTTCAACTCGACGCATTAGGACAGGCCGCCGAAAGAGTCGGTCACCGAGTAGGGCGCCCGCGTCACGCGCTTTGTCTGTGCCGAGCTGGTCAATCTCCCCTGCGGCCTGCGTCGCTTGCTCTTGAAGCCTTGCCTCTAACTGCGCCACGCGCTCCCGCCGGTGATTCAGCAGTTCGAGGCGTTGTCTCAACGCCACGTTCTGGGCACCAAGGATGAAGACCGCGGGAGCGGTGTGTTCCTGAGCAAAGTTGCAAGTGACAAACTCGCGGTTGAACACGCGAGTCTTCGGCGGGGGATTTGTGACCAGCGACGCGTGCGTCACCACCGAGGCGTCGCTGAGGACGAGTCGGAAGGATGAGTTGGGCCAACTGGCGATGCGTTCGGGCTTCTCCAGAATCTGAAACATTCGCGATAGCGTGGTCTTACCTGAGTAGTTCCAGCCGTAAATCAGATTGAACTTCGCGAACGCTGGCAGACTGCCACCGTGAAAATTGCGGTAGATTCCGAAGTCGCGAAGATGGTCAATTTGCTGGATCATGCTTTGGCCTTCACTGGTAACGGGTTTTGTTCTTGAGCATGAATTAGGACTTCCTCTTTTTGCCTTTGGTCTTTGGCGGCGGCAGTTGCTTCACGGCTTTCTCGAAGTCATCCGGCTGTGCGGCGGCCTCGGCGAGGCGTTGGCGATTGAAGGTGTCGTAGTGTTGATCGGCATGAGCCTGTGCCAGTTCGTGGGAGATGCGACCTGCGTGGGTGAGGATGTCGCGGTCGTTGATGGTGAGGAAGCTGTCGAGCTTGCTGATCCAGTCCGCCATCTTCATGGGGATGCGGCGCATGGCCTGGCCGGTGGCAAAGACGAGGTATTGCTCCACCAGATTGTTCAGAGCGGCCAGCTCGTCCTCCGCCAGGTAGTTCTTGGCGATGGCTGCGTCTTCCTTTCGCACCTTGGCTCCACGCCAAGTCGTCAGGCCCATGTGCGGTTTGGTGCTGTCTGCCCGGCTCACGACGATCTCCGCCGCCGTCTGCCCGGTGATTGCCCAGTGCATCTTGTTTTGCACCGTCTTGAAGAAGGTGATGCTGGCATCCTGCGTGGGATCGTAGTCAATGCTGGTCGCATAGATGTCCGTGATCTTCTGGTAGAACCGTCGCTCCGAGGTGCGGATGTCCTGAATGCGGCGCAGCAGTTCCTCAAAGTAATCAAACGGCAGGTCGGGATTTTTGAGCCGTTCATCATCCAGCAAGAAACCCTTCACGATGTATTCCCGCAGCCGCTGCGTGGCCCAGATGCGGAACTGGGTGGCGACGCGGCTTTTGACGCGATAGCCGACGGAGATGATGGCATCGAGATTGTAGAAACTGGTCTGACGCTTCACCTGCCGGTTGCCCTCCTGACGAACTGACAAGAATTCCTTGTGAGTTGCCGCCGCAGTCAACTCGCCCTCGGCAAAGATGTTCTGAAGGTGCAGGCTGACGTTCTGCTGCGTGGTGTCGAACAGCTCCGCCATGTGCTGCTGCGTCAGCCACACGGTCTCGCCCTCAAACCTCACGTCCAGTTTGATGCGACCGTCTTCGGTTTGGTAAATCAGCAGTTGGGAGTTGGTCGGCTCGTTCATGATGTCATGCGAAGAAGTCATTGGTTGGTGCCCTTGGGCTTGGATGCCGACTGCAATTCGGACCTCGTCCAGACTCCGTCGCCATCACTATCGTAGTTTTTGAAACGCTTCTCCAGGGCTGGAACGGTCGGGCCGGTGCGTCCGTTGAGAAATTCCGCCAAGGTGACTTTGCCGTCTTTGTTGACGTCGCGCAGCTCGAAGAGGTCCGCAGGGGACGATGCGGCGGACTTGCTGGCTTCCTTGGGTTCCGCGGCCTTTTTCAACTTCTTCTTCGCCTTGCCTTCCCCTTTTTCTTTCGCATCCGACGGCTCGGGTGCGGGTTTGCCGTCGAGGTAGAAGTCATAATACTCCTCCCAAGTCTTGGCCATTGGGCGGAGGTTGATTCCGGGGGGCTGCAGTTCAGCGGCCCAGGCTTCAAGTCTGGTGCGCAATCTCTTCGCGATTTCGGGCTGCTGCGCGAGCTGGCTATGTTTCTCTTCAGGATCGACTTCGAGATCGTAGAGATAGCTGCGCTTGCCGCCGACGAGCAGCTTCCATTTGCCTTCGCGAATCGCGGACTGCGCTTCCCACCGCCAGAACAGCGCCTCATGCGGCGCGCCTTTCGCCTCACCGGTGAAATAGGGGATC
>JANOBO010000358.1:0-14662 GCA_031411695.1 Verrucomicrobiaceae bacterium
CAGATCCTCGCGCGTCAAGGCCATGCGAAACCCGCTCTGGCCGCTCTGCGTGAGGTGAAGCTGAAGGATCCCCTGTCCCGCCACGCCACTGCCGCGCTGCTGCTGCGTGGAAAGCTGGCAGCAGCCGAATGGCTGTGGGATGAAGTTCGCGATCTCATGCTGAAAGCCGTGGACCGGAAGTCGGCGGAGGCGGTGCTCGCGCTGGCCGGCGAGCTGCACGACCACGGGCGCACGGACGATGCGCTGAGTTTTCTCACGCAGGCGGAGCGGACGATGAAGGTGGATGCCGAGCGCTTCCGTCTCCGGCTCGAGCAAGTACGGCTCTTGGTCACGGGCGATTGGAACCCTTCGCGCGGTCGCACGCAGATCGCCTCTCTCTTCCGGGCATCGAGCCGTGAAAAGCCGGTCATCGAGAGCATGCTCGAGTTTCTTCATCGACAAGCCACCGGGCCTGCCGCCGAAGCATGGCTCCAAGCTCTGCGAGCGGAGGTGAAGTCCGGTGCGGACCGTGTCTTGGCGGCTGCGGCATTGTGCGCGTTTGCGGCGAAGATTCCCGACGGCGCGTTGCCGGGCGAGCTGGTCTCCGCATGGAAACAAGCCCGCGATGAAGACCGCGTGTGCCTGGAGCTGGCAGCGAAGACTCTGCTGGGGGAAGGTCGCGCCGCGTGGGCCCTGCGCGCGTGCGAGACTGCGGCGGACATTCCCTCCGCGCGGATGCAGGGCCGCAGGCTGCCGGTGACCGCGCGCGTCATCGGCGCCCTCGATGACCGCCCTTCGATGATGGAGCTGTTCTCCGATGTGCTTCGCATGCCTTCCGCGGAGGCGCAGACTGCGGAGTGGGCGCTGGCTTTTGAACAGGCAGGCAGGCCCGACCTCGCGCGCGAGTTGTTCGAGGAGGCGCTTCACACCTTGCATCAACGACAACGTCAGAACCCCGAACTGGTCAAAGCGTGGATCGAGTTTCTCATCCGCCGTCGGGACTTCGCGACTGCCGAGGCCGCGCTGGCAAAGGACTCCTGGCTCATCATCGGCGACACCTCGCAACTCCTGTTCGCGCTTTACCGCGATTGGGACAGACTCGCGGTCCTGGACGCCGAGCTGCCAAAGTTCTTCCTGCCAGGTGGCGTCGAGAAGGAAACTCGCTTCCTGGCCAAACAACACCTTGCGGGCAAGACGCCGGCGGGAGAAAATGCGCGCTGATGAGCCGCCCACCACCCTTGCCCTGCTGCATCTCGATGTGTGCCGCGCTTTTGTTTGCGGGATGTTCTTCATCCAAATCCAAGAAGGAGCAGTCCACCGGCGCGGCGACCAGCAGGCTCAGCCGGCTTCATGAAAAGGGCTTTGATCGGAAGACGGGCAATCTCGACCACAGCATCCGCAGCCAGTTTGACCAGAAGACGTATGCCGCGCGCGGCAAGGTGAAGGAAGAAAAGTTCCGCACCGGAAAATACTCCGGCAAACACGACTACACCGGCGCGGGCGGCTACAAGGCGAAGGAGTTTTCGCAGGCGGACAAGATGAGCCGCGAGGGGGAGGAGACCTTCACCGGCTCCGGCAAAACCTCAAAGGAGGCTGACAAGGAATTCTCCGCGAAGGAGAGCCGGTACGGCGGCCAGATGGCGCGGCAAGGTGACAAGTCCTTCGCCGGAGCGGATGACACTTTCAAAACGCGCGCCGTGAGCGATGTGGCAAAATCCCAAAAGAACGAACAGCGGCCCCTGATGATCCCGAAGGACGACGCTTCGGGGAAGTCCGTTTACTCCGAGTCCGACGTGAAGCGGATGGTGAACCGGAACTAAAAATCCGAATGCATCCCTCCCGGCGTATCAGCCATTGATTTCGCCCGCCCTTTCGTCATTCGTTCCCCTCACCATGTCCTCCACTTCCGCAAAAATCGCCCTCATCACCGGAGCCAACAAAGGCATCGGACTCGAAACCGCCCGCCAGCTCGGCAAACAGGGCATCACCGTCCTCATTGGCGCGCGTGATGAATCCCGCGGAGACGCGGCGGTCGCCGAATTGAAGAGCGAGGGCATCACGGCACACGGCGTGCGGCTGGATGTCACGGATGCGGCATCCGTGCAGGCTGCATCCGCGAAGATCGAGAAGGAGTTCGGCCGGCTGGACATCCTCATCAACAACGCTGGCGTGCTGGATTACGGCGGGGAGGCGACACCGAGCACGGTGTCCCAGGAAATTTTGCGCAGCACCTTCGATCTCAACTTTTTCGGGCTCATCGCCGTCACCCAGGCCATGCTGCCGCTGATCCGCAAGTCACCGGCCGGTCGCATCGTGAACCTCACCAGCATCCTCAGCTCCATCGCCGAGCACGCGGACCCGAACTCGCCGATCTTCGGGGCAAAGTTCATCGCCTACGATGCATCGAAGGCTTCGGTGAACATGTTCACGAATCACCTCGCGCATGAGCTGCGTGACACGCCGGTGAAGGTGAACGCCGCGCATCCCGGCTGGGTGAAGACCGACATGGGCGGCCCGGACGCGCCGATGAATATCTCCGATGGGGCGAAGACGAGCGTGATGCTGGCCACGCTGCCTGACACCGGACCGAGCGGCGGCTTTTTCCACATGGGCGTTCACATGCGGTGGTAGCCGCGAGGCAGGCGGGAATCACGCGCGAGAATGGCGTGACGTCCGTCGTTTACCGGATTGCATTTTCCCCGCCAATCAACACACCCCGCCTCCGCACATCATGCTTTTGATCCGCTCCGCCCTCGTCTTCGCTCTCGCAGCCGCGCCATCTGTTTTTGCCAAGACTGACTGGGGGCGTTTTCGCGGGCCGAATGGATCGGGGCTGGCGCAGACGACGGGGTTGCCCGCCGCCGTGGACGAAACAAGCACGGTGTGGAAAACGGAGCTGCCGAAAGGCTGGTCATCTCCCGTGCTCTGGAACGATCTCGTGATCGTCACCGCCGAGACCGGGGAAGGGAAGCGCGCGGTGATCGCGCTCTCGGCAAAGGACGGAAAGGAAATCTGGCGGCACGAGGAAACCTTCGACAAGCACAAGATCCACAACTTCAACTCGTTCGCATCCAGCTCCCCTTTCGTGGATGAGGCGCGCATCTATGTGAACTGGAGCACGGGCACGAAGATCCAGGCGCTGGCCTTGGACCACGCGGGCAAGCCGCTGTGGAAGAACGAGCATGTGGCTGACTACATCCACGAGCACGGCACTGGCGTGTCGCCCGTGGTCGAAGATGGAATCATGATTGTGCGGAGCGAGTTCGACTGGCAGCGCGACGGCAAGATCTACACGGAGGATCCCGAGCAAAAGAAGTGGAAGTCGTGCATCGTGGGGCTCGATGCGGCGACCGGCAAACAGGTTTGGAAAAACGAGATCCCCAACTGCCTCAACACATTCTCGACGCCAGTCATCCGCAAGACCAAGGACGGAAAAAAGGAATTCATCTGCGCCGACACCGGCAGCGGAGTGATGGGCATCGACACCAGGACGGGCAAGATCAACTGGCAGCACAACCCCGGCCAGACGCAGCGCAGCCTGGGCTCCGGCGTGCTCAGCGATGACTTTTACTTCTGCACCTTCGGCACTGGAGGCGGTGTGAAGGAGCTGGCCGCCATCGACTTGAAGTCCGGCAAACCCAAGCCCGTGACGTTCGACATCCCGAAAGGCCTGCCCTATGTGCCCTCACCCCTGGTGATCGGCGACGTGATGTACCTCGTCGGCGACGGAGGCATCATGCGCGCGGTCGAGTTCAAAACCGGCAAGGTGATCTATGAGGAGCGGCTGAACGGAAGCGCGGGCAGCAGCAAGTTCTTCAGCAGCCCAGTGGCAGCTGATGGGAAGATTTTTTGCGGCAGCCAGCAGGGAGATTTGATCGTGGTGAAGGCCGGGCGCAAATTTGAGCAGCTCGCCGCGAGCAAGCTGGACAGCGCCATCAATGCTTCCCCCGCCATCGGGGACGGCCGCGTGTATGTGCGCACGGAGAAGATGCTCTGGTGCGTAGGCAGCAAGGCCTCGCCCGTGCCGTGATCCCACAGGCGGGGCTCACTTGGCCGCCTCGGCCTTCCGCACGTCCTCGAGCAGCTCGTTGAGGATCTTCTGCGTCTGCTTGGTGCTGTCGTCATCTGGACCCAGCTCACGACGGCGGATGTCGAGAACCTTTTGGTAGCACTTCACGCCCTCCTTGTAGTTCTTGCGCGTGATGTGGAGTCTTGCCAGCTCTAGATAAATGGGCAGCGTGTTCGCATCCGTGTCGCCCCAGCCGAGCTGCGCGTGGGAAAGGGCGCTGCTCACGAGTTCAAAGACGCGGTCCTTGTTCCCCAGCGAGGACTCGACGTAGGCCAGGCGGAATGCGGCCAGCGCCCAGCGCTGATGCAGCAGCTTCTCGTCCTTTCCCGGCGACCGCGCATCGAGGTCCGCGAGGACGCCATCGTACACCGTCTTCGCATCGGCGGACTTTCCCGTGCCGGAAAGCGCGGAGGCTACCTCGATCCGCGCCATGTATGTGGCCGGATGCTCCGCGCCGTAGTGCTTGCGGCAGACCTCAGCCGCCTTGCGGAGGTACTGTAGCGTGTCCTTTGCCCGGCCGAAAAACTCCGCGATCGACGCCATGGACGTGTACGCTTCGATGGCCAGGTGGAGGACTTGGGTCGGCTGCTTTTCGCAAAGTCTGGCGACGTCCGCATAGAGTTCGTGCGCCTGGAGGCGCTCTTTTTTCGAAAGAAGGATGCCCGCCAGGGTGATCATGGCGCGCAGTCGGTCGTCAAGGCGGTCATCCCCGGCCTTTGTCAGCGCTTCCACGGCGGAACGCGCGAGGCCTTCGGCGCGTGCCACATCGCCGCCGGAATTTGTGATCTGCGCGGCGAGCAAGGCCTTCACATTCTGCGTCTCCGGATCGGCGGGACCGCTCAGCTTCGCCCGGAGCTGGAGCAGGCTTTCGTAGCACACGACAGAGTCCTTGGGCCGGCCGAGCTGGGCGAGAAGGCTCCCGAGGCGCGAGAGAATCTTCGCGCAGGTCTCATCGTCAGCGGTGTCGGCTTTCGCGCGTTCGTTGTAGGCGTTCGCCCAAGTCGTGGTGGCGCTGGAGAAATCCTTTTTCTCAAAGGCTTCCTCGCCGACACGCAGCGCGTCTTCGGTCGGGCCGGCGACGGCCGCAGTCAGGCAGGTCAGGAGAGCAAAGAAGAGGGTCGTGGCTGGCCGCATGGTTTCGGAGAAAAGGTCGTGGCAGTGTAGAATTCCAACTGTGAAAACGCCACACCTCATTGCTGCGAAAAGGTCAGGCCGCCATTTCCATCTTCGCGATAGGTCACCCCCACCGCCTTGTCGGGCGACACCGCGCCTTGCGGCAGGATGCGACCTGTGGGATCGAACACATGCGTGCGACCTTGATGATACCGCACCCAGCCTGCGGGCCTGCCCTCCGCATCGTAGCGAAAAACGTCGCGCCAAGGCTTCGGCGACGTGAGCCGTGGATCGACGTATGCCGGTGCGGTGGAGCGCTCGAGGGCCTTTGGATACAGGACTTCGGACATGATGAGGAGATTCAAACAGCGGAGCAGATGCCGCTCACCCGAGGAAAACTGCGCTGGCGAATGCACGGTGAGCACGGCACCGGAGGCATCCTGGATGAGCACGCCGAGGTCGATGAGCCGTTTCACCTCCGCCGCGAGACCGGCCGGCGCGCCGGGCTTGCCGGAATCCACCGCTGTCTGTTCGATCTGCCGTTGCAGCGTCGTGAACAGCGCCGCGTGATCCGCGACCTTGTCAAAGGCACGGTCGATCATCTGGCGGATCGTGATGCGCGCGTCGCCGGGCGCAGGGCTGGTGAGTGCCGCCGCGACGTCTTGTGTGAGGAGCGTCTCGAACTTTGCCGCTTCCTCCTTTTTGGTCTCATCTTTTTTCAGAGACTCAACAGCGAGCTGACGCGGTTGGAAGGCGGCCAGAAGCTTGCCCACCGAAGCGCGCTCCGCGCTGGAGAAGGCCTGCTCCATCAGGCCGGCTGGAATGCGCGCGCCTTTGGACGCGATGCTGCGGAAGACCTCCAGCCAGCGCAGGTCCGAGGGCGACGGCGGAAAGCCCACATCCGGATTTGGCGCAGCATAGAAGATCTCCTGCACACGACCCTGCGCGTCGTAGGACCGCACCTCGTTCGGCAGCATGTAAAACGTGATGAAAGCAGGCGCAGAAGTCGTGACGCCGTTGCTGGCGAAGACGCCGATGTCCACGCGGTGCGACCGGATTCCCGTGCCGGTGATCATCGGCATGTGCCACTTCACACGAATCCGAATCTGGCCGTCGGTCCCGTTGGACTCGATGGTCACCAGCTTTGGGTCACCTTGCAATAGACGGCACTCCAGCTTGCTCGGCCTGTTCATCACATCGCCGGAGCCGGCGGTGCTCACGACCATCTCACGCTCCGCTGCGTTGCTCCGGAAAACGCGCGCGATGACGGACGGCGTGTCCGCGAGCTTTTCAGAAGTGATGGCAGACCGCTCGAAGAAATTTTGACCCGGCTTGGCCTGGGACTCGGTCACCACCTTCACGAAAACCACCGGCGGGATCGCCGCACGCGTCATGGAGTGCGCGGCGATGACCATCTTCTCCTCGTCGAGCTGCGCGCTGTCGAACACCGCAGGGTGTGCCTTGGCCGTGAGATATTCAGCCTCCGACCTCACCATCTTGTTCGATTGACGGAAGATGGCCTGGACCGTGGGCATGAGGATGCGCTTGCGGATCAGCGTGGTGAGCACATCGGGATCAAACGCGGCGATGGTGGTGAGCGCCGCGTTCACAAAAGGCTGGTCGGTGAATGAGGAACCCTGGGAAATGATCATGCACGCGCTGTTGGTCGGATACAGGTCACCCCAGCCGCCCACTCCATTCGCGCCAATGTCGTGATCGAGATGCTCGGGATAGACGATGAGGTTGTTCGTCAGAAACTGCTGGTTCGCAAACGTCAGTCCGCCGGCCTGCGTGTAGTAGAGGCGCGGCAGGCTGCCGCCAGCAGTCGGGTGGGCCGCCATTGAGCAGTTTCCCACCGTCGGCTCCGGCCTCACGCTGAACGCCGGACCCTTGTCGCGCCCGGCGTTCCTGTCCTCCTCGGAAGGTTGGAAGACCTTCAAGCCCGGATACTGCGCCACGTTCAGCGGCGAGTGCTGCCCGTCGCGATTCTCGTATTGAATGAGCTTCAGGCCTGCAGCGGATTTATCCTTCGCCCATGAGTTCAGCAGTCGTCCCACCGAGTCTGTGCGCGTCGTGATGATCTCGTCCGCGGCACGCGTTTGCATCCCCGTCAGGATCGGAAACAAAAGGGCTGCAAGCTGGCAAATGCGGCGCGGGACGGACACGAGATGATTCTCTGCCACGGCACCCGCCTGTCAACGCAGGAGGCGTTTCACACAGACTGGCGCTTGAGCTTTCGAGCCATCTGCGGCATAACGCGGATGCCCGCATGGACGCCCCGATCCCGATCATCCTGAATCCAGCCGCGCGCAGCACGCGGGCAGCGGCGAGGCTGGAGCAATTACGGCTGCTGTCCCCCACGCCCGAGCTGCACCTGACTTCCGCCATGGGTGACGCGGCGGTGATCGCCGAGCGGCTGGCGCGCGCGGGGCACCCGCTCGTCGTGGCGGCAGGCGGCGACGGTACGGTGAACGAGGTGCTGCAAGGCATCAGCAAGGTGAACGCTGAGCGCGAAGATCTGGCGTCACACACAGCGCTCGGCGTGCTGCCTGTGGGCACCATGAACGTGTTCTCACTGGAGCTTGGCATGAATGCCTCCGACCTCGCCGGCTGTTGGAAGTCAATCACGTCCGGCCGCAGGCGCCAGGTGGATCTGTGGCGCGCAAACGCGCAATACTTCGTGCAGCTCGCCGGTGTGGGATTGGACGCGGAGGTGATCCAGCTCACGCCATGGGAGATGAAAAAGCGGCTCGGCCCTGTGAGCTACGCTGTCTCCGCTGTGAAGGCGTGGTTTCAAAAGGCACCGCTGCTCACTGTCCACATCGAAGGCCGTCCTCCGATGCAGGGCTCGGTGGTGCTGGTCGGCAGCGGTGTCCACTACGGCGGGCGGTTCCGCCTGTTTCGCACGGCGCAGAACGACGACGGGCTGCTCGATGTGCTGATTTTTCAACAGCTTGGCTACTGGGAGATCGCGCAACTTCTGCGCGCGGTGCTCATCGACGGCTACGAGAAGAGCCTCGATCTCGACTACTTTCAGGTCCGCGGCTTGCGCGTGACCTGTGAGGACCGCCGCGTGCCCTTCCAGCTCGACGGTGAATTGTGCGGCGCGTCGCCGGTTGATTTTCGTGCCGCGGGCTTTCCGCTGCGCGTGGCGCTTTGACGCGGAGCTTTGGCCGTGGGCGCTGCGGAGGATTTACCTTTGGCGGAGGCGAGAAAGCGCTGCACCTCGGCCTCCGTCAGCTCATGCCAGTCCCCCTTCGGCATGCCCTTGAGCATCAGCCAGCCGATGCGGATGCGCACGAGGCGCTCGACTTCATAACCGAGCCTGTAAAACATCAGGCGGATCTGCCGCTTCAGCCCTTGCTTGAGGATCATGTGGACCTTTGACGGACCGGACGTCCATGCGCGCTCCGCCTTGGCAAAGCCTTCCTGCGTGAGCACGCCGCGCGTGAGCTTGCCCAGCGCGGCCGCGTCCACCTCCTTGTCGAGGGTGACCTCATACTCCTTCTCGACGCCTTGGCTCGGATGCGCGAGACGTTGCGAGAGATCGCCGCGATTCGTGAGGAGGATCAGTCCCTCGCTGTCCTGATCCAGGCGCCCGACATGATGGAGCTGCTGGTACTTCGCCGGGAGCAGGTCGTAAATGGTCGCGCGGTCATGCGTGTCGCCACGGGTGCAAAGGTACCCCTTTGGCTTGTGGAGTGCGATGACGACCCCCAGCGCCGCACGCACCGGCTTCGCATCGACGGTGACGCGGTCGTCGTCCTCGACTTGGGTGGCCAGCTCGCGGCAGATGTGGCCGTTGATCGCCACACGGCCTTCGAGAACGACCTGCTCAGAACCGCGCCGCGAGGAGATGCCGCAAAGGCTGAGGTAACGGTTCAAGCGCATGGTGGGGAAAAGAAAAGTACTCAGTTCTCAGTGTGCGGTTTAAGAAGGCTCGGCTCGGCCATTCAACACTGAGCACTGAACGCTCAGTGCCTTTTAGAATCTCACCCGCCTTGCAGAGGCGGGCGTACTACTCCGACTTCGTCTTCGGCAGTCCGGTGGGCAGACGCCCCTCTTTCCAAAGACCGCGCGACTTCAACAGCTTGATGCGTTCGCCGCGCTTCAAAACGCTACGCTTGGAGCCGACGCTGCTGGCACCCTTGAGGCTGCGATGTTGTGACATGATCTTGTGAAGGTAAGGGGGTTGGGAAAAGGGCCGGGAGTATAGGGTGACCCTCCGAAGGCGCAACTGGAGATTTCCAGGTTTTGATCGGGGCAAAAACGATTCAGGCATCGCGCCGCGTGGAAGACCCGCGCGGACCGATGCCTGAGGTGCAGAATGCCTTTCCGCGCGCCAGAGGACGGGCCTCAGTCTTCCGCGCCCTTCCACGCGCCGAAGCTTGCGCCCTCAGCGATCCACTTCTTGATCAGCTCCTGCTGATCCTTCGTGAGGCGCTCGCCCTTGCCTTCCGGCGGCATCGCCAGGTCATCGCTCTCGGGCAGGACGACGGAGGTGTAAACGGTGCTCTCCTCCGGCTTGCCGGCGACGATGTTCTTCCCTTCCGCGCCGCCTTTGGTCAGCATCGCGGCGCTGTCCATGCGGAACTTGCCCTTTGGCTTCTTCATCTTGCCGGTTTTCGCATCAGCGTGCTCCTTGCTGTGGCAGTCAAAGCAGCGCTCCTTGAAGATGGGCAGCACTTCCTTTTCAAAATCGACGGCATTGGCGGACAACGAGCCGGTGAAAACGGCGGCGGCGATGAGTAAGGACAATTTGATCTTCATGAGTTTGGATGGTCGAGAGGGTTATCTGTGCGGCACGAATGTTTCCACAAGCGGCACGACGGTCAAGAGGAAGCCTGCGCCGATCTGCCGTCAGTTTTTTATGAGTGACACCACGCGCGTCTTGCGTTCATCTCCCGCCCTTGTCTTTCATCGCCCGTCTGCGATCATTCGCGGCACTTGCTTCCCAGACCTATGAAAAATGCTTTCTTGTTCGTGTCCCTCGTCGTCCTAGCCAGCTTTTCGAGCGTCACCCGAGCAGCGGAAAACTCGCCGGCCCCGCAGGCAATCGACACGAATTCCGGCGAATGGGAGGGCATCGTGAACATTGATGTCTCGACGCTCGTGCCCGATTACCGTGAACCTTGGAACTCGGGCCAGCCTTCCGGTGGATCAGGCACGGGATTTCTCATCGGCAAAAACAAATTCCTCACCAACGCGCATGTCGTCAGCAACGCGACGAAGGTGGTGATCCGCACGATGAACGATCCGGAGCCACACCCGGCGCGCATCACGTTCATGGCGCACGACTGCGATCTGGCCGTCATTGAGGCGGAGAATCCCGCTCATTTCGAGAATTTGAAGCCGCTCGAGTTCGGCGGCATCCCGAAGCTGAACACCGAGGTCAGCGCGGTTGGCTATCCCATCGGCGGAGAACGCATTTCCGTCACGCGCGGTGTCGTCTCGCGCATCGATTTCCGGCCCTATAGCCACACGGGCGTGGACAATCACCTCACGATCCAGGTCGATGCGGCGATCAATCCTGGAAACTCAGGCGGGCCCGTGTTGCAAGGCGGCAAGGTCGTCGGCGTCGCCTTCCAAGGGTTCAGCGGGCGGGTGGCGCAGAATGTCGGCTACATGATCCCGGTGCCGGTGATCCAGCGCTTCCTGAAGGACACCGAAGACGGCCACTACGATCATTACGTCGATCTCGCGGCGAGTGACTTTGCCATCGAGAATCCCGCGCAGATCAAGGCGCTCGGCTTGGAGAACAATGGGCACGGCGTGCTCATCGCCGACGTGGAGCCTGCGGGCAGCGTGGGCGGCGTGCTCAAGCAGGGGGATGTGCTGCTGGCCATCGATGACAGCCCGGTGCTGAACAACGGCCTCATCAAGGTGGACGGTGAGCTGGTGGACATGAACGAGGTCGTGGAGCGCAAATACGCCGGCGGAAAAGTGAAGCTGGATTTTGTGCGGGACCGGAAGCCACAATCAGCCACTGTCACGCTCAAGCGCTTCCTCCCATATGTGAAGCTTGGCCTGCAATACAACCAACGCCCGCGCTTCATCGTGTATGCAGGTCTTGTCTTCCAGCCTATGGACCGCAACCTCATGGATTCGCATAACATCCGCGATCCGCTCACCAGCTACGTCTTCGACAATTACATGACGCAGAAGATCTACGAGGAGCGCCCCGAGGTCATCATCCTCACCAGCGTGCTGCCGGACGAAGTGAACACCTACATCACCGGCTATCAGCAGAGCATCGTGGATGAGATCAACGGCGTGACGATCAAAACGCTCAAGGACGTGAAGGACGCCTTGGCCAAGAAGGACGAGAAGGACCCCTTCGTGAAGATCAAGCTGCTGGAAAAAGGCAGGCCCCTCGTGCTGAAACGCGAGGTCGCGGATGAGGCGCATCCCCGCATCATGAAGACCTACAACATCAGCGAGGACTCCAACCTTGGGGACGAGTGACACGCAGCGCAAACCTTCACGCATCTTTCCGAACATGAAGCCCTTCATACTCATTCTCCTGGCCGCGTCACTCGCGGCACATCTCTGCGCGCAAGATGGCCCGGTCCCGCCGAAGCGCGGCGCGGTCAAGAAGCCCGTCGGTGCCATCGTGCCCGCCGAGGAAGCCGTCCCGAGAAACGCCGTGCCGCCGCCTTTGAACCTGCCCGCCCGCTCCCTCGCCATCGGCCGAGAGCCCGTCGTGCGCACCAATTCGCTCGTGAAGGTGAATGCCACTTCGCAGGGCTACAAGGCCCACATCCCCTGGCAGAAAGAGACGCCTGGAGCCAAGCGCGGACTCGGCGTGGTGCTTGCCAACAACCGCATCCTGGTCACCGGAAACATGGTCGCCGATGCCACCTACATCGAGCTTGAGCTTCCTGAGAGCGGGCAAAAGCTGCCGGCCAAGGTCGTAGCCGTCGATTACGAGGCAAACGTCGCTTTGCTCGCCTCCGCGGCGCCGGCAAAGGAGAAGGATTTCTTCGCAACGCTGAAGCCCATCTCGCTCGACACCTCCGCGCGCATCGGGGATGCCCTCGCCATCTGGCAGATCGGTCGCGTGGGCGATCTCATCGCCTCGCCCATGGCGCTCAGCAAGGTGATGATCCAGAGCTATGTCGTCGATAACGCGAGCTTCCTCGTCTATGAGGCCACCGGCATCGTCCGCAGCGAGGGCAACAGCTTCACGCTGCCCGTGGTGAAGGGTGGCAAGCTTGCCGCGCTGCTGCTGCGTTACGATTCAAAGAACCAGGTGGCCACCCTGCTGCCCGCGCCCATCATCGAGCACTTCCTCAAGGACACGGCCGACGGAAAGTACGACGGCTTTCCCAGCCTCGGCGTCGAGATGCAGCAGACGCTTGACGAGCAGTTCCGCGACTACCTCGGCATGAAGAAAGGCGTGAAAGGCTCCTTCGTCAGCGGTGTGACGAAAGGCGCGACAGCCGACAAGCTGGGCGTGAAGATCGGCGACATCATTCTCTCCATCAACGGGCACGACGTGGACTCGCGTGGCGACTACCAGGACTCGCAGTTCGGCGCGCTGAGCATCAGCCATGTCGTTCGCGGTCGTGCGTTCGTGGGCGATCCCATCGAGATGAAAGTGCTGCGCGAAAGCCGCGAGATCACGCTTACCGGCACACTGCTCCGCAAGCAGCCCGCCGAGTATCTCGTCACGCCCTACATTTTCGACCGTGGCCCGAATTACCTCATGATGGGCGGCCTGCTCTTCCAGGAACTGTCCAAGCCATACCTCCAGGCCTTCGGCGCCGAGCAGCAGTCCGGCGCCATCCTGCGCTTGTCACGCATCGCCGAGCATCCCGAGGAGTATGAAAAGGCCGGGAGGAAGAAGCTCATCTTCCTCAGCGCCGTGCTGCCCACGCCCAGCGTCCAGGGCTACGAGCGTCTCGGCGGGCAGGTGGTGAACCAAGTGAACGGAAAAAAAATCAACGACCTCAACGACCTCGCCGAAGCCTTCAAGGAGCCCAAGGAAGGCACCCACATCGTCGAACTCGCGGACTTCCCCAAGATCCTCCACCTCGACGCGATCAGCGCCGAGCGGGACAATCTCAAGCTCATCGGCGGAGCCTACCGCATCGGTTCGCTGAAGAGGATCGAGTGAGCGATTGATGTGTCGGCATGCGGAGCGCCGTGGTTCCAACACGGCGCTCATCGCTTCAAAACGATTCGGCCCACTGCAACGGCGGTGGCAGATCACACGATGCGTAATCAACATGGAGGACCCGTCGCCTGCGGACGGACTCGGAACGCGATGAAGCATGCAGCAGCAGCGGGCGCATGATCAATGCGTCGCCGGCCGCAGCACAGCACACGCTCTCCGTTCCCCGCGCGCGCCACTCTCGGATGGCGACTGAGTCGAGTCTTCCACCGGCGTGAGACCCCGGGATCACCTTCAGCGCTCCATTTGTTTCATCGCAGTCATCGAGGTGGAGGCGAAGCGTGAGCATCCGTTCCAGCACACGCACCGGAGGCTGCACATGAGGGATGCCATCTTTCACCGACCACGGATCGAAGCCGGCTACGTCGTGCCGCTCCTGCACGGCGATGGTGAGATCCTGATGCCACGGCACCAGCCAGTTGGTGTCCTGGGTTTTGTCGAAAAGCATCGCGCGCACAGGCTTTGCTGGCGCGCAGAGATGGCCGGAAATGATGTCGAGGATCGCCGGTGAGCACGCGATCTCGCTTACCGTCGAATGGGATAGCAAACCACGTCGTCCAGCGCCTACCCGGACGACAAGTGATCTGCGGAGCGCGGTGAGCCAGCTTTCATCGAGAACTCGGCGCAACACTTCGAAGCCGGCGTCTGAAAGCATAAAGCGACTTACTTCAGCGCTGTACGCAACACCGGCTCGAAGATGTCCGCCTGGCGCATGAAGCCGAGATCGTTTGCGTGTGAGGCGTCGGTCGAGCCTTCGGTGTCGTCGCCGTACAAATGATCGCCGGAGATGTAATGCAGCTTTTGGATGCCGGCCGCCTTGAGTTCGTCGAACGCCTTTTTCAGCGCGGCGTGGTTGTCGTCGTGAAATTTGCGCTTGTCGGGTGTGATCCAGTCGTTTGAGAAACGGCGGTCTTCGACGAGGATGATCGGCGTGGTGGCATGCTTGGAGCGGAGTTGCTTCACCAACGGCACGCATTTCGCCGTCACATCGGCCGGCTGCATGTTTGGCAGGCAATCAATCACGATGGCGGCGGCATCCAACTCGTTGATCAGATCGCCCACGGCGGCGTCCATGCGGCCATTGCCGGAGAAGCCGATGTTGATGACGGGACGATCCAAACGGCGGCCCAAAATGGCCGTGTGAACCATGCCGGGGCGGGAGGCGTTCGCGCCGTGCGTGATGGAGGTGCCGTAAAACACGATGGGCTTCTCTGCGCGCGGAGCCTGTCCTTCAAACTTCGCGCCCGCAGGCACTCCGATTTCGAGTTTTTCGATGCCGTTGAAGAGCGGCAGGTAAGCCGCGAATTCATGGTCGCCCGCAGCCA
>JANOBO010000359.1:0-2737 GCA_031411695.1 Verrucomicrobiaceae bacterium
CCATCGCGCAATCTCATCGCAAATGGCGCGGAGATGGTCTGCAGCTCGCACTGCTACGATGCGCTGATCGGGCTGCATCATTGCGACAAGAACGGCCCCGGATTCGCGATGGCACTCGCACGGCTGAACTTCCCCGGCCTCATCGTGAACGGCGGCAGCATCATGCCCGGCTGCCACAAAGGCGTGCCGACCACGATCCTCGATGTGTATGACTCGGCCGCGAAGGCGAATCAGGGAACCATGACGCGCGAGGAGTCGGAGCAGATCATCGCCACCGCCTGTCCCGGCCCCGGCGGCTGCGGCATCGCGGCCTCTTTTAACACCTGGGGCATCGCGCTGGAGGCCATGGGCTTGAGCTTGCCGGACACATCATCAATGCCCGCGATCGAGGACGGCAAACGCGACGAATGCCGGCGAGTCGGCGCGGCGGTGCGGCTGCTGCTGGAGAGAAACATCCGGCCGCACGACATCATCACGAAAGCATCGGTGACGAACGCCATGACCGCCATCGCCGCGATCGGCGGCTCGACGAATGGCGTGCTGCACATTCTCGCCGTCGCCCGCGAGGCCGGCGTGGATTTCACGCTGCGCGACGTGCAGGCCATCTGCCGCCGCACGCCCGTGCTGTGCAATTTCGCTCCGCGCGGCAGAGGAACGATGGTGGATCTCCATCGGCTCGGCGGCACCACGATGCTACTCGCGCATCTGCTGAGGGCCGGCCTGCTCGATGGATCGTGCATGACGGTCACCACGAAAACGCTGGCGGAGAATTTGTCCGGCGCTCGAGACGTGCCGCAGCCAAACGAACTCATCGCACCCATCGACGCGCCGTTCAAAGCCTTCGCCGACATCCAGATTTGCTTCGGTAACCTCGCGCCCGACGGGATCGTCTTCAAAGTGTCGTCGATGGAGCAGCCGCATTTTCGTGGGAAGGCGATCTGTTTTGAAGATTCGAAGGGTGTGTCCGACGCGGCGGCCGCAGGCAAGATCCAAGCCGGACATGTTGTCGTCGTGCGCGGTTGCGGTCCCGTGGCGGCGGGAATGCCTGAGTTGCACGTCGCCAGCGCCGCGCTTGCGGTGCCTGAGCTTTACGGAAAAGTGGCGCTCATCGCCGACACGCGCGTGTCCGGCGTTTCGAGCGGAGCCGTCGGCGTGCATTGCGCGCCCGAGGCGATCGTCGGCGGGCCGATTGGCTATGTGAAGGATGGCGATGAGATTGAGTTCGACCTGCTGAAAGGCGAGATCACCGTGCATGCCAATCTCGACGCCCGCCTCAGCGGCGCCGAGCCTGTGCGCCACGCACGAGGCTATCTCGCCGACTTTGCGGCAACGGTGACGCAGGCGAATGAAGGCTGCGTGAGCCAGTGGGTGCGCTGAAGAGCGTGAAGACTTAACTCCATCACTGACGGCTGCGGGAGGGGCCTGTCAAACTTTCAGCTCCGGTCGTCTAGTGCTCAAACGGGCGTTGCTCGCACGTGACACCGACGCGCCAACGAGATTGACCGCACCGAGCGCAGCCGCAATACTCCGGCTCGTCTCCGCTCATGAAATCCCAACTGCCCATTCAAGTGGTGCGCGCGATCTTCTTCGCGCTGTCAGTGTTCGTGGGGATCGCCATCGCGTTCGGGTTTCAGCAGCCGGCGTGGGTCGGCGCTTTTTCTGGAGCGGGCTTCATGGGGTTGCTTGTGGTGCTGGACCTTCTCTTCGCGCGGTTTTCGATGCGCGACTTTTCCCACGCTACCCTCGGGCTGCTCATCGGCGTTTTCTCCGGGTGGTTGATCACGCGCATCGGTCTCTTTGAGTTGGCGTGGTTTCAGACCTTGGAGAATGGCGACACCATCGGCACCATTGCGAAAATCGCGACCTATGCCGCGCTTGCCTTCTTCGGAATCACCATCGCATTGCGCAGTGACCGCGATCAGTTTGCGTTTCTCATCCCTTACGTGAGGTTCCGCCGCGATGCGTCGGAGGGCGAGCCGTTGCTGTTGGACACCAATGTGATCATCGACGGTCGCATCACGCGCGTGGTAAGCACCGGTTTCCTCACCGGCACGATGGTGATCCCCCGCTTTGTCCTGGACGAGCTGCAGCGGCTGGCGGACTCGCGGGAGCCCATCAAGATGGAGCGCGGCAAGCGCGGCCTCGTCGCGGTGGAGAAGATGCGTGAGATGCGCGACCTGGACCTCACCATCCAGGAAGACAATTCCCCTGCGGACGCGCCGGTGGACACGCGGCTCGTGAATCTGGCGCGTGAGCTGAACGCGCGGCTGCTGACCAACGACGAAAACCTGGCCAAAGTAGCGCGCGTGCGCGGCGTGGTGGTGCTGAGCTTGAATGAGCTGGCCCTGGCGCTGCATCCTGAAGTGGCCGCAGGAGACGAGCTGCAGCTCAGCCTCATCAAGCCGGGGAAGGACAAGCATCAGGCCATCGGCTATCTCGCGGACGGTTCGATGATCGTGGTGAATCATGCGGCGGAGAAAATCGGCGAGACCGTCCCCATCGTGATCTCCGGCACCACGCCCACCAGCGCGGGCCGGCTGATCTTTGCGGAGCTGAAAAAAGCGGAATGACATTTGCGCGCCATGCGGTCCGCGCTCCCATAGCCGCATGGTTCCCATTTCTGTTTCCTATGAAGGCGGCCTTCGTTGCCGCGCGACGCATGGTCCGTCAAAGAACGAGTTCATCACCGATGCCCCGGTCGATAATCACGGGAAAGGCGAGTCCTTCTCGCCCACCG
>JANOBO010000360.1:0-7019 GCA_031411695.1 Verrucomicrobiaceae bacterium
TCTTCTCCATCGCAGCCTGCCTCCTGTTCGTGTCCTCATGCCTCCCCTGCCGCATCCTCGGCGGCATCTGGCTTTCCGCCCTCGCGCTCGAGGGCATTCTGCGCGCGCTCCTCCTCACCGGTTGGAAGAAATAGCGCACGCTCGCGGCAGAGGCGCCTCTCCCTGGAAACGTCCGCCCGAAGCCAAGCAACGCCCGCCTTCGAATGCCGGCGCGTTGAGGCATCTTACGAAGCGGGACACGCGCGCCCACTTCGACTTCCGAAGTCCGACTTCCCAGATCCGAAATCCGTCATTCGTCATTCGTCATTCGTCATTCCTCATTCCTCCCCCACACCGCCAGTTGTCCCCCGCACAAACCCGAGGCATGGTCAGCGCCATGAACGCACTCAAGATCGTCATCGCCGTTCTCGCACTGACCGCCGCCGGACTCGGGTTTGGTTTGTGGAGCCAGAATGCCGAGCACCAAGCCGAAACCCAAAGGCTCAAAGCCCGCCACACCGAGGAGCTGGCCGACAAACACGCCGCCATGCAGGACGCGCTGGCCGCGCAGTCCGATGCGCACCAGAAGAGCATCCAGACCCTCAATGAAGAGCACGAGAAGAAGCTGGCCGACATCCAGCAATCCCAGCGCAACCAGATGGCCGGCGCTTACAAGGAATTCGAAAACATCTTCGACGGGAACAAAAAGACGCTCGACTACATCAACCTGCTTGAGGACAAAATGAAGGCTGGCCAGACGATCTCAAAGGCCGAGGTGGAGCGCCTCGCCGTCATCACCACGGGCATCGGTTACTTGCAGAAGCAGTACCAAAAGCCGCTCGAGCAGTTCAGCGAGCTTGCCACCTACTTCGAAAGGCAGGCGCAACTCCAGCCTGAGAAACCCAAGGGCAATTTCTTCCGTCGCGTGTTCAGCCGGCAATACAAGGACGCCGAGCGCGAGTTCATCCGCAGCGAAGGCATGAAGCAAGCCTACGAGCAGGCGCAGACCAACTTCACCGCCGTCTATTCATCCGCCCAAAAGCAAATGGCCGCCGTGACCATCGATGCCGACGCGCAGCTCAAGAAACTGTACAGCCTCATCGAGGACAAACAGCAGGCCAACAAGGAAGACCTCACCAGCTTCTTCGACCAAGCCCGCCGCGCACTGAAGACCCACCAAGACGTGCTGAAATTCGAGCCGGAAAATCTGCCGGCGCAGCCGACGGTCCCGAGGCCGTGAGCAGTGCCCTCGTCTCCGGTCGATCCGACTGGTTCCTTGCGCGCACGAATCGGAACGGAATTGACTTCAAGGTAATTGTCTTGACGAGCCAGAAACAAGGGGGGTAGAGTCACCACGCTCGGGAGCGACGCATCCCTGTCCCTCGCGCCATTTGTTCCGCCATGCGATCTCGCTTACCCCCCCTTCTTCTGGTTTTGATGCTGGGTCCCGAAATCCTTACTGGCGCACCTGGGGACGTTGATCCGGAATTCAATACCAGCCCCAACGGTGAAGTCATGGCGCTGGCCATTCAGCCCGATGGCAAGATCGTCATCGGAGGCTCATTCACGTCGATCAATGGAATCACCCGCAACCGCATCGCAAGACTGCACGGCGACGGCAGCCTCGATTTGAATTTCAATCCGAATTCCAATGGTGAAGTCTATTGTTTAGCTGTTCGGGCAGACGGCAAAATTTTAGTCGGTGGCAACTTCAACTCATTTGGTGGAGCCGTCTCAAAAACATTGGTTCGACTGAATACAGATGGGACCAGGGATGCAGGATTCAATTCATTTCCAAATAGCTATCCCAGTAGCATTGCCATTCAGAAGGATGGAAGGGTTCTTTGCAGTGGTGAGTTCACGAATGTGAGCGGAGTGACCAGGAACTACTGCGCGAGGTTGCTCACCGATGGCGCTCTCGATGCAAGCTTCAATGCCGATGCAAACGCACACATTTATCACGTTGAGGAGCAACCTGACGGCAAGGTTTTAGTTGCTGGCAACTTCTCAACGATCAATGGCATCTCGCGGAGGGGAATTGCCCGCCTTGATTCCAGCGGCTCTGTGGACATCGCTTTCAATGCGAACTCCAATGGATTCGTAGACAACGTTGCGCTGGAATCGGACGGACAAATCCTAATTGCGGGAGGTTTCTCAACAGTTGGGGGCGTTGCACGCAGCCGGATGGCCAAGTTGAACGCGGATGGGTCGCTCGTCACGAGCTTCAACCCTGGTGCCAACGCCAGCGTCTCCAGCGCTGCTGTTCAGGCTGACGGCAAAATCGTGATTGCAGGGCAGTTCACGCTTGTCGAAGGGCAACTACGGAACCGCATCGCACGGTTTAACTCAGATGGAACGTTGGATGCGGGCTTTAATCCTGGCGCAAACAGCATCGCGAACTGCACGGCCTTGCAACCCGATGGCAAAGTCTTGGTCGGTGGTGTTTTCACGGCACTCGGTGGAGCGACGCACAATTACATAGCACGACTGGACAATTCCAATGCGACGCAGGGCCTCGTTGCTTCGAGCGCGAATCGTGTGGAGTGGCTGCGTGGCGGTACGTCGCCAGAGGCGCACAATGTGGGCTTTGATCTTTCCACAGACGGCGGAAACACATGGACAGCTCTTGGCGCGGGCACACGAATCAGCGGCGGTTGGGAGTTGCTTGATTTGAGTTTGCCTGTCAGCGGACATATCCGTTCTCGCGCAAACACAGGCGGAGGCAGGAGAAACGGTTCTGTCGGGTTCTTGCAAACCTTGAGTCCGTTTCCGCCCGCGCCGGAGATCGTCATCGAGCAGCCTCTTAGCGTTGACATCGAGGACGGCGGCAGCCGGTCTTTGGGTGTCGCGAATGTCGGTGCGAACAGCAGCCTCACTTTCACGATCAAGAACACGGGCAATGCCGATCTAACCGGCCTCGGCATTGCAATTGATGGCCCAGATGCGGGAATGTTCACCCTCACCGCCAATCCCGCTGCCACGGTCAGCGGACCCATGGGCAGCACCACTTTCACAGTTCAGTTTGCTCCGACCTCGGTCGGCACGAAGACCGCCGTGCTGCACGTCACAAGTAACGATAGCGACGAGGGTGTATTCGACATCACCGTCACCGGAAGTGACCCCATTCCCGAGATCGCTGTTCAGCAGCCTCTTGGCACCAACATACCTGACGGCGGCACGAAGAGCATGACGGTGGCGCTTGGCAGTACGACGAGCCTCGTTTTCACCATTCAAAGCGTCGGCACTGACAACATTACTGGCCTTACGATCTCGAAGGATGGGTCCCATGCTTCAGAGTTCACGTTTACCTCCGCTCCCATTGCGCCTGTGCCACCCAATGGGAGCACCACCTTCACCGTCGTATTTAACCCGACAGCCGGAGGCACGCGAACCGCCGCCCTCCACATCATGAACAACGATGCCGACGAGTCCCCTTTTGACATCACGCTGGCAGGCCAAGCTCTGACGTTCGCACTGGACACGGACAACGATGGAATGGGCGATGCTGCAGAGTTCCAACTGGCAAGCCTTGGCTTCAATTGGCAGTCGCAGCAGACGACGTTGGTAAACACCTACTTCGCGAATGCGAACGGAAACAGTCTCTATACCACCTCCCAGATTCAGGCTTTGAATGTCGGAATTCCGCTCCTTGAGCGAAACCCGGCCACCGGCGTTTTTACGCTCACGATAGGAGTGGAGAAATCAAGCAACCTGAGCACCTTCAACCCCTTTCCGATGTCTGCGCCCCAGACGCTGATCAACGGGCAAGGCAAGCTAGAGTTCCAATTCAGCGTGCCAGACAATGCGGCGTTCTTCCAGCTAAAGACGCCATGAAGTCATGTAGGGCTGCGAGCCAGACAGGCAGCCCGGGAAGCCTTTTCCGCTCGTCCGAAGTGAGCACACGCGAGTCGGGAAGGGTTTTCCGCTCACCGGAAGAGCCTTCCCGAGCTTGCCGGACGGGTTTCCGCTCACCGGGAGCGGCTTCCCGAGCTTGCCGGACGCGTTCCCGCTCGCCGGAAAACGCTTACCGAGCTTGCCGGACGCGTTTCCGACCGTTGGAAGAGGATTCCCGAGCTTGCCGGACGCGTTTCCGCTCGTCGGAAGAGGCTTCCCGAGCTTGCCGGACGCGTTTCCGCTCGTCGGAAATCGGTCCCGGACCGGGCTCTCCCTGGGTCAGCGGTGCGGAACGGGGGCAGGGCGCGGGGCTGGCGAAGCTGCGTGTGGAGGGTCGTCCCAGCGTTGGCAACCCGGCGGGAAACTGATCATTTCGGTGTGAATTCCGCCGGGGACGCTCCGTTGTTCCGTGCCCATGAAATGCCTCGTCACCACCGCCACCGCCACCGCCACCGCCATCGCCGGTCTCGTCGCGTCGGCCTCGGTCGCCCAGCTCCCGCTGGAACTTAAGCCTGGCACGCGGATCGCCTTCATCGGGAACGCGGTCTCTGACCGGATGCGGGACCAAGCGACTTTTAGGAGTTGCTGCATCGAATGGAACGAGGGCCAAAATCACGGGGCTCGCTTTTCACCAATCGACTCCGTTCTGGAATCCGTAGTAACAAATTATTCTCTCGCCTCCCCTCGGCCCACAGGGCAAAGGCTCCTGAAGAACTGGGACGAGACCGAGAAGGCGCGGATGGTTGAAGTATTATCAATTCAATAAACAAACACAACTGCCCATCACCCTCATGCTCTGGCCGAAGTCAGGGAGTGAGCTGGCACCAAACACAAGGTCTGCTGTTACCAGGGACTGTCTCGGGGGGCGTCCGCGAAGGCCCCGCCAACCGTCGGCTCAACGCAGGAGTCGTCTCCTTGAGCCTACTTTTCTGGATGGCCACCTCGCTCCCAATCTCCGCTGCTCCGCTCGTCTGGACGGATGTGCGCAGTGACGAATACAACTTCACCGGCGGAAACTGGAACGCCACGCTGGTCTGTGAGGCGGACGAGGCACTCCTTGTCTCCGGGCCTGCTCAACTAACCCCGCAGCTTACCTCTACGCGGATGGTGCTCTTTGGCCGGGTCGCCGGCCAGTTTGGCCGAGGCGACGAACTCACTGCCGCGAGTCCGCCACCCGGTTCGCTATCCGGCGGAGCACGCGTGCAAAACACCCCCGGCGCGTTCAGCACCTTTTCGCGGACGGGGTATGGCAGGACCACCACCTTCGACAGCACCTTGAAGTTCATACCTGTGTCGGATGGAGGCATGTCCCTTCATGGCAGCGTTATCCTCGGGGTCAACGCAGCGGCGATGAGGGGAACGGAAGCATACAACGCATGGGTGGACTCAGTCGCCGGGGGCGCTGCCCCTGACAGCCTCCGGTTAGACAACGATGACAACGCGAGTGCCCACGCCTTCGATTTCATCACCTCCACTGGCAACATCGAAATGGAGCCTGACGCATTCGCCCCACCGGTTGGCGAGGTCTTCTACTTGCTGGACTGGGACAGCTTGGTCCGTGCCGAGCTCACCGGAGATGACGTGGGCACGAACGACCGAAGTGAGGAGAGCGAGGACGATCTCGACCTGCCGGACACCACCCCATCCGGCGCTCTCACAAGTGTGAGCCGGTTTCCTTCGAGCGCCATCGTTGCCGTGCCAGAGCCGCAACGGGTGATGCTGCTGATACTGGGAGTTCCTGGCTTCATTTTTCGTCGCAGGCGCTCGCGGATCAGGGGTCTGCCGTCTCATGTGCTCTGCACCGCCCGTGCAGTCTAGCAGCGCAGCGCGCTGGGACTGACCCGAGGCTTGGGGGGGTTCAGGAGAGGAACTCAAGCGGGCGACATCACTCATTGAGCGTGAGGAACCACCTTTTGCATGATCTTGGTTATCGCTGACAATTGAATCCCACTCACGGCTGCCGCGCGGATAAGAGGGATCTCCCTCAAAAGATCATCAGCGCTGGTGACGTTGCTTCCCGCTCTCATGAAGCCCCTCGCTCTATTGATCTGTCTTCTGCCACTCGCGGCTGCGTTTTCAGCCCGCGCCCAGCTCCCGCTGGAACTCAAGCCCGGCACGCGGATCGCCTTCATCGGCAATTCGCTCTTTGACCGAATGCGGGACTACGGGACATTCGAGGCGCTGTTGCATCAGCGGTTTGCGAAGGAGAAGCTCGTGGTGCGGAATCTGGCGTGGAGCGCGGATGAGGTGGCGCTGCGGCCGAGGCCGGATGGGTTTGGGGATTTGAACCAGCACCTCGCGGAGGCAAAGGCGGATGTGATCTTCGCGGCGTTTGGGTTCAATGAATCGTTCAAGGGCGCTGCCGGCGTGGCGGAGTTTGAGACGCTGCTGAAATCGTTTCTCATCGAGCTGAAGAGCCATCGCTACAACGGCACGAGCGAGCCGGTGATCGTGCTGGTATCGCCAACACCTGCGGAGAAGCCGCATGAGCATCTCAACGCGCAGATCAAGCTCTACACCGAGGCGATGCGGAAGGTGGCGAAGGCGGAGGGCGTGGGTTTTGCGGATGTCCGTGGCGGCGATTGGCAATCGTCGTTCGCCGGCACCACGACTCCCAATCGTGGCTACACGATCAATGGCGTCCATCTGAATGCGGACGGCTACCGCATCTTCGCCGACGAACTCTTCCGCGAGGCCTTCAACGAAACCGCGCCGCAGCTCAACGAGGCCGTGCGCGCGGCGGTGGTGGAAAAGGAGACGAAGTTCTTCCAGTTCTACCGGCCGCTGAACTACTTTTACATCAAGGGCGGACGCGCGGAGCCGTATGGCGTGGTGAACTTTCCGGGCGAGCTGGAGAAGCTGCGGCAGATGGTGGAAAACCGCGACACGCTGATCTGGGATATTGCCAGCGGGAGGGCCGCTCCCAAAGTAGTCCGGTCACTCCGTGACCGGAGTCAAGGGGACCAGTCACGGAGTGACTGGACTACTTTGGACTCGAACACTCCACAGCTCCCTGTCATCACCGGCGACCGCCCGATCAACGAATGGCTCTCGCCGACTGATGAGTTAAAGGCCTTCAAGATCGACCCACGCTTCGAGGTGAACTGCTTTGCCAGCGAGGAGGACTTCCCCGGCCTTTTTGTGAA
>JANOBO010000361.1:0-20658 GCA_031411695.1 Verrucomicrobiaceae bacterium
TAGATGACGCGGCCCTCGCCCGCTTCGTGGAGCGTGGCGCGGAACATGTGCTCGGACTCGAAGGGAATCATGTCCACGCGCGGCGATTCGCGAGCGAGGTCGTCGTGCTTCAGCCCGCCCTTCTCCGCGGCGACGATCAGCGCGACTTCGGTGGGATCGCCCTGCACCTTGGGCCGGCCGTCTTCGCGCCCGAGTTGCGAATCGTTGCAGAGCACGCCGGCGCGCAGGCAATCGGCGAGCGCGGGATGCTCGGGCAACTTCACGACCGCGCCATTGAGTTTGAGCTCGCCCTTCGGCTCGTAGCCGTCTCCGGTGACTTCGTAGAGTTTTCCGCCGGCGAAAATATCCCGCACCGTCATCTGGTTCTCGGTGAGCGTGCCGGTCTTGTCCGAGCAGATGACGGTGGTGCTGCCAAGCGTCTCGACGGCGGGCAGCTTGCGGATGATGGCCTGCCGCTTCGCCATGCGGGACACGCCGATGGCGAGCACGATGGTGACGGCCGCAGGCAGCCCCTCGGGAATCGCGCCGACCGCGAGGGCCACGGCGGCCATGAACATCTCGGCCGGCTTCTCGCCGCGCGCGACGCCGAGCGCAAACGTCGCCGCCGCCAGCCCCAGAATGATCCAGAGCACGAGCTTGCTGAACTGCGCGATCTGTTTCGTGAGCGGCGTGGACAGCTCGACCGCGCCAGCGATCAGCCCGGCGATGCGGCCGGTCTCGGTCTGGTCACCGATGGCGCACACGAGGCCCTCCGCCTGGCCGCTCGTGACGAACGTGCCCGCGAAGGCGAGGTTCTTGCGGTCGGCCAGAACGGTCTCCGGCGGCAGCGGATCGGGCTGCTTCGCCACGGGAAGCGACTCGCCGGTGAGCGCGGACTCGTCCACCTGGAGATTGCGGATGTCGAGGAGCCGCAGATCGGCGGGCACGCGGTCGCCGGATTGCAGCAACACGACATCGCCGGGGACGAGCGTCTCGGAAGGGACGCGCAATTTTTTCCCGTCGCGTCGCACGGTCGCCTCGGTGACGACCATTTTGGCGAGCGCCTCGATGGCGTTCTCGGCCTTGGATTCCTGCAGAAAGCCGACGACGGCATTGAAGAGCACGATGCCGAAGATGACCGACGCATCCACCCACTCGCCTAGAAACGCCGTGACCGCGACCGCCACGAGCAAGATGTAAACGAGCGGTTGATTGAACTGCTGGAGAAACTTCAGCCACGCGGGCGTGCCGCGCTGGGCCGTGACACGGTTTGGGCCGGAGGCCTTTTGGCGTTTGGCGACTTCGCCGGCCGAGAGGCCGGTGGGAATCGCAGCTCCAAGGACGGTCGCAATTTCAGCGGATCGCAAATGGTGCCAGACATGACTCTTCGCCTGATTCATTGGAGAGTGTTCATGAGGATGGTGCGCGGGCACGCTCGATCGGGGAAGTTCCAAAGCCGCTGCTCAGCAGGGTGTCCGGAATCACGGAGTGATCAATACCTTGAGCACACCCTCTGCCCGGCTCCCGAAGAGATCATAGCCCTGCTTGATGTCAGCGAGCGAAAAGCGGTGCGTGACCAGCATCGTCGGATCGAACCTCCCGGACTGCACCACATTGATGAGGCGGCGCATGCGTTCCTTTCCGCCGGGGCAAAGCGTGGTGATGATTCGATGATCACCGAGCCCGGCGGCAAAGGCCTCATACGGAATTTGCAGCTTCCCAGAATAGACACCGACGCTGGAGAGCGTGCCGCCGGGCCGCAGACAGCGCAGGCAGGACTCGAAAGTCTCCGGCGTTCCGAGCGCCTCGATGGACACATCCACCCCGCCGCCTGTGAGCTTCAGCACTTCCTCCACGACGTTGCACTCGTGATGATTCAAGGTGACATCCGCGCCCATCTTGCGCGCCATTTTCAGGCGGTGCTCGTCACCATCGACGGCGATGATCAGCGTGGCGCCCATCAGCTTCGCGCCCACTGTGGCGCACAACCCTATCGGCCCCTGCGCGAAGATGACCACGGTGTCTCCGATCTTGATGCCACCGCTCTCCGCCGCGCCGAAGCCAGTGGACGCAATGTCCGCGAGGAGCACGACCTGCTCATCGCTCACCTCGTCGGGAATCTTTGCCAGATTCGCCTGCGCGTAGGGCACAAGCAAATATTCCGCCTGTGCGCCGTTGATCGTGTTCCCAAAGCGCCAGCCACCGACCGCCTCGCAGCCATGGCCGTGACCGCACTGCGAGTGCTGGCCGGATAGACATGCGCGGCACTGCCCGCATGGTGTGATGGCTCCCACCAGCACTCTCTCTCCGATGGCGTAGCCCGTGACGCCGGCGCCGAGTTCCTCGATCACACCCACAGGCTCGTGGCCGACGATCAGACCCGGCTTCACTGGATACTCGCCACGGACGATGTGCAGATCCGTGCCACAAATCGTGGTGGCGGTGATGCGAAGCACCGCTTCACCGGGCCCGGCGGAAGGCCTCGGCACAGATTCGACACGGATGTCATTGATGCCGTGAAACACGGTGGCGCGCATGGTCTTCATAGTGTGGGACCGTCAATCGCCGCTGAAGCCAGTTTGGGCTGTGCGGCGCTTGTCAATAGCTGCGCCGCAATGGCGGCGAGCCCGTTGCGCTTTGTCGGCAATCAGTGGCCATACGCCCCGTGAAGTTCACTTCACGAGCCGGAGATTCTTGAAGCCGGCTTCCTTCTCGAAAACGAGCAGGTTCATCTGCTCCTTGGCTTCGGCGATCACCGCGTGTCTTGCGCTCAGGGTGACGCCGGCGATCTGCGCGGTGATTTGATTGCCCGCGAATGTGATGCGCAGCGTGTTCCACTCACCTTGCTTCAGCCTGATGCGCTGCGTGGCGAGAGTTTCAACTTTTTCCTGACCCTGCCCCTGATCGGGATTCTTCGCGATCTCGATGCTGCCGGGTGAGACCACGATGCGGAACGAATGCTTGTTCCCCGCAGTGTGAATCCGCAGCGAGTGTCGGTCGGCGCCCTTGAAGCACAGGTCATATTGCAGCGTGCCGTCATCAAACGAGACAGCTCGACGCAGCGCGGCGGAGTTTTTGTCGCCCTTTTTCTGTCCGCCCCAGATGGCGCCATCGCGCGTCGCCCATGCTCCGCTTGGTGTGGACCACGGTTTTGCCAGCTCGATTGCGAACGTCTCTTCAAACACCACGTCACCGTTCAGCCGCGTGAGCTTGGCGGTCGCAGGCTTTGGCATCGGCGCCGCGGGTGTCTCCCGGCTGAAGCCGCCGTCGCGATACAAATTCAGCAGCGCCTTGAGTTCACGCACGATCTCAGGATGCGCCGCGCTCACGTCCTTCGTCTCCGCAGGATCGTCATGCGTGTTGTAGAGTTGCGGCCTGAACTCGTCGGCGCGGCTTTTTCTCACGCCGGCTTTGATGTCGTCCACCGGCACGCCTTCGATCCATTTCCACGAACCTTTGCGGATCGCGAACACGCCGTCGGAGCTGTGGACGATCATATCCCTGCGGATGGGCGACGCGGAGTCACCGAGGATCGCGGGGAGCATGTTGTAGCTGTCCTCCGCGGCCTTCGATGCAGGCGGCAAAGTGTCGCCAACGATGGCGGCGGTAGTGGCGAGAATGTCGGCGAGGCTGACCATCTCGTTGCTCACGCTGCCGGCGGGCGCCTTGCCGGGCCAGCGCACGATGAACGGCACCTTGAAGCCGCCTTCCCACACGTGATGCTTGCCGCCGCGCAGCGCACCATTGACGGCGAGGCCGGCGTTCAGCGCCTTCGTTTGCAGGCTGTCCGCCCGCGCCGGTTCCTTCACGCCGCCATTGTCGCTGCTGAAAATGATCAGCGTGTTCTTGGCCGCGTCGAGCTTGTCGAGCGTGTCCAGCACTCGGCCGACGCTGCGGTCCAGCTCATGAATCCAGTCGCCAAAGAGTCCTGCGGCGCTCCTGCCGGCGAGGTCTTTGTCGGGCGTCACCGGTTTGTGAACGGCCACCGGCGTGAAGTAGAGGAAGAAGGGTTTGCTTCGGTCCTGCCGCTCGATCCACGTCGTCGCCTTCGTCGTCAGCTCCGCCATCACGCGCTCGTTTTTCCGTCGTGGCGCATCGATGGCGAGGATGGTCGCCTTACCGCTCTCCGTGTCTTCCGGCCCATAGGTGGCTTTGAAATTGTCGTCGTCAGGCACGGGTCCGGCGATCTTCATTCCGGAGGGGATGGTTCCGCTGCGTAGGCCATAAACGAAACGGTTCTCGACGAAGACGCCAGTGAGATCGCCATGATTGCTCGGCACGCCGAAGTGATAATCGAAGCCGATGTCGAGCGGTCCGGGGGAAAGCTCTGCTGAATAATCCGGCCGCCATTTCGGCGCGCCGTCGGAGCTGCCGTAACCGAGATGCCATTTGCCCACGGCCGCCGTTTGATAGCCGTGCTTCTTGAGGAGGGACGCCATGTTCAGCCGCGTGGTCTCGATGTGCAGCGGAGCGAAGGTGCTGAGCACCTCGTGCGTGAGCGATGTGCGCCAGCAGTAGCGGCCGGTGAGCACCGAGTAGCGCGTGGGGGAGCACACGGACGATGTCGTGTTCCCATCGGTGAAACGCCGGCCTTCCTTTGCGAGACGATCGATGTTCGGCGTGCGCACCAGCTTCCCATCCGCGCCGTAGCACCCCGCGCTGCCGTAACCGTAATCGTCGGCGAGGATGACGATGATGTTTGGCGTGTCAGCCGCGGCGACGGACAACGGCAGGCAGAGAACGAGAGCAAGAAGCAAGGCAGGTTTCATGTCGCACGAGAACGATGAAACCGGCGGGTTGTTACGGGCTCCTCACAGGCGTACGCGTGTGGCGCGTTTCCCGCTCAAGATCGTGCGCGACAAACCTTTCCGGTTCCTACATCACCATGCCGCCATCCACCGTGAGCACCTGGCCGGTGATGTAGCGGGCATCCTCGCTGGCGAGAAACAAGGCAGCGGCGGCGATGTCAGCCGACTGGCCGAACGAGCCGAGCGGTATCTTTTTCAAGACCTCCTCCTTCACCTGGTCGTTCAGCACATGCGTCATGTCCGTCTCGATGAATCCCGGCGCGATGGCATTTGCCGTGACGCCACGCCCTGCAAACTCACGCGCCAGTGATTTCGTGAAACCGATGAGCCCCGCCTTGCTCGCCGCATAGTTCGCCTGCCCCGCGTTGCCGATGAGGCCGATCACGCTGCTGATGTTGATGATGCGCGCGCCTTTCTGTTTGAGGATGCTGCGCTGCACGGCCTTCACCATGTTGAAGGCGCCCTTCAAGTTTGTGGCGAGCACGGCATCCCAGTCCGCCTCGCTCATGCGCAGGAGCAGTCCGTCTTTCGTGACACCCGCGTTGTTCACGAGGATGTCCACATGATCGAAGTCGGCGAGGATCTGCTTTCCCAGCTCGCCCGTCGCGGTGGTGTCGGAGACATCGACGGCATAAGCCTTTGCCGCGCCGGGATGCGCCGCATTGATCGCGTCAGCCGCGGCTTGTGAATTGGATTCCGTGCGGCTCACGACCGCCACCTTCGCGCCTTCGCTGGCAAAGCGCATGGCGATGTCTTTTCCAATCCCCCGCCCTGCACCGGTGACGACTGCAATCTTGTCCTGAAGTTTTCCCATGGCCCGCGATGATGACGAGGCAGTGCTGCGAAGCAAGAGCGGGCTTATTTCAAGGCGAACCATCTCACGCGCAAATCGCTGACCACAGCCTGGCCAAGCCGGAATGGTGTCGCCTGGAGCTTCGCCATAACGGTGTCGAGATCGACAAGCCCCGCAGTTGCAGCAGCGAGGAGCACACCGGCTGTTCCTGTCTTTCGCAGTCCGAGTAGATCGCAAAGTCGCCGTCCATCACGATCATCGATGATGAGCATGGCGGTGTCTCGATTCTGCCACGCGAGACTGATCGCCGCTGGTTCGCCCGGCGATGCGTGCCGATGCGAGCATTCGCGCCGCACCGCCTCGGGAATGATCACCCGCCCGTAGAGCTGCCGCAGCAAATCCAGCTCTTCAATCTCAGCAACGCTGATACAAAGCGCACGCCGGGACAAGTTTCCGCGTCTCCGCAACGGCCAGCTACTGCGAGCTTACTTCCCGGTTTTGTCCGGTGGATCGACGCTCTCTTTCTCTTCCGTCACCCGTTTGCCATTGCGATAGGTTCTCCTCGATTTGACGGTGCCGTCCTTCATGTACTCGACGACCTCGCCGTCGATCTCGCCGCTCTTGTACTTTGCGGTGAAGCTGCGGCTGCCGTCATCGTGGAATCCCTCCGCTTGTCCCTGCATCTGGTGATTCTCGAAAGGAACTCGGCGCACCACCTTCATGCCTTCATGGGTCAGCCACAGCCAGCGCCCCTTGCCCTGATACTCGAGGGCTTCATGGCCGCTGAGGTATGTGCCCGGCGGCGGCTCTTGCATGATGACCGGCTTCTTCCTGCCTTCCAGAAAATAGAACATGCGCCCCACTTCTCTTCCATGATCGCGGAACACGGTCAGGTTCTTCAGCGCCACGCGGCCGTAGAACGGCTTGTCATCCGGCGGCCGCAGGTCGCCGAAGTTTCCGGCCTGAGTCGTGACGCGCAAAACTTTCTGCGCCGGATCGTCCACCGCGACTTCAAAGCCGAAGTAGTCATAGAAATGCGTGACGGTTTTCTCGTCGGCATCTGCTGGCTGACCTCCCGCTTGGCTGATGCGCGCCTCCTCCTCGCTGGACTGGATGAAGTCCGGCTCGCCGTGCTTTTTCCGAATCAGCGCCAGCGATGGCTTTTTATGACATGGCGGGCACGAGATTCTCATCGTGACAAAAAACCCGCCCTTGAGCCAGCGTGTCTGGCGGAGATCAAAGAACACCTGATCGATGCGGTCCTCCGCCTCATCGGGATCAAAAAAATCTTTGTCCAACAAGATGCGTGCGCCGCGGGAGCGGAGCTGTTCAGCCTGCGCGGCGGCGGGCGCGGATTTGAGCTTCAAGGTTTTTTCCAGAGCAGCGTGGCTCCACTCGCGCTCATCCTCAGGCCGCTCGGCAAACATCAGCGCGCCGCGCAGTTCCGCATCAGCGCCCTCATCCACGCGGCGGAACCAGAGAATGTAGTCCTTGCCCGGCTTGAGGTAGTCATTGGCAAGACTTTGCAAAACACGCCTCCGGTCTGGTTCTTTGGGCTTGTCGAAGTCGCGATAGCGCTTGTCCGCATTGAGCCAATTGCGGAAGCCACCTTCGAAGTCTCCTTCGACAGGAATGATGAACCAGTTTGCCCAACTCTCCGGCGCATTGAAGTACCAGATAAAATCTCGCTCACCCAAATCCTTCGGCACCGTGATGCGCAGGCCATCAAAGACGATCTTGCCTTGATAGATGGACGTCGTCTCGCCGAGACGCACGGTGAAGCTGGCGGGAGAGCCATCCTTTGGAATTTTGACGGATTCATACGCCGACAGATTAGCGCGCACTCCTTCGACCATGATCTCCTTCGTCATCTCCTCCTGAGCGCTGCTGGGTGAGAGGGTGACGGCAAATGCAAAGCTACAGAGAAGAAGGCGTTTCATGGCTTTGAGTGATGGAACCGGCATGATCGGTTCTACCAAAGCCAGTGCTGGCATCACAAGAGCAAATTTCCCGTCTTACGGTTGATTCCCCGTCGTCTGAACTACTCTTGACCACCGCTACGCCATCCCGCTAAACTGCGCGGCACCATGAAGAACCTCGCGCTGCCTTTGGTGTTTCTGTTCGTCGGTGGTGCGGCGGGGTACGGCGTGCGGGCTTTGAGTGAGGGTGGTGCCAGGAAACCCCTGCTGACCGAGATCAGAGGCGCCGCAAACCAAACGGCCGACGCATCACCGAGCGCGCGCCCATCTGGTGCGGTCAATGGAAGTGTCGTGGCCGACACAGCCAGCACCCGCGCAGCAATCACGTCCGTTCCCCTCGCCGATCAGATGAAGGAACTGCTCGTGGACTGCGACCTGAAGTCCGCGCGGAAGGCAGCCGCAAAGCTTTCCGCCGGTGATCTTCAGGCCGCTCTCGCGTTGGTGGCGGCGATGCCGAAAAGCACCGAACGCGATGCTCTACGCGCGCAGTTGTACCGGGCCTGGACCGCGCTGAATCCGAACGCCGCATGGAATGCCGCGCTGGATGATCCGCTCGACATGGAGAGCGGCTACCTGGTCGGCTCAATCGCGGCTGAGCTGGCGAAAACAAATCCTACCGCCGCCATTGATCTGGCGCAGAGCCTCGACATGGGCGCGCGGCGCACCACCGTGGTGAACGCCGTGTTTCGCGAATGGAGTACGGTCGATGTCACTGCCGCAGTGGCCTACACCAATGCGCATCCCGACCTGCCGGTCGATTTCTATGTCTTTCAGCAAGGTTTGGCCAAGCTCGCTGAGTCGCGCCCTTTGCAGGCCGCTAACCTCATCACCACGCTGAAGGACGAACGGACGCGTGACGGTTCGTTCCAGAGCCTCATGAGATCCTGGATGGCCATCGACTCCGGTGCCGCGCTCCACTGGGCCGAATCGATTTCGAATCCCACCATGACACACGAAGCAGTCGCCGCCGCCATTGGTGCGTGGGCGAAGTCTGATCCAAACGCGGCGCTGAACTATGCTCGCTCGAGCCCGGACCCCGAGACGCGCACTGCCGCCCTTCAGGATGCCTGGAAAAACTGGTTCCGGAAATCCCCCGCCGCCGCCACCGCTTACCTCGCCTCTTCCGGCGATGCGATGCTTTTGGAAAACGTGTCTGCCAGCTTTTCCTACTTGTTCGACGGCTTCACCACAAAGGAGCGGACGGCGCTGATGGCGCAATTTCCCGAGGGTACCGCCAAGCAGCGCATTTACAGCACCGTGGTGGACACGCAGATCCGCAAGGGTCAGTTCAATCAGGCTCTGGAGTTGCTCAACACGTTACCTGACTCGACGACACGGGATCGCAATGTGGCGCAACTTGGCGAGCAGTGGGCGAAGTCCGATCTTAAAGCGGCGACCGCCTGGCTAAAGCTCCAGCCCGATTCAACGGACCGCGATCTGGCTGTGGCGGGGTACGCTGCCACCCTTGCGCGCACGGACCCCATGGGCGCTCTTGAATGGACGAATTCGATCCCGGATCCAACGCTGCGTCAGAGCGCGATGAAGAACATCGGCGTGCGCTGGCTCAAGGCGGACGCTGCTAAGGCGGAGGCATGGATGAGCGGCGTGCGCGAATTTTCAGAAAGTGACAAGCGGTTCATCCGAAGCATGGCGGCGATCCGGGGCGACTTCCTTCCGAGTTCGGTGACAGTCGGCACGCGCCGTTGAGCGCTGCCCGTGCGCGACTTCCTGCACGCAACCCTCGCTCGACTCCACATTCACATTGCTTGATGCGCCGGAAAAAATGCGGGCTAGTTTCGCGGACTCATGAGCGCTCCGCAAAAATTGAAGAGACCGTCTTCGATCACGGTGAAGGATTTTTTCGAGAGCAATCAAAGCTCTCTGAAACTGAAGCTGTTGGGTTCCGACTCGGGCTTTGGGCGGAAGATCTGGGAGCCTTCGGTGAACCGGCCCGGCCTGGCGCTCTCTGGCTTCTTCACTTACTTCGCCTACAAGCGGATTCAGGTCATCGGGAACTCGGAGATCTCGTTCTTGCTGCAGCTCGACGCGGAGCTGGTGCGTCAGCGGCTGCGTGAGCTTTGCTCGTGGGACATCCCGTGCGTGATCGTGGCGCGCGGGCGGCAGGTGCCGGAGGAGTGGATCGCGCTGATCAACGAGTGCGGCGTTTCTGTTTTCCAGACGAGCATGGTGACCATGCGCTTCATCAACATGGCGACGATCCGGCTGGAGCTGCATTTCGCGCCGACGATGATGGTGCACGGCTGCCTCGTGGATGTGCAGGGCATCGGCGTGCTGATCCAGGGCAAGAGCGGCTGCGGGAAGAGTGAGAGTGTGATCGGCCTGCTGCAAAAAGGCGCGAGCCTGGTGGCGGACGACGCGGTGCGGCTGAAGCTGGTGGATGACCGCGAGGTGGTGGGCTCGGCGCCGGAGGTCACGCAAAGCATGATCGAGATCCGCGGGCTGGGTTTGCTGAATGTATCCGCGCTCTTCGGCGTAGGGTCGGTCCGGCTGAGCAAGCGGCTGGACCTGATCGTCAACCTCGTGGTGGACACGGAGACAAAAGATCTGGAGCGCGTGGACGCGGGCAGCAAGACGGATCTGGTGATGGGTGTGGAGATCGCACATGTGGATCTGCCGGTGATGCCGGGCCGCGATGTGGCGGGCCTCATCGAGCTGGCGGCGCTGAACTACAAGCTGCGCGCGTTTGGCTACAACAGCGCGGTTGAGTTTGATCAAAGGTTGTTGAAAAAGATGGCGGATGATCAATTAGGTTAGCCGCGCGCAAGCCAGCCACGCTCATGTCACTCCAAAAAGAATTCACGATCTGCAACAAGATGGGCATGCACGCCCGTCCTGCGGCGCAGTTTGTGCGGTGCGCGAGCAAGTATCAGTGCGAGATCTGGGTGGAGAAGGACGAGGAGCCGGTGAACGGCAAGAGCATCATGGGCCTGATGATGCTGGCGGCCGGCCGTGGTGAGACGATCAAGGTGACGACGGAAGGCACGGACGCCGAGGCTGCGATGGCGGACATCGAGGGCCTGATCAAAGGCGGCTTTGGCGATGTGGAGTGAAGGCGCGCAGATGGGCGGTTGACGAGGTTCCCGCGCCCGGCACTGTCAGCGGCACACGAACTTCGCACCGCTAATGGCAGCTGAGCGCCTCAAAAAAGAGATCATCTGGGAAGGCATGCCTGTTTCAACGGGCGTGGCCCACGCGGCGGTGCATGTGGTGCGGGATCACTTCGACGAACCGGAGGAGGCGACCATCCGGCCCGATGAGATCGACGGCCAGCTTGCGAGGTTCCGGGCGGCGATCGATGCGACGCGGCGCGAGATCGAGGAGCTGAAGCGCATCATCGAGAAGGAGGAGGGTGACGCGGCCTCGAACGGCGAAATCTTTGAGACGCATCTGCTGATCCTCGAGGACGCGAGCCTGCTGAACCAGGTGGAGCGCAAGGTGCGGAATGACCTGATGAGCGTGGACGCCGCCTACTACGCGCTGATGACGAAGCACATGGTGGCGCTGCGCGGCCTGTCGGACCCGTATCTGCGCGAGCGCTTTCTGGACATCAAGGACGTGCGCAAGCGCATGATGCGTCATTTGCGCGGCGAGCAGCGGACGGACACGACCTTTGATCAGGAGGTCATCATCGTGGCACACGATCTCACGCCGTCGGACACGGTGCAGCTCGACCGGAGCAAGGTGCTGGGATTTGCCACCGAGACGGGCAGCGCAAACTCGCACGCGGCCATCATCGCCAAATCACTCGGCCTGCCCGCCGTCGTCCGGCTGCACGGAATCTGCGACGCGCTGCATTCGGGCGATTCGATCCTTCTCGACGGCCACGAAGGGCTGCTCATCCTGAACCCGACCGCCGACACGCTGGCGCGCTACCGCATCCGCGAGGAGCAGGCGGAGAAGCAGGAAGATCTGTTGCTCGCCCGCCGCAACGAGCCGGCGACCACCACCGACGGGAAGACGATCCGCATCGGCGCGAACGGTGAGTTTGTAGAGGAGCTGGAGATCATCAACGACTCCGGTGCCGAGGAGGTGGGCTTGTTCCGCACCGAGTTTCTCTATCTGGAAAATCCGGAAGGCACCGAACAGACGCTGACCGAGGCGTACACTGACATCGTTTGGAATCTCGCGCCGAAGCTCGTGGTCTTCCGCACGCTGGACATCGGGGGGGACAAGGTGGATCCGCTGTTGGTGGAGGAGCCGGAGCCGAATCCATTCCTCGGCTGGCGTGGCATTCGCGTCTCGTTGGGGCGGGTCGAGTTTTTCAAACGCCAGCTTCGCGCCTTGCTGCGAGCAGGAGCGCATGGCCGGATCGGCATCATGTTCCCGATGGTCTCCGGCGTCGAGGAAGTCCGCGCCGCACGCAAGCTGCTCGACGAATGCGCCGCGGAACTCCGCCAGGCAGGCGTGCCTATCGCTGATGAATTGGAGATCGGCGCGATGATCGAGATCCCGAGCGCGGCGATGATCGCGGACCTTATCGCCGCTGAGGTCGATTTTCTCAGCATCGGAACCAACGACCTCATCCAGTACAGCCTGGCGGTGGATCGTGTGAACGAGCGGGTGGCGGATCTCTACCAGCCGACGCATCCGGCACTGATCCGCCTCATCGCGCATGTGATGAATGCCTCTCACGAAAAAGGCGTCCCCGTCGGCATGTGCGGCGAAATGGCGGCGGATGTCGCGCTCACGCCGCTGCTGGTGGGCCTCGGCCTGGATGAATTGAGCGTGGCATCCGGCCAGGTGGCGCGCGTGAAGCATGCCATCCGTCTGCTCAATTCAGTGGAGTGCAAGGCGCTGGTGAAGCAGGCGAGGAGCTGCGCCACCTCGGCGGAGATTCTTGACCTCAGCCGCGCGCTTGCGCTGGAGTGCTATCCGGAATTGTTCGTCTGACGGCATCGTGTACAACGCAAAAGGCTGGGCGGCTCATGAGCCACCCAGCCTCCTGCAATGAACACGACAAACCAAACCAAACAACGTCCACTCAAGCCATGGCGGGTTTACGGCCCCTCTTCTTCGGAGCCTGAACCAAAATAGGTTTGAAATCATCACCGAACAGATACTGGCGCGCGCTGTCGATCTGATTCTCCACCCGCCCGTACCATTTGGTGAAATCCTTGCCGTAAACGTCGTGCGGGTTCTCCTCGAGAAGAGCGCCGGCCAGGTCGTTGTGCTGGGCGCGCAGGACATGCTCCACTTGGAAACCGAGTTCCGGGATGTGCAGCTCGACGGCCTCAAACATGTCCATCACCCGCGCGGCGTAGCTTCGGTCCCACACGTGTTCATCGTCCTCATAGCTGCTGGTGATCAGATGGGCGATCACGTATTGGGCGCTGTCTGAGTACGTTTCGGCGACCTGCGTCACGGATTCATAGCTGTCCACCTCACTGGTGACGGGGACGACGACGGTCATCTCCACTCCGATCTCGTGGAGCAGGTCTTGAAGCTCGTGCGCCGCGTAAAACTTGCAGAACAGATCGCCGAGGCCGGAGGAAATCTCGAGAATTGTGATCGGCGCCGAATCAAGATGGCCGACCAAGTCCCGCATCGAGAGATTGGATGGGTCCATCCAGCCTTGGGCGCCGTCGGCATCGCATTCGTTCTCGGAGAGAACCAACGTCTGATGATGAGTCTTGTGCTGCTTGAGGTAGCGCGTGATGCAGCGGGACAAGGTCGTCTTGCCCGCACCGGAGTAGTCGTTTTGGATCAGGATGAGCTTTTTCATATGTTGGTTCTAGTTTCGCTGTGATTCTATAACACATTGAAATTATGGCAAGTGTTAAATTTAACAAATGTTTATTTTGTCGTTTTCCTTGGGTTCTCGACGCGGTTGTCCCTTTGCATGGAAATCAGCGGGAGTCGCCCGGGAGGGCTTTGCCCTCCCTTTTTACGGCGCGGCGTTTTACCGCACGTGCTTGGCGCGGACGTACTCCAAAAGCGCCTCCTGCCAAGGACGCGGCGTGATGCCGGTGATGGACTGGAATCGCTCCGTGCAAAGCACCGTGAACGGTGGGCGGCTAGCTTTGAACTCGGGGAAGCCATTCATCGACAGCGGGGCAACCTGACGTGCGCGGAGTGGAAGACCCAGCCGCGCGGCAATGTCCAAGGCTTCCTGTCCATACTCCTGCCACGAAGCCCAACCCGAGTTGCAGAGGTGAAGAATACCCGAGCACTCCTGCTTTCGCAGTGCCATGGGCAAGAGCCAGCCTGCGAGGTCCTCCGCATAGGTCGGCGAAGACCACTTGTCGCTGATGGCACTCACCTCATCACACTCGAGCGCCGTTTGAATGATCCGGTCCGGGAAGCTGCCCTTGTCCAGACCGAAAAGCCACGACACACGCACCACGAGTGCGTCCGGACATGCCGCCATGACCCATTGCTCGCCTTCCAGCTTCGTCGCGCCGTACACATTCGCCGGCGTTGCAGCGTCCAGCTCGCGCTGCGGAGTGTGCTTGCTCCCATCGAAGACATAGTCTGTGCTGAAGTGGATCAGCTTTGCGCCTCGCTCATGGCAGATGCGCGCGATGAGCTGCGGGCCCGTGGCGTTCGAGCCCCGGGCTTCCTCCGGGTGCGTCTCGCAGCGGTCCACATTCGTGATGCCTGCGGCGTTGATGAGCGCATCAAAGGACAGTCCTGCGAGCCGCGCGGTGATCTCGGCGGGATTCAAAAGGTCGAGTTCACTGCGGCCGAGAGCGATGACATCATGGTCCACCGCATAGCGCCGGACCAGCGCGGCACCGAGGCGGCCTCGGGCTCCCAAAACTGCAATTTTCGCGCGCGACGGCATGAGGGCGCCACATTTGGATGCTGCGTCTTGGATGGTCAAGCGCCTTCGCCCGCACCCTTGCCACGGAGCAAGTTTTTCTTGATTTCGCAGAGCGGTGTCCTACATGCTGCCTCCCCTTGCGAGCGTCGTTTTGCATGGGATTTCCCCATCATGAAGCTCCCTGAACTCATTCACTCCCGGCAGGCAAAAATCGGCATCATCGGACTCGGATACGTCGGTCTTCCGCTCGCCCTGAATTTCGGACGCAAAGGTTATAAGGTGCTCGGCCTGGACGTGGACAAGAACAAGGTCGATGCCGTCAACGCCGGCCGCAGCTACATCGAGCACATCCCGGCGGCCGAGATCACCGAAATGAAAGACAAGGGCCTGCTCGAGGCCACGGCAGACATGTCCCGGTCCAGCGAGGCCGATGCCATCATCATCTGCGTACCTACCCCGCTCACGCATCATCTCGACCCCGACCTGACCTATGTCCTCAGCACCATCGATGCGATCCTCCCGCATCTGCGCGAAGGTCAGCTTGTCAGCCTCGAAAGCACCACGTATCCCGGCACCACCGATGAGGAACTCCGCCCGCGCATCGAGAAGCGCGGCTTCAAGATCGGCGAGAATTTCCACCTCGTCTTCTCGCCCGAGCGAGAGGATCCCGGCAACGAGCAGTTCCCCAGCCACAAGATCCCGAAGATCGTCGGCGGCACCACCGCAGCCTGTCTCGATGCAGGCAAGGCCTTATACAGCGCGGCGTTTGAATCCGTAGTGCCAGTCGGCTCCACGCAGGTCGCGGAGTTCGCGAAGCTGCTCGAGAACATCTACCGCTCCGTGAACATCGGCCTCGTGAACGAAATGAAGATCGTCGCTGACAAGATGGGCATCGACATTTGGGAGGTCATCCGCGCCGCAGCGACGAAGCCCTTCGGCTTCACGGCCTTTTATCCCGGCCCCGGCCTCGGTGGTCACTGCATTCCCATCGATCCGTATTACCTCACTTGGAAGGCCAAGGAATACGGCATCCACACCCGCTTCATCGAGCTTGCCGGCGAGATCAACGACCACATGCCCGAGTACGTCATCCGCCGCACGATGGAGGTGCTGAACCAGCGGAAGAAGGCCATGAACGGCAGCCGCGTGCTCATCCTAGGCCTCGCTTACAAGGCGAATGTCGATGACATGCGCGAGTCCCCCAGCTTCAAGCTGCTCGACCTCTTGAAGTCCTACGGCGCCGACGCGCAGTACTACGACCCGCACATCCCCACCGTCCCGCCCACGCGCGAGCACAAGGAATGGACCGGCCACAAGTCCGTCACCTGGGATGAGAAAACCCTCCGCAGCTACGACGCCGTAATCATCTCCACCGGCCACCGCGCCTTCAATCTCGACGAACTCGTCGCCTGGTCCGACTGCATCATCGACACGAGGAACACCCTCGCCGGCCGCCCCACCAAGTCCGGTCAGGTCACCAAAGCCTGAGCCCACCTCGACTCCAAAATGAAAGTCGCCATCGTCGGAGCCGGAGCCTGGGGCAAGAACCTCGTCAGCACGCTGAACAAGCTCGGCTCGCTCGGCCCCGTCGCCGAGGCCAGCCAAGGTCTGCGCGACAAGATGGCCGAGACCTACCCCGGCATCGAGCTGCGCACCGATTACACAGAGTTGCTCCGGGATCCCGACGTGACGGTCGTCGCCATCGCCACTCCCGCGCACACGCATCACGGCATCGCGAAAGCGCTGCTCGAGGCCGGCAAAGATGTGTTTGTCGAAAAGCCGATGACGCTCGTCACCTCGGAATCCGAGGACCTCGTCGCCACTGCGCAGAAGCACGGCCGCATTCTCATGGTCGGCCACCTGCTCATGTACCAGCCCGCCATCCATAAGGTGAAAGAACTCATCCAGGCAGGCGCCATTGGAAAAGTTTTCACCGTCCACCAGCAGCGCTCAAAGCTCGGCCGCGCGCGCGCCGTCGAGAATGTCCTGTGGAGCTTCGGCGTGCATGACGTCGCCGTGCTGCTTGACCTCGTCGGCGAGGCCCCGTCCGACGTGCAAGTCAGCGGTCACTGCGGACTCCAGCCAGGGATCGAAGACGACGTTTACCTGCACCTGACCTTCCCCGGCGGCGTGAAGGCCCACTTGCATAATTCCTGGCTCTGGCCCGATGTCGCCCGCTGGCTCATCGTCGTCGGCTCCGAAGGCATGTTGGTGTACAGCGAGACCGGGCAAAAGGTCACGCTGCACAAGAAGAAGATCGACGCCGCGCTGGCCAACGTCGATCAAGGCGAGGAAGTCGTCTTCAACGGCAGCGGTGAGCCGCTCATGCTGGAGATGAAACACTTCATGTCCTGCTGCGAGACGCGCACCCCGCCCCTGTCCGACGGTCAGAACGGCCTCGAAGTCGTCCGCGTCCTCGCCCAAGCCGAAAAGCTGCTTCGATCCGTGGGCTGAGCCCAGCGCAGGTTGCGCCCTCCTTCGGTGCTGAAACAAAAAAGCACCTCACAGCCTCGCGCCGCGCGTAGCCGTTGTACGCAATCGTGGAACAGACACGGCACAAGCATCTGACGGTGATTCTGAACCGCGAATCTGGCACCCTCATGAAACTGGGGCCGGATCAGGTGGAGCAGGAATTGCGTGCGATCCTCGAGGCGCTCGGCTGCAAGGCGGAGATTCACAACGTGAAGGCATCTGAGGTGCAGGCAGCACTGGAGGCGGCCCGTGATGGTGCCGCAGATGCGGTGATCGTGGGCGGCGGGGATGGCACCGTTGCCTCGGCCGCCACGATTTTTGCCGGACACGAGAAGCCGCTGGGCATCCTACCCTTCGGCACATTCAATCTGGCCGCGCGCGACGTCGGAATGCCCCTGGACTGGCAGGAGGCGGCCAGGCTGCTCGTCACCTCACCCGTGGCCAAAATTGATCTGCTCGAAGTAAACGGCTCGCTCTACCTGTGCCTGGTCGTGCTCGGCTTTTATCCGTCCCAGGTCATGGGCCAGGCGGAGTATCACGGGAGCTGGATCGTCAAATCGGTCCGCACCCTCTGGCATTCCTTGCAGAGCGCCGCCACCTTTCCGCCGCTGCACTTGCGCTTGAGTGACGGCGTCTCCGTCCAGACCTACCGCACGCGTCTGGCGTTGATGGCGAACAACGACTATGAAGACATGTTCGGCATCATACCCACGCGCCGCAGCCTCGATGCCGGTTACTTCACCGTTTATATCTCACGGCATCAGTCCCGGTTCGGTTTCCTCAAGTCATGCGTGACGTGGATCATGGGCCGCTGGAAGCAGGATCGCGAGATCTCCGTCATGCGCGCCACCGAGCTCCAGATCGATGTGAAACGTAAACGCCGCGTGTCTGTCATGATGGATGGCGAGCTTGAGAAAATCGACCTGCCCTTCACCGTCAAGCTAAGGCCCAAGGCCTTGCGCGCCATCGTCCCGCGACTGGCCGAGGAAACGCATGCCGTAGCCTGACACCATGCGTTTGGTGCATCTTTCAGATCTTCATTTCGGCGCGGTGGAGCCCGGTCTGCCCGCAGCCTTGCGCGCCACGATCATGGACGCCGGGCCCGATCTCGTCGCCGTCAGCGGTGATCTCACCATGCGGGGCCTGAAGAGGGAGTTTCAAGAAGCCAAGGCTTTTTTAGATTCCATCCCACTGCCCCAGATCGTGGTGCCCGGGAATCATGACGTGCAGGGCGCCTGGAGATTCTGGGAACGATTTTTGTGCCCCTGGAAAAACTATCAAAGCATCGTCGGTCCGGACCTCCAGCCCGTGTGGCGGGCGCCAGGCATCCACGTGCTCGGCGCCAATTCAGCGCGCCCCGCCGGCTGGTATCTCGATTGGTCTCGTGGCCGTGTTTCCCGCCGCCAGATGGCCAGCCTCGCCAGCTCCTTCGGGGCCCCCGACAAGAATGCGCTGCAGGTGCTCGTCGTGCATCATCCGCCCGCAGCCCCACCCGGCGGCACACCCCGACACCTCATTGGCAGGCTGCAGGAGTTCTCCTCCGCGGTGAACCGCGCCGGCGTGGACCTCGTCCTGTCCGGACACTTTCACATCAGCTACGCCCAGGCACTAGCGCTAAAGGCCGGCCCCGTCACCCGGTCCTGCATCCTCTCATCCGTCTCCACCGCCACATCACATCGGCGGAAAGGCGAGCCGAATGGATTTCATCTCATCGAAGGCGACGCCCGTGAGGTAATGATTCAGGACTGGGCCTGGAACGGCGCGCAGTATCTGCAAAGCCGGACGTGGACGTTTCAATCCAGCCCGGAGCGCGACTGGAAAATGCTCTCCGCCACAACCGTGAATCCGCGACTTTCAGATCCCAGTTAGCCAGCCCGGTTGGAAGGCCCACGGTGAAAGGCGTCGGGGGATTCAACTCAAAGCCGCCGTCCGCCCTCACCACCCCGTTACCCCGCGCTCTCGCACCGCTCACATCCAAACAAGTGGCGAGTGACCTCCGTGACTCGGCACACACGCGCTCAGTCAGCGCACCGCCACTGAGCACAAGAGAGAGAGCGTGTGGAGAAAGGGATGGTCCTGGTCAAAGCAGCGCCCGGAGTGTTAAACGTCCGCGTCTCCCGTGGCTTTTGTCTTCATCAGTTACCGCCAGCTCAATGACGCGCAGCGCCTGCGCATGGGGAACGTCGACGGCGCGATTGTCCACCGCCGGCAGATCACTCGGTTTCCCCAGATTCACCGCTTCCGGTGACCGCACCCGAAGGTGACACCGACTTGCTTCACCGAGACCAACACCATCGTCGAACGCCTCGCCGACAGCGACATCGCCAATGCCGGATGGCAGCGGGACCTGTGGGTGACCTATGCGAAACTCGCGCATCTTTGCTTGAAGAGGGATCAAACTGCCGAGGCCAAGGGCTCGTTGAGGAATGCGTACGACAAGCTGTCGGGGATGAAGCAGCGCGGGCTGCATTTGTGTCTGGAGGATGAGAAGTTCTTGGCATGGCTGTGGGCGTAAAGTAGCCCTCTCGCTCCGCGAGAGGAGCTTTGTGCGGCCGCAGCCACGAGGGGCTCCCGGAGTTTGCGCGCGCGCCGCGCGGGAGGATGGATGAGAGCGAAAAAAAGTAGTCCAGTCACTCCGTGACTGGTGCCGTCCAGACAGCGCTTCCTTGACGGTGCATGCAACAGGCTCCAGCCACGGAGTGAGGGACTACTGTTTGCCCTGGCGTCAGGATAGACTTCCAGCCGGTCGATGGACCGCGGGCTTCCAGCCTTTGTCGGGTGCCGGGAGGCTGAGGCTCAGTGCCCCGTAGCGGTGAACGCGAACGCCGCGATCGCAGTGCGTAGTCAGGCCTTCAAGGCCTGACTCATCCGCCATCCCAGACCTGAACCACATGTCAGAGACACTTGCACTTTCACTCGCACAAGACAAGCCGGGTGATTTCTTCGCGCCCTTATGAAACACGCGCAACCGAAAGGCTGACTCGAGCTTCGTGCGGTGGAGTCCAACCGGCAGACGCCCGCAAAAAAAAGGGCGGACATTTGTCCGCCCTTCTTATCTAAACGTGTTCTCCTTCGCTGACTGCAATAGCCAGCATTCTATTTTTTTGGGTTGTTAATGTTGCGCACAGAATTCTTCAAAACGGTCCATGCCCCCGTTGATGACATCTAGCCCGGTGGCGTAGCTGAAGCGGATGGTGTGCTCGGCTCCGAAGGCGACGCCAGGGACGGCGGCGACCTTGGCCTTGCTGAGCAGCTTCTCGCAGAAGTTCACCGACTTGATGCCGATGGGCTCGATGTCCACGAGGAAATAAAAGGCTCCGAGCGGCTCGATCACCTTCACATTCTTGATCGCCTGAAGGCGGCCGAGCATGTATTGGCGGCGCACGTCAAACTCATCGCGCATGTCGCTGACGACCTGCTGATCACCCTGGAGAGCGGCCATGGCGCCGAATTGCGCGAACGTCGTGGGGTTCGAGGTCGTGTGGCTCTGGATCGTGTCGATGGCCTCGGCGATCTTCTTCGGCGCGGCGGTGTAGCCGAGGCGCCAGCCGGTCATGGCGTAGGCCTTTGAGAAGCCATTGATGGTGATCGTGTTCTCGTAAATCTCCTTGCTGATCGAGGCGACGCTGACGTGCTTGTTGTCACCATAGACGAGCTTTTCATAGATCTCGTCGGAGAGGATGACGATGTCCTCGCCGACGGCGATCTCGGCGATCTTCTTGAGTTCTTCCTGGGAGTAAACAGAGCCGGTCGGGTTGCCGGGCGAGTTCATGATGATCATCTTCGTGAGCGGCGACATCGCGTCCTCGAACTCCTCGGGAGTGATCTTCCAGCCGTTCTCGA
>JANOBO010000362.1:0-17691 GCA_031411695.1 Verrucomicrobiaceae bacterium
GCCAATCTCCCGATTGGCTTGATGCGAAGGCCAATCGGGAGATTGGCGCTCCCGGGAGGAGACGAGCTTCGGATTTTCACTCCGGCACTTCGCCCCCGCGATCCCGGATCAACTGATCCACCGCCTCGACGTCCTCCCACGCGAGATGCTTGCGCTGATATTTGCGCCAGAGCACGTCGCGCAGTTCGAGCAGATCGGGGAGCAGCGGATCTTCGTAATAGGTCCAGTTCTCCTCGCCTTTCACCTTCGCCTGGAGCCGCCAGCGCTTGCCAAATTTCTCCGCGCGCACCTCGCGTTTGTCGCCTTCCTCGGTGGTCGTTTTCCAGGTGTGAAGATTGCGCATGCGTTTTGTGTGGAGTGGGTGACGGCGATTTGGATGATGCGGCGCGTTGAAAGAAATCCGCAAGATTCTCCTGTTCCTGATCGGCTCGGCCCTGCTCGGCGCCTTGCTCGCCCCGTGGCTTTACTGGGGGGGGAAATGGCTCGCGGAGCGGACTCATTGGGAATTCCTCATCGAGGCGGATTTCCCGAAGTTCTTCGATCGCGCGGTGCTGGTCGCGGCGGTGCTGCTGCTGTGGCCGATGTTTCGATCGATGCGGATTCGCAGCCTGGCAGAACTCGGCCTCGCCCGCGACCCGCGCGGGTGGTCGCATCTCTGGATCGGGTTTGCGTGCGCCTTCCTCTGCATGGCGGCCTATGGCGGGCTGCTCCTCTATCTCGGGGTGTATCGGATGAAGGTCGAGCCGCCGTGGTTTGCGTTGTTGAAGGTGGCGACTTCGGCGGCCGTCGTGGCGACACTCGAGGAGTGGCTTTTCCGCGGGGTGATCTTCGGTTTTTTCCGCCGTGCGCTGGTGAACTGGCCGGCCTTGTTTTGCACCTCGGTAATCTTTTCGATCGTCCACTTTCTCAAGCCCCCCGCCGACGATGTCGGGGCGATCGACTGGCTCAGCGGCTTGCGCGTCCTTCCTTCCTGCTTTGAGAAATTCAGCGAGCCGGCGCTCGTGATCGCGGGGTTCACCACGCTCTTCTTTGTAGGCTGGGTGCTGGGCTGGGCGACCTTGCGCACGCGGGCGCTTTGGCTGGCCATCGGGCTGCATGCGGGCTGGGTGTTCGGCAAGTTTGGCTTCAGCAAGCTGACAAAACGCTCGGTCACGGACACGATGCCGTGGGTCGGCGAAGACATGATCGTGGGATTCGGCGCGCTCTCGGTGGTGCTTTGTTCGTGGCTGTTTGCGTGGATGTTGATTGGTTATGCGGATTCCCGGTCTCGCGCGGCGCGCTGGTGACGCGCTGTTGTCCCTGTTCTTTCCGCCGCATTGCGCGAGTTGCGGGGCGGACACGGAGCGGGGCGCCCACGTCTGCGAAGGCTGCGCGGGCAAGGCGCGCCGGATCGAACCGCCATTCTGCCAGCGTTGCTCGGAGCCTTTTGAAGGTGCCATCGGCGGGGAGTTCCAATGCGCCAACTGCGGCGACCGCGATCTTCATTTCGAATGCGCCGTCGCGTCCTACCTGAGCCGCGGAGTGGTCCGCGAGTTCATCCATCGCTTCAAGTACGACCACGAGCGTTTCCTCCGGCAACCGCTGGCCGCGTGGCTCGCGGATGCGCTGAACGATCGGCGGCTGAATGGCCAGCCGATCGACGCGATCGTGCCCGTGCCGCTGCACTCCACCCGCCTGCGCGAGCGCGGTTTCAACCAGGCCCTGCTCCTCGCCGAATTGCTCAGCGCGCGCGCCGCCGTGCCGCTGCTCGATGGGCTCGTGCGCACGCGCTACACCACCACGCAGACGCGGCTCGACCGGCACGAGCGGATGGAAAACTTGCGCAACGCCTTCCGCGTGCGCCAAAGTGCCGCCGTGCAAAACCGCCACCTCCTCCTTGTGGACGATGTGTTCACCACGGGTTCCACCGTGGATGAATGCGCGCGCGTTCTACGCCTCGCTGGCGCCTCGTCCGTGCGGGTCGCCACCGTGGCGCGCGGCTGAGAAAAGTTGAGAGTTGAGTGTTGAGTGTTGAGAGGCGGTTGCCGCACGCTCTCCGCCTCTCAACTTTCAACTGTCACCACGGGGACGCTCGACTCCGCTTTGTGCGCCTCTCAACACTCAACCCTCAACTCTCAACTTTCCCGCCATGGGCATTTTCTCCAAGCCACCGTTCACCTCCGACAAGAAGCGCGAATTCCCCGAGGGGCTTTGGCAGAAGTGCCCGGCCTGCGCCGAGATGATCCACAATCTCGAACTCGTGCAGAATTTCCGCGTCTGCCCGAAGTGCGATTATCACTTCACCCAGAGCGCCCGCGAGCGGCTGGAGATGCTGCTCGACGTGGGGACTTTCGAAGAGCACGACGCCAACATGGTGTCGGTGGACACGCTGAAATTCACCGGCATGGCGAGCTACACCGAGCGCCTGAAATCTTACCAAAAGAAAACTGGGCTGAAGGACGCGGTGCTCACCGGTTCGGGCAAGCTCGATGACCAGCCGCTGATGATCGCGGTCATGGATTTCAACTTCATCGCCGCGACCATGGGCTCCGTGGTGGGCGAAAAACTGACGCGCTGCATCGAACGCGCAACCGCCGGGCGCATGCCGGTGGTCATCGTCTCGGCCTCGGGCGGCGCGCGGATGTATGAGGGAATGCTCAGCCTTCTCCAAATGGCGAAGACCTCCGGCGCGCTCGCGCTGCACGCGCAGGCGCGGCTGCCCTACATCTCCGTGATGACCAACCCGACCACCGGCGGCGTGAGCGCGAGCTTCGCCACGCTCGGCGATATCAATATCGCGGAGCCGCAGGCGATGATCGGCTTCGCCGGCCCGCGGGTGATCAAGGAAACGACGCACCAGGATTTGCCGCCGGATTTTCAGACCGCGGAATTCCTCGAGGAGCACGGCCTGGTGGACATGATCGTGCATCGCAAAAAGCTCCGCGAGACGCTCGGCAATCTCATCGGCTACTTCGCGCCGACGGCGTGAACTACGACGAATCCGTCGCGTGGCTCTACTCCACGCAAATGCACGGCATCAAGCTGGGGCTGGAGGTCGTCCACCGGCTCATCGATGCGTCCGGTCTCCGTCTGGACGGCCCGAAATTTCTCCACGTCGCGGGAACCAACGGCAAGGGCTCGGTGTGCGCGATGCTCGACGCGATCTGCCGCGCGGCGGGGAGACGAACCGGCCTTTTCACCTCGCCGCATCTCGTCACCTTCCGCGAGCGCATCCGCGTGGATGGGGAGATGATCAGCGAGGAGGAAGTGGCGCGCCGGGTGAGCGAGTTGCGCGCGCTCACGGAAGGCTGGAGTCCGGAGCCGACGTTTTTTGAATTGGTGACGGTGCTCGCGCTCGGCCATTTCCAACGCGCGGGATGCGAGGTCGTGGTCCTCGAGACGGGCATGGGTGGGCGGCTCGACGCGACGAATGTGGTGACCCCGGCGGTGAGCGTGATCACGCCGATCGCGCTCGATCATCAGCAGTGGCTCGGCGCGACGCTCACGGAGATCGCGGGGGAAAAGGCGGGCATCTTCAAGGCCGAGGTGCCCGCCATCTCGGCGCCGCAGGCCGCTGAAGCCGCGGAGGCGCTGCGGCGGCAGGCGCGCGAGACAGGCACGCTGGTGCTGGATTTCGTCCCTGAGCCGTGGAGCGGCAGCGTGGTGAATCTGGCGGGCAGTCATCAGCTCTGGAATGCCGCGCTGGCCGTGCGGGCGCTGGCGCTGGCAGCGCTGGGAATTCACGCCGAGGCGATCGAGCGCGGGCTGCGCGAGGTCCAGTGGCCCGGCCGTTTTCAGCGGTGCGGCGAGCGTCTCGTCCTCGATGGCGCCCACAATCCCGCGGCGGCGGTGCGACTCGCGGAAACATGGCGCGAGGTTTTCGGGAGCGAGCAGGCGACGCTGGTGCTCGGCGTTCTGGCCGACAAGGATCTCCCGGCGATCGTCGCGGCGCTGCTACCCCTGGCAGCGCGGGTCATCGCGGTGCCGGTGCGCAGCCCGCGCTCGGCTCCGGCGGAGGAAGTGCGGGCGGTGGTCGGCGGGCTGGCGCCGGAGTTGCCGTGCGCGGCGGCAGGAGATGTCGCGTCCGCGCTGGCGGCGGCGGGGGCGGCGCCGGAGCGCGTGTTGTTGTGCGGCTCGCTGTTCCTGGTCGGGGAAGCGCTCGCGTGCGTGGAGGCGCAGGGCAGTCTGCCGAAGGCGACGGCGCAGTAGGGTTCGTCGCGGACCGCAGATCAATCGTCCTGGCCTGCCGAGTCCCCGGAGCGCGTGGCGAGCAGGTCGCACAAGCCGCGCTTTCCCGCTGCGAGGACGAAATCCCAGAAGGTCTGGCCGTGCGGCCCCCAAGTGCGTTCCGCTGCCGCCGTGAGCGCCTGCCGGACGTTGTGCCCGCTCCGGTAGAGCAGGGAGAAAGCTTCCTTCACATCGACGCGCTCGGCGGGAGTGAGTCCGGCGCGGCGCAGGCCGACGACATTGAGGCCGGCGACGCCATTGCGTTCGGCGGCGATGGTGAAGGGAGGGACGTCCTTGCTGAAGGCCGAAGCGCCCTGGCAGATGGCGAGCTGGCCGATGCGGATGTGCTGGTGAAAGACGCAGCCGCCCCCGACGAAGACGCGATCTTCGACCATGACGTGGCCGCCGAGGAGGGTGTTGTTGGCGAGGATGACGCGGTCGCCGAGCCGGCAGTTGTGCGCCACGTGGGCGCCGCCCATGAGGAAGCAGTGGCTGCCGACGATGGTCGCGCTGCCGTTGCTCGTGCCGCGATGAATGGTGCAGTACTCGCGGATCTTGTTGCCTTCACCGATGCGCACTTCGCTTTGCACCTCGGGCCGGAAGGCGAAGTCCTGCGGGTCGCCGCCGATGAACGCGCCGTGGCCGATGACGTTGTCCTTTCCCATGACCACATGGCCGCTGACGACGGCGTGCGCGTGGATGGTGCAGCCGTCGCCGATCTGCGCGGGGCCTTCGATCACGGCGAACGGACCGACGGCCACATTAATGCCGAGCTGAGCGTGGGGATGGATGACGGCGGTGGGGTGGATCAGAAACGTTGAGAGTTGAGAGTTGAGAGTTGAGAGGCGCGCGGCGCGCGGAGCCTCCGTCGCGCGCGACTGGAAAGTTTTCGCCACTCAACTCTCAACACTCAACTCTCAACTTGCTGTCACAACAGCCCTCCCTCGCGGAAGCTGAACCACGGCTGGCGGCCATGGTTGTCGGTGGTGCCGATGATGATGTGGTCGTAGAGGCGGATCTGGAGAAGGCGGGCGGCTTCGGCGAGGCGCACGGTGAGCCGGCGGTCGGCGTCGCTCGGGGCGGGGTCTCCGGAGGGGTGATTGTGGACGATGATGATCGCGAAGGCGGAGTAGATGAGGGCGGGGCGGAAAATTTCGCGCGGGTGGGCGATGCTTTCATTCATGCTGCCGAGGGAGATTTCCTCGACGCGCATGAGATGGAGCCTGGTGTCGAGCAGCACCACGCGGAGGGATTCCCTATGGAGTGTGCGCAACTCGGAACCGAGCAGATCGTAGATGGCCGCGGGAGTGTCGAGCGGCTGGCGATGCAGGGTCTCGCGGGCCAGTCGCGAGGCGAGGCCGAAGGCGGCGGCGAGTTGCACGGCTTTGGCGGGGCCGACTCCCTTGATCCGGGAAAGCTCGGTGACCGTGCAGCGCGCGAGGCCGCTGAGTGACTTGAATTCGGCGAGGAGCTGGCGGGCGACATCGACGGCATTGGCGCCGGGCAGTCCGGTGCGCAGGAGGATGGCGATGAGTTCGCTGTCGCTCAGCGCGGCGGCGCCGCGGGTCGCGAGTTTTTCGCGCGGGCGATCCTCGGCGGGGAGTTCGTGAATGCGCGGGGAGCTCACAAATCGTCGGGGCCGCGGGTTTTCGCAGGTGTCCCGGATTTACCGGCGCCGGCTTGCGGGGCGAAGGCCTCATTGGAATACCGGACCATCACCACGAGCTGACTTTCATCGGTGGCGAGGATGCCGCCGGCGGTGGCGAGAATGAGTTCGATGGTCTTCGGCTCCTTGTCGGCCAGCGTGGGGGTGAATTTCCAGGACGCAGTGTTGCCGAAAAGTTTCTGATCCGGATAGAGGCGCTGCTGGGCGCGGCGATCTTTCTTGTCCGCTCCGATCCCGATGGGCGGCTTTCCTTCCCGCGAGGCGGGTCCGTATTTTGCGACGAGCATTTGCTTGAGGTCGCGATAACGCGCGGGGGCGTTGCCATCGGCTTTGATGACGACCGTCGCGGCGAAGAACTTTCGTTTGGCAAATTCCAGGGTCCATTTCTCGGCGGCTTCGCCGGAAAAGTTGCCGCCCGTCAGCTCGATCTTCGATTGGTCGGCGGGCAATTCCTCCGGGACGGTGACGCCGGACCGCGCGCTGAGGATGCGCATGGCGTCCTCTGGGACCGTGCCCCACGGCACGCCCATGAACGCGGTGGGCCGGGTCTTGTTCTCCGCGGTCACGTTGGAATCGAACGCGAGGGCGGGAAGGACTGAGGCGAGGAGCAGTGCGACAGCGCTTTTCACAAAGTCAGTAAGGCACAATCCCCGGAAGTGGGGAAGCGCCGCGCGGGATGAACCAATTAGGTCATCCATGTCCAGCGGCTCCGCACCCCCGCTGCCCGCAGAGATCAGTGGTTCTTCGTTCCTCAGAATGACGGGCTTTTGGTTCGCGCTGCGCGCGGAAGGGATTCGCATTTCTCTGAATCTGCGTTTCATCCGCGTTCATCTGCGGCTCGTTTTTCTGACGTTCGGTACATCCTCTCAGACCCACGGGATCCTTCGACTGCGTTTCGGTCGCTGAACTCCCTTCACTCCGCTCAGGATGACTGCGCTGTTTTCAACTACCCCACGCTCAACCTACTCGCTGAACTGCGCGATCATCGTGTCCAGCGTGGTGACGAGGCCGCCGAGAGCATCGCGGTATTTGTTCGGGGGAACGATTTCGAGGTGCGTGCTGGCTTCACGGAGCATCTTGCGGCCGATGGCGACGGCGGACTTGATCGCCCCGTTGGCGAGGGCGCGCTCGGCGAGGCTGAGGATGTCGGATTCCTCGCCGCTGAGGATGATCTCGCTGATCCGCTGGCGCTCGGTGTCGTCGCTCGTCTGGAGGAGATGGAGGATGGGGAGGGTCAGCTTGCCCTTGCGCAGGTCGCTGCCGAGCGTCTTGCCGGCTTTGGCCTCATTGCCGGCGAGGTCGAGCACGTCGTCGTAGATCTGATAGGCGGTGCCGAGGCGCAGGCCGAAGATGCGCAGGGCGCTGATCACTTCGGGCGAAGCCTCGTTGATGAACGCACCGAGTTCGCAAGCGACGGCGAAGAGCGCCGCGGTCTTCATCTCGATGATCTTGTAGTAGTCAGGCACGCTCAGCTTCAGGTCGAAGCGGCGCTGGGTCTGGATGATCTCGCCGCTGCACACGTCGCTCGCGGCGTGGGCAATGCGGCGGCCGATTTCGCCATTCTGAAAGCTGGTCGAGAGCTTGAGCGCGTGGGCGAAGAGGCAGTCGCCGAGCAGGACGCTGATCGCGTTGCCCCACTTCGCGTTGGCGGTGGGCTGGCCGCGGCGTTTGTCGGCGCCGTCGAGGATGTCGTCGTGGACGAGCGTGGCGGCGTGGATGAGCTCGACGACGACGGCGAGATCGAAGTGGCTCGGGCCGATATTGCCGGTGGCGCCGCCCGCGAGCAGGGCGAGGGCAGGGCGCAGGCGCTTGCCATGACTCTCGATCGCGTAGGCGATGTAGCCTTCCACCGCGGGATCGAAGGCGCGGGCCTGCTGGCGGATGCGTTCCTCGACGGAGTAAAGCTGGGAGTTGATCAGCTCGAAAGTCGCCTTGAGTGCGGCGGCCTTGTCAAAAGTGGGTTCGAGCCTGGAAGCGGGTTTCACCGGGCGGAGAGTAGGAATTGGAGACGCTAAGTCAAATACGACGGGGAGAGGCGGAGGGAAGCAGTGATCATTAAGGTCAGTAATCAGTCGGGATGACACGTCGCCATCACGACCAATGATTACTGACCCATCGATTACTGATCACTGGCCCCGCTCCCGCCCGTCTTGCAATTCCAGACACCCTCCCTTATTTCCCCGTCCGCCCATGTCCCAGGAACAAACGATCGATGCAGCCCGGCTGCGAATTCAGCGGCTCGTCGAGGAGATCGCGCAACTGAGCAAGAAGGAGTTGAGGAGCGAAGAATACTTCGCGCAATTCCTCGTGCGCGTGGTGCAGGCTTGCGATGCGAAGGGCGGCGCGGTCTGGCTGGTGGGGCAGCGGGCGACGGATGGGAAGTCGTCCTTCGAGCTCGCGGCGCAGGTGGAGTTCGAGTCCTCGCTTTTCCAGACCGACGACACGCAGCGGGCGGTGATCCTGAAGATGCTCACGGACACGGTGGTGGAGAAGAAGCCGCACGTCCTGCCGCCGAGCCATCAGCAATCGCAAGCGGAGCCGGGATCGCTGGAGGCGCAGCTCGCGCAGATCCAGCCGCCGCAGGCGCCGCAGAGCCCGAACCGCACGCCGTACCCGTTCCTGCACGTTCCGCTTTACCTCAAGGAACAGGTGCTCGGCGTGCTCCAGGTCTGGATGCAGCCCTACGTGGTGCCGGCGCATTACCAGGAGTTTGCCACCTTCCTCAGCTCGCTCGCCGCGCACGTGGAGCAGCATCTCCAGGGGCGGCGTCTCGGCAATCTGGTGCTGGAGGTGAACCGGCTCCAGCATGTGCTCAAGTTTTCCAACGATCTCGCCGGCACGCTCGATCCGCTGGAGGCGGCGCGGCTTGGGGCGAACTACGGCCGCGATCTGATCGGCTGTGAACGCTGTTCGGTGCTGACCCTGCGCGGCGACCGGTGGCAGGTGCTCGCGATCTCAGGGCAGGAGGTGGTGGAAAAGAAAAGCTCCATGGTGAAGGCCATGGCCGCTTTCGTCGGCGCGCACGCCCAGCCGACCACGGTGCTGCTTTCCAAAAAAGAACTGCTCGCCCGGGCCGAATCCGCACTGACCGACAACGGGGAGCTGCCCCCGGCGGCTGAAGGCGAGGAACAGGCGGTGGTCCTGCGGCGCACGGATCAGATCGACCTCGCGTATTTTCAACTCAGCCATGTGGTGAGCGCCGCGGTGGCGCCCATGCTGAACGCGGACCAGCAACTCGTCGGCGTGCTCTTCGCCGAAAGCACCGCGGAGGGGTTCTTCGATCCGGCGGCGGGATCGAAGGAACTCGGGCAAAGCCAGCGGCTCACCGAATTCCTCGCCACCCACCTCGGCCGCGTGATCGTCGCCGCGCAGGATTACCGATCGCTGCCTTTCCTCGCGGTGACGCGGCGGATGCGCGATGCGCAGCTTGCGGTGACCGGCCCGCATCGACGGAAGGTCTTGCTGAAGACGGTGGGCATCCTGATCGTCATCACGGCCATCCTGCTTTACCCGAAGATGGACACCGTGGAAGGAAACTGCGGGCTCCAGCCCATGGAACGAAGCGCGGTCGTCCCCGAGGTCGCCGGCCGGATCGAAAAGGTGTTCGTTCGCGAAGGCGCGCGAGTGAAGAAGGGCGACCCGATCGCGCAGCTCGACAAATTCCGCATCGAGACCGAACTGGCGAAGCTCGCGCAGGAAATCCTGCGGCTCGAGAACGAGGCGAAGCGCCTGAGCGGACTGGGGGACGAAGCCAGTGCACAGATCGCCTCGCTGGAAGCCCGCTCCGCCGGCGAGCAGGTGAAGCTCCTGCGCGCCGATCTCGACGCGACCACGCTGCGCGCGCCGCTCGACGGGCGCATCCTGACCAAGGATCTCGAACTGCGCGCGGGCGAATTCATCCAGCCTGGGTCCCCCTTCGCCGAGGTGGCGGGGCTGGACCGCTGGGAGGTGCAGGCCGAGATCCCGGAGAAACAAATCGGCCAGCTGGAAAAGCGATTCCCGGCCGGTGGCGAGGCGCAACCGGTGGATCTCAGCTTCATCCTCTACAGCCAGAGCGCGCATACCTTCCGCACCCGCATCGAGCACCGCGAGCAGATCAGCGCCGTGGCTTACCCGCGGGAAAGCGACAACGTTTTCATCCTCACCGTGAAGGAGGTGGCCGTGCCGGAGGCGATGAAGGAAGCGCTGCGTCCCGGCCTGACGGGTCGCGCGAAAGTCGAGTTCGGACGGAAGCCGCTCGTCCTCATCTGGGGGCGGAAGATCGGAAACTGGGTGCGGCTCAAATGGATCGGGTAGCGCGGGTTTTCGCACTCGTCTCCCCGGCGCGCTCTCGTATTCTTCAGGCCCCGAGGGGGGAAATCCCTTGAGCGTCAGCCCTGCCGTGATAAATCTTTAATCCCACGCCCATGATCCGCCGCTTTTTCTTTTCCCTGTTCGCTCTCGCCATCGCAGCCCACGCCGATGAGACGCAGGGCTTGGTGATGCCCTTCTTGCAGGTAAGCGTCAGCTCGCCCGTGCTCCAGGAAGTGATCGACCATGTGCTCGTGCAGGAAGGCGATACCGTGAAGGAAGGGCAGATCCTCATCGAGTTGCGCAAGGAGAAGGAGGAACTCGAGGTCAAGCAGGCGCAACAAGTGGTGCTGCAGCGCAGGTTTACCGCGGAAGGCGCGCAGAAGCTTTTCAACGAAAAGATCGGATCGAAGGAAACGGCGCTGGAAAAACAGACGGAGCTGGAACTCGCGAAGATCCAGCTCGCCGCGGCCGAGGTGCGGCTCAAGGAAAAGACCATCCGCTCGCCGCTCAACGGGATCGTGGTGAAGAAGTACAAGGAAGCAGGAGAGGCCGTGGACCGCGTGGAAAAGCTCCTCGACGTGGTGAATATCGACCAGGTTTACGTGCAGTTTTACCTCGATCCGAAGCTGATGCAGACGATCAAGCAGGACGTGGAAGTGCCGGTGCGTTTCCCGGTCATCGGGAATCAGGATTTCATCGGCAGAGTTTCTTTCATCGACCCGCGGATCGACGCCGGCAGCGGGCTCTTCCGGGTGAAAGTGCTGATCGACAACGCCGACCACAAGATCAAGGCCGGGATGCGCGGGACGGCCGACTTTGCCAAGCTGAAATGAAGGGATGAGTGATGAGTGATGAGTGATGAGTGATGAGGTATGAAGTAAGGACCACCGCGCTGCTGCCGCCTTCATACCTCAGCACTCATCCCTCATAATTTTCCGCGCATGTCCGCCGTAGCCGCCCATCCCGAGCCCGTCTCCCCGCCGCCTCCGCCGCAGCAGGAGAATGTGGTCATGCCGCCGTTGCGGAAGGATCTGGTCATCACGCAACAGCGGTACGAGGGGCGCACCTACTACGTGGTGAAGGACCCGATCTCGCTCCAGTATTTCCGCATGACGGACGAGGACTACTTCCTCGCCACGCTTTTCGACGGGCACCGCACCTTCGGCCAGGTGCGCGAGGCGTATCAGGGCCGCTTTCCCCACGTCCGGCTCGAATACACGCCCGAGGAGGTCAACGAGCGCGTGCTGCGATTCGCGAACGACCTTGCGATGCTCCAGTTCCTCAGCGTCCAGGGCGTGCGGCTGAAGGCGCGCTATGACGCGGTGAAAAAGCAGAAGAAGAAAAAGGGCGGCCTCTACGCGCTCGCCAATAAGGTCTTCTTTTTCCGCTTCTCGCTCTGGGATCCGGATACCGCTTTCGGGAAAATGGCCAAGCCGTTCTGGTGGATCTGGACGAAGACGGCGATGTGGATTTCCATCGCGATCATCGCGCTTGGGGTCGTCGTATTCCTCCAGCACGCCGAGGGGCTCGACGAGGCGCTCGCGAATATCTTCCACTGGGAAAATCTCGCGCTGATGTGGGTGACCACGATCCTGATCAAGAGCGTGCATGAGCTCGGCCACGGGCTCACGTGCAAACACTTCGGCGGCGAGGTCCACGAGGTCGGCTTCATGTCGCTCGTGTTCACGCCCTATTTTTTCGTGAACGTCACCGACTCATGGGTGATGCCGAATCGCAAACATCGCATCCTCGTTTCCGCGGCGGGCATCTACGTGGAGCTGATCTTCGCGGCCTTCGCCGTCTTCCTCTGGGCGATCGTCCAGCCCGGCTGGTTCAAGGATTTCCTCTTCAACATCATCCTCATCGCCTCGGTCTCGACGATCCTCTTCAACGCCAACCCGCTGATGCGCTTCGACGGGTATTACATTCTCACCGACCTCATCGAGGTGCCGAACCTCCAGGGAAAATCGCGCGCGCTCATCCAGCACAAGATCAACAAATGGCTCTTCGGCTCGAGCAACAAGGAAGGCGTGCTCTCCCGCCTACCGCTGCCGAAAAAGCGGCTCTGGCTCTTTTACACCTACGCCATCCTCTCGTGGCTCTACGGATACTGGGTCATTTACAACCTTATCATCTTCATGAAGCCTCACCTGGAGCCGCTCGGGCTCGAGGGGCTTTCCGATTGGTTTGCCTGGCTCGCCGGCATCGGCTGGGTCGGTGTCCCGCTCCTCCACTTTGTGCAACAACTCAAACTTACCCGCGAAGACCTGCAACCCGGCGGCCGCTGGCGCCGGATGGGGCTCGTCCTCGGACTCCCCATCGCCGCCTTCCTCGCCTTTTGCTTTTTGCCCATCGAGCTGAAGATCAAGCGCGTCTGCGCGATCGAACTCGCCGAGCCCGAGCAGGTGCGGCCGGAGGTCCCCGGATTCATCGAGGCCGTCTTCGTCAAGGAAGGCGATCGTGTGACCACCGGCCAGCTCCTCGCCCGGCTGGAAAATCGGGAGCTGCGCCAAAAACTCGTGATCTCCGGGCAGCGCCTTCATTCCAGCGAAGGCCAGCTCCAGCGTGCGCTCGGCCTCGACAAACCGGCCGAACTCCAGCAACTCGCGAACATGCGGCAGCGCTACGCCGCGGAATTGAGCAGCGCCGAGCGCGATGTCACAATGCTCGAAGTCCGCGCCGCGCATGACGGCCTCATCCTCACCCGCGACCTGCCGCTCAAGGTCGGTCACCTCCTCAAGAGCGGCGAGCTTTTCTGCGAACTGACCCCGCTCGATCCCATCCGCATCAAGATCCCGCTCAACGAAAAGCAGGTGCGCTATATCGCCCCGGGCCAGCGCGTCGAATTCCAGGCCAATGCGTATCCCGGCCGCATCTTCCAGGGCAGCATCGTTGCCGCTCCGCTCGTCCCCATCACCAAGAACATGCCCGCCGCCTTCTCCGCGAAACGCTCCGGCGACGTCAGCACCTTCATCGACCGCGATGGCCACGAAGTCCCCGTCGAGCGCATCTTCGCCGCCCAGATCGACGTGCAAAATCCGGGCGCCGTCCTCCGCCAGGGCATGACCGGCCAGGCCCGGATCTACGCGGGCAAGCGGCCGTTCGGGAAAATGGTCCTCCAGTCCCTCCTCGATCTCGTCAGCCTCGACTATCGATTCTAGCGCCGCCGCGCTCGCCAAACACGCTGCCCCGTCCTACATCTGCCACCCCAAATGCCTTTTTGCCGGATCGCCCTGCTTCTCCTCCTCGCCTGTAGTGCCCGCGCCGCCGGCATCGCCAATATCGGTGCGGAGTTTTTCGGCCCCGGCACCAAGGCGGAAATGGTCACGCTCGAGCAGGCAATCGAGCTCGCCTTGAAGAACAACCTCGACGCGAAATTCGAGCGCGTGGGGATCGCTGTGGAGGAGGCCCGCCGCCGCTCGGCTGCGGGGAATTTTGATCCCATCTTCAACACCACTGCGATTCGCGAATCCATCCGCCGGCCGGACAACACGAACGTCTTCAACTCCGCGTCCGAGCTTCGCCAGCTCGACCAGATCAACGCGATCAACCAAAACACCGATGCGATCCGCGAGGCGCAGGGGCTCGCTCCGCTCGACCGCAACGATGCCACCACCGGAATCAGCTCCATCATCTTCGACCAGCAAAATGACCGCATCAGCTCCGGCATCCAGGGCCGCACTCCGTGGGGGATGCGCTATGGCTTTCAGGTCGAGGCCAACAAGTTGCGCAACACCTTCTCCGGCGACATCCGCGAAGTAATCCCCTACTACCAGACCTCTGCGACCATCACCGTTATTCAGCCCCTCCTGAAGAACTTCGGCCCCGACGCCAACCTCGCCGACCTCCGCATCGCGCGGATCAACAAACAGATCCAGATCTACACCTGGAAACAGCGCATCTCGACCACCATCCAGAGCGTCATTGGCACCTACTACGACATGCTCTACGCGATGCGCGACGTGGAGTTGAAAGAGCAGATGATCGAGTCCGGCATGAAGCTGCTCGCGCAGAATCGGCGCCGGCTCGAATTGGGCTTCATGTCCCCGCTCGACGTCCAGCAGGCCGAAGTCCAGGTCAGCACCGATCGCGAAGCGCTGCTCATCTCAAAGGGATTCTTTCTGGAGCGCCAGTTCGCTCTCAAGCGGCTCATCCTCGACGAACTCAAGTCCGGGGATCAGCGCATCTTCATCCCCATGACCGCCCCCCGGCTGACCGTTCCGAAAATCAATCACGCCGAACTCATGCAGACCGCGCTCGCCCGGCGCTACGACTACCAGAGCGCGCTGCTCGATGCCGAGATCCAGAACGTGCGCCTCCGTTTCGCCCGCAACCAAATGTGGCCGCAGGTCGATCTCGTGGGCACCTACGGCCTCAATGGCCTTCAGGGCAATTACGGCGACGCCTTCGACGATGCGGTGAGCGCGCACAGTCCCGAGTGGAGCGCCGGGGTCCAGGTGCAGATTCCCCTCGGTTTCGTCAAGGAACGGGCCCAGCTCAACCTCGTCAAAGGCCTCAAAGAGCAATCCGTACTCAAGGTCAAACAAACCGAACTCAACGTCGGCGTGGACGTCGATACCGTGATCAGCCGCATCCTCACCAACCAGCAGCGCGTCGAAACCGCGCGCAAAACGCGGGAGCTGAATGAGGAAGCCGTGCGGGTCGCCTACAAGCGCCTCGAGGAAGGGCAAATCTCCAGCTTCGAATTGATCTCGCAGGCCCAGAAACTGGGCGACGCCCAGAGCCGCGAACTCGCCACCATCGCCGAACTGAACAAAAGCATCAGCCAGCTCTGGCTCGCCACCGGCACGATCCTCGACCGCCAGGGCGTTTACTTCGACAAGTAGCTGGGGGGACAATGGAAACGGGAAGGCTGAGATGCCTTGTCCAGTTGCCGAATTCGCCGGTAATTTGAGGCTTCGATAGCGCTTTTTTCAAAAAAATAACGGCCCCAATTTGCGCGCCGCCAAACCCGCCGTATCGTGCTTCGTATCGGTGTTTGTGTTGTTGGGTTAAGAACCGCGCAGCTTTGGGTGGCTGCGCGGTTCGCTTTTCAGCCGCGAGCCATCCGCGGGCGGTGTCCCGCGAGCGCCGGAAATGAGTTTTTGCCCCTCAGGCAAGCTCGTCAGCGCCGCCCGCAATGGATCCGCCCATCGCAAAGGATTGCAGTTCCGCCTGCGTCGGAGGGCCGCTGAAAAGGGGGGGAGCGCGGGAGCGGGGTCAGTCAGAGATGCAGAGACGCAGACTGCCGAGCGGTCACCAAATGGTGAGCGCCATGAAAACCGAGGACCTTCCTCCGCGGCCTCTGCGTCTCTGCGTCTCTGCGTTGAAAGACAGAATTCAACTGCATGGATACCGCTAAAGATGTATCCAAGCGCGCCCATTGCCCGGTGGCTGGTCGTGACGGCCGACCCCGACAACGGCTAATCAAAGCCTCCTTGCGGTAGCGAACGGGCATGCGATTGCGCCGCTGCGGCAAAACCCCGTGACCGGAGCCAAAAACGCCCCGCTATTTGATGAACTCAAATGCCTGCCTCACCGGCTTTCCATCGAACTCGGTCGGCACGGGCACTCCGAGAAGCCAGAGGGCGGTGGCGGCGCTGTCGTAGGTGGTCACCGCCTGGGTGATCACGAAGTTCCTCTTCACTCCCTTGCCCCACGCGATCCACGGGATGTTCATGTCGTCTGGAATGTTCTCGCCGTGGCCCTTGTCGTGGCCTCCATGGTCGGCGCTGATGATGATGACACTGCTCTGGGCGATGCCCGCTTTCTGAACTGCCTCCATTACCTGGCTCAATGCCTGGTCGGAAACCTTGAATGCCTCCTTTTGCTCTGGGGAGCCCCATCCGCTTTTGTGTCCCGCCGAATCTGGATCGGGGAAATGAATGAAACAGAGGTTCGGCTTCTTCTCGACAATGTGAGCGACGGCGGCTTTCGCCACCGTTTGCGCAGGATTCACTGACTTCTCGATCTCTTGGGCCTCGCCCGTTCGCATCTCCTGCTGCGGCCCTTTGAAATCGAAGAGATCGAGGGTGCCCGTCTGCATCAAATGCATGAACTTTGCTTTGCCCGCGAATATCGCTGTCGTGGTCTGTGGATCAGCACGTTTTGCGATCGAAAAAATGGTAGGTGCCAGAATGAGACCTCGGACAGGCTCGTAGTTATTCCAAAGGACACGATGCTTGTCGGGAGCCATGCCCGTCAGCATCGAGGTATGCGAAGGCAGCGTTTTCGGGGGGAAGATCGTTTGGGCGGTCCAAGTCACAGCGCCCTCGGCTGTGAGCTTCTTCAAGGCCGGCATTTCACTCTCCGCGATCACGGCTGGCTTTCCTCCATCGAAGCTGATGATGAAGACGTGATCGACGAGGCGCTGAGCGTGCAGTGGGACGATCGCGGCGAAGAAAATGGACAGGGAGGTGAGGAGGCGCATGAGAAAATGAATGATCAAGACTTGATCTGGCGTTCGTCAATCCTCGGCTGCAAGGCTGACGTGATCCGCCAGCTTCGCCCGGAGTTCATCGAGCAAATCCTCGCCCATGAACTGATACTCATCCGGGATATGGAGCGCGATCGCACGCTTGCCATTCATTTCTTCAGGAAAACGATTCCGGATTTTCTCCAGGTGTGACCTTTCCATGCAGAAGATCATGTCCGCCCATCGAATCATACCCGAGGTCACGCCGATGCGAGCTGAGGCTTGGGTGCCGGCAGAGCGTGCCTCGTAACCTGGCACTCCCTCCATCAGCTTTTCAGCGGTGAGACTCCGGATCTTGTTTCGGCTGCACACGAACAACAGCTTGGTGGCGTGTCCGCCCATCACTTCCTCCGCTTCACCATGTATCGAGCAAAATCCCAAAGGCCGGCGAATTTGAAGCTCGGATCGACGTAGTGTTCGATCACGTAGAAAGCGAAGTAGTAAAAGCGGCAGAAGCTCCAGATGGCGATGACCAGCAGGAAAGCCACGGTAAGATTGGGTGCATGGATGAGGATGAGCACCGACGAGATACTTCCAATGAACAGGAAGAGAAGGCCCTTCAACTTGATGAGCCTGGGGTTGGTGAGGTCTGCCATCTGCGAAGTATCATCACCAAGCGAGTGTTTGACGACCCTGGATCTTCGTAACTAACTCGCCGCCTTATGTCCACGCCATCACCCAGCTTGAGCAAGCCATCAACCATCATTCGATGAAGCTACTGAGGAGACCGCAACTTGGACTACAAACTCTCTGCCGTCCTCGTTCCCAAACTCCGTTTGGGAACGCAATTGCGGGCGAAACTCTGTTTCGGCGGCGGGACGCTGGCCATGTGCGGACGCCCCCAGGGGGCAACGGAGTTGCGCAGACAAGTGCGTTCCCAAACGGAGTTTGGGAACCAGGCAGGGGAGGCAGGGGGAGATTGCGTGTATTCCAAGGCCCGGTCGCCTCAGGAATGTTTCCCCATCAAACTGCAGGCCGCGCCGCCATCGGCGCTAGAAAAGTTCCGCCTGGGTGTGGACGGCTGCCTTGGGAGTGAGCGCGGCGGCTTCGG
>JANOBO010000363.1:0-12002 GCA_031411695.1 Verrucomicrobiaceae bacterium
TCCGGAATCGATGGCACCTCAAAGTCCGGGCGGATGCCGCATGATGTAGCCGCTCGAGGGCCGGGACTTGGTGGTCCACTTCGGACCCTCGCGCGCTCCGTTGTAGCCGGTGTCCATCCGCAGGCCGGCCACGACGATGAATGTGTGGCCGTTCTTCGCGTAAACCGTGATCCATTTCCCCTCGCCCTTACTTCCGAAATTCCGCAGCGCGCCTGATGTCGTCGGTGCGTCGAGGCACCCTGCGCAATGCAAAAGGTAGGAAACCGTGCCGGAGCAATCATACGCAGTGTCCTCGAACGACTTGTGCCCGCCGCCCATGCGGTATGGCTTGCCCACCAGACGGTTGCCACCTGCCACGGCACGCAGCGCGGCGTGTGGGATGTTTGCCGGCGGCACTGCTTGTCCGTCGATCACGATGGCCGTCCGCGAGCCGTTTCTCTCGTACCTCCACTCTCGCTTCGTCGGAGACGAGCAACTGGCCAGCATGAGCACGCCAATCGCAAGCAGGGCATTTTGAAAACGTGACCGCATGGGCGCGCATTATCCGATCACGCCTGTGCCGCGCAAGTCTCAATCGCTGGCGCATCACGCTGCCCGCGCCATACTCGGCCCATGCTCATCTCGGAGATTTTTTACTCCATCCAGGGCGAGGGATCGCTGGCCGGAGTGCCGTCCGTTTTCGTCCGCACATCCGGCTGCAATCTACGCTGCGCCTGGTGCGACACGCCGTATGCCTCGTGGAAACCCGGGGGCATCGAGATGAGCGTCGGGCAGATCATCACCGAGGTGGAGCGGCATCCCACGCGGTTCGTCGTCGTCACCGGAGGCGAGCCGATGATCGCCAAAGCCATGCCTGAGCTGCTCGCGGCACTTCGAGGGAAAGGCATGCATATCACCATCGAGACAGCCGGCACCGTTCTGCCTGACGGCATCGAGTGTGATCTCGCGTCGATCAGTCCAAAGCTCGCCAACTCCACACCGACGCCCGAGGCTGCGGGACAGGCATGGGTGAGGAAGCACGAGCGCGCGCGGCTTCAGCCTGACGTGCTTCGCGCTTGGTGCCAGGTCTTCGACTACCAGCTCAAATTTGTGATCTCCTGCGACGATGATGTGCGCGAAGCAGAAAGCATCGTGCGGCAGATCGGCCTCACCATTCCACCGCACAGAATCCTGCTCATGCCCGAGGGCATTGAGGCGGAGACACTCCGCAGCCGCACACCGCTGCTCATCGACTGGTGCAAGCGCGAGGGCTATCGACTCTCACCGCGCTTGCACATCGAATGGTTCGGCAACCAGCGCGGGACGTAAAGCGGTGCAACCCACTGGGTTGCACTCGGCTTTGAATGCAACCCAGCGGGTCGCACCACTTTCAGAACCTTCCGGGAGCCAGCATCCCCAGATCAATCTGCGGTGCCTCACCACTCACGATCCCGCTCACCAGCCGCCCGCTCACCGGCCCGAGGCTCAGTCCCATCATCGCGTGGCCTGTGGCGATCGTCACATTTCCACATGGCGAGCGGCCGAGATACGGCATTCCGTCCGGCGAACACGGCCGCAGTCCCACCCAAGGCTCGACACCGGCAAAGTCTTCCGCGCGAAACTCCGGGTAGTAGCGCGGCAGTGATTTCACGATGCCCTGCACGCGGCGCGGATTGATCGACGTGTCATTGCCGGCGATCTCCATCGTGCCGCCGACACGCAACGTCCCGCCCATCGGCGTCACCGCCACACGCGCCTCGCAGAGGATCGAGCAAAGCTGCGGCAGCTCGCGCGGCTTCGTCAAGGTGAGGCTGTAGCCCTTGCCAGCCTGCATCGGCAGTCGCACGCCGATGCCCCGCGCGAGAGCGGGCGACCATGCACCTCCGCATAGCACAAACTCATCCGCCTCGACGGCACCTGCGGACGTCATCACGCCTGTGACGTGACTTCCAGACTTCAGCCACGACTGGACGCGCGTGTTCCACCGAAGCTCGACTCCCGCCTCGATCAACCGTCTCTGCATCGACCCCATGAATCGCGCAGGCGACAAGTGGCAGTCCTTCGGAAAGTAAACACTCCCCGCCACATCCATGCGCACCGCCGGATCGAGGGCCGCCGTTTCTCGTGCGTCGAGCACCTGCGCCGGCACCCCGAGGTCATTGGCTGCGCCAGCCGTCTTGGCTTCCTCCTCGAGCGCGTGCTGAGTCTTGCAGAGCATGAGCAGACCCTTCCTCACCAGGCCGAAATCGTTGCCGCACTCCGCGGCGATTTCTTCAAAGCAGGCGCGGCTCGCCAGATGCATGTCGCGCAGCACAGTCGCCGCACGCCGGACATGCTCCGCAGTCGCTGAGCGCCAGAACTTCACGCCCCACTCCAGCAGTTCGAGGCTCAAGCGCGGCTTCACCCAGAAGGGGCTCTCCGGATTCCACATCCATTTCAAGCCCAGCGCCACCATGCCAGGCGCCGCCAGTGGAATGAAATGACTCGGCACGATCATGCCCGCATTGCCAAATGAGCACCCATGCGCGCCGTCACCCGAGTCGATCACCGTCACCCGATGACCCCGCTTCGCGCAGTAATACGCAGAGCACAATCCAATGACACCGCCGCCAATGATGACCACGCGCTTCATATCCTCCGGCATTCGTCATTCACCGATTCCCCAGCAAAACGGATCACGCTCGTCGAGCAGCAGCACGCCCTCTCCAGTGACAAAAGCGTCGCCGGTGACCGTCGGCAGGATGCGGCCCTCCTGTTTGTTTTCCCACGCAAACGAACCGCTGAACCGGCTGCCCACCACGCTCTCGATCACCCACGTTTCGTTTTCGCCTAGCAATCCGTCCGCAGCCAGACAGGCCAGCTTTGCACTCGTGCCCGTGCCGCACGGGGAGCGGTCGTAAGCCTTGCCGGGACAGAGCACAAAGTTTCGCGCGTGTGCCTCCGCCGAGCGCGGCGGGCCATAGAGGATGATGTGGTCCACCTCGGGAAAGCCTTGGGTGTTCACCGCCTGCCGGATGGCCCATGTCAGATCGGTGAGCTGCTCCACATTCGACAAGTCGAGCACGAGAGCGTGGTCCTCCGTCAGGAAAAACCAATTTCCACCCCACGCGACATCGCCCTTCAGCACACCGAAACCCGGGACGGCGAGGCTCACATCCTTTGCCTTCCGGAAGGCCGGAATGTTCTTCACAGAAATCATTCCATCGTCATGCAGCACGATGCCCACCACGCCGACGGGCGTCTCGATGCGGTGCTCTCCCGCCGTGATCCGCCCCATGTGCGCCAGCGTGGCCACGAGTCCGATGGTGCCGTGTCCGCACATGCCGATGAACTGCACGTTGTCGAAATAGATCACCCCGGTCACGCAGGACTTGTCCTGCGGCTCGACCAGCAATGCGCCAACGATCACGTCCGAGCCGCGCGGCTCGGTCACGATGGCGCGGCGGAAGCGGTCATGCTGCCCGCGAAACACCCGCAACTGGTCCGCCACGCTGCCTCCACCGAGGTCGGGCCCGCCGCCGACGACCACCCGCGTCGGCTCGCCTCCCGTGTGGGAGTCGATGATTGCGATGCGGCGTGTCATAGGGGCCTCTTCGCGAGAGCATCGCGGATGATCCTCAGCACCTGATGGCGTTCTTCGCCTGAGATCGGCAGGCGCGGCTCCCGCACCCATTCTTTGCCGAGGCCCGTCTCCTGCGCGAGGAGCTTGATGTATTGGACGAAGTGCGGATGCGTGTCGAGCTTCATCAGCGGCTGCGACCAGCGGAACAGCGCGCGCGCCTCGTCCCATCTGCCTTCGCGCGTGAGCTGCCAGATTCGTTGATTCTCCTTCGGAAATGCGATCCCGCTGCCGGCGACCCAGCCGTCGATGCCATTGATCGAGCACTCGAGGATGAGGTCATCCACTCCGGTGAAAAGCTGGTAGCGGTCGCCCACAAGATTCCTCAGCTCGGTGATTCGGCGCGGGTTGGCGGATGACTCCTTGATGGCGACGAGATTCTCAACGTCGGCGAGATCGACGAACATCTCGGGCGTCACGTCGATCACATAGCCGATGGGATTGTTGTACAGCATCCAGGGCAGCGGAGTCGCTTCGGCCAACGTGCGGAACCAATGCATGACCTCCCTGTTGTCGGCTTTGTAAACCATCGCCGGCATGATCATGAAGCCGGCCGCGCCGAGCTTCGCGCAGTCCTGCATGTACGTAGCCGCAGTCTGCGTGCTCATCTCCGCCACGCCGCTGAGCACGGGCACACGACCGCGTGCCGTCTCGACCGCGCACCTCACCACGGCGCGCTTCTCGTCGGGCTGCAGTGTCTGGTTTTCTCCGAGTGATCCGCACACGATAAGGCCGGACACGCCGGATTCGATAAGGGCTTCAAAGTGTCGTGCCGTCGCCGCAAGGTCGAGCGACTGGTCTTCGTGCATTTGCGTGGTGACGGCGGGAAAGACTCCGCTCCATTTTGTGCTCATCGTGTGCTGGTGGGTTTGAGTTCGTTGACAAGAAAATCCATTCGCTTGCGAAAGCCGAACGTCGTCTCAGCCGCACCATGGCCGGTGCCGGGGACGATGACCAGATCGTAGTCCTTCTGCGCTTTCGTGAGCGCTGCGGCCACCTGCATCGTGCTCGCCGGATCGACGTTCGTGTCCATCTCGCCGACGATGAGCATGAGCCTCCCAGTGAGCTTGGCGGCGTGCGTGACGTTTGAGCTGTCCGCATATTCCGGTCCGATGGGCCAGCCCATCCAGGCCTCGTTCCACCAGATTTTGTCCATGCGATTGTCGTGACAGCCGCAGTCTGCGACGCCGACTTTGTAAAAATCTCCGTGATGCAGCAGGGCGGCCAGCGCGTTCTGCCCGCCCGCGCTGCCGCCGTAAATGCCGACGCGAGACAGGTCCATCCAGGCCCGCGTCTCCGCCGCCTCTTTGATCCAGGCGATGCGATCCGGGAAGCCCGCGTCCTTGAGATTCTTCCAGCACACGTCATGAAACGCGCGGCTGCGCCAGTTGGTGCCCATGCCGTCGATCTGCGCGACGATGAAACCGAGCTCCGCCATCTGATGCTGCCGCTGTTGCAGGCCCCACTTCTTCGGCACAAACGCACCGTGCGGTCCGGCGTAGATCTCCTCGACGATCGGATACTTCTTCGCGGGATCGAAGTCAGTTGGTTTGTAGATCACGCCAAAGATGTCGGTCATCCCGTCGCGTCCCTTCGCTGCAAACCGCTCCGGAGTCTTCCATCCCGTGGCCAGCAGCGCGCCTGCGTCTGCCTCCTCGAGTCTCGTGATAAGCTTCCCGTCTTCCGCGCGCCGAAGCTCATGCACCGGCGGCTGGTCCACCCGCGACCATTCATCGGTGAAGAAGCGACGGTCGGGCGAGAAGGCGATCTCGTGGGTGCCATCGCCCACGCTCAGCACCACAAATCCGCGGCCGTCGAAGTTCACGCGGCAGAGCTGCTGGAAGTACGGGTCCTGTCCCGCGACCGCGCCACAGGCCATGAACCACACCTGCCGCTTTGCCTCATCGACGTGTTCGACTTTGCGCACGAGCCACGGGCCTTTTGTGATTTGATTCTTCACCGAGCCTTTCGCCGTGTCGTGGAGCCAGAGATGGTTCCATCCATCGCGCTCGCTCATCCAGATGACCTCGCTGGTTTTGTCGAGCCAATGGAGAAACGTCTTCTGTGAGTAGTCGATGAACGTTTTGCTTGTCTCCTCGATCACCGTGCGTGCCGCTCCGGTTCTGGCATCGATGGCGATGATGCGCATGAGCTGGTGGCCGCGTTGGTTGAAGCGGAGAAAAACCTGCGAGCTGTCGGCGGACCAGTGAATGTTGTCGAGCGACCACGGATTCGGCATCAAGTCCTCGGATACCGGCACTGGCTTTAGCGACTCGAGATCGAACAACCTCGGGTGTGGATGCGTGATGCGGTCGCCAGGTTTCAAATACTGATGCTGGTGCAGCTTCGGCTGCGTCTGATCCTTCGGCGCTGACTCCACGAAGGAAACCAAATGCTCCTGCTCCGGCTCCACCTGCATGACGAGCAGATGCTTCTTGTCAGGCGACACGAAGAGTGGCGCGCGATACTCGTGAGCGGCGCTGCCGTCGGTGGTGAGCTGCCGGCCGTCTTCGGTGAACACGTTGTGATCGCGGATGTGAAAGGCCTTCGTCCTGGCGGTGTCCGAAGTTGACTTCACCGCAGCCCGCCTGCGCACGACGGAGCTTTCCTCGAGCACCACCTTGAGCGGACTGCTGCCACCGTGGCAATAGCCCAGCTCATCGCCGGAAGATTCGACGACCAGCCATGCATGGCCGGCAAAGGTGTTCAGCGTGCGGGACTCGCCGGGCTGCACGTTGCCGTAGCTCTGCCGCTTTCCATCTGGATCGATCCACATGAGTTCAACGCGGCGCTTCAGGTGATTGCCGATGATCAAGCTGGTCGGCGGGCCGCCTTGCTCGGAGCGCCTAGCCCCTTCCCATGTGAGCTGTCCAGATGCCGGCCCTTGCGCGAGGGAGGCGGTGCGCTTTCCCGTCAGCGCATCGACTTCCACATTCTCGTATGCGCCCGGGCCGATGAGGACGCGATAGCTCAGCGAGTTTCCGTCGGTGCTCCACCGCGGACTTATGGTTGCGCGATAGACTTTGTCGCGCAGCAAGGCGGGCAGATTCAGCGCGCGATCACGCGCTGTGTCCGCCGACACGAAGACCGGCAGGAACAGCATGGCGATGATGCAGGCGCGAAACCACTTCATTGAAGCTCACGCTAGCCGCGTGGGACGCGCTGTCTTGGCTGCAAATCGCGCAGTGCGGTGAATCCACGCACAACGGGCGTGAGTGTCGCTACTCGAAGAGCGCGCGGGCGATGACGGCGTCCACGGGATTCAAATCGTCCGTGAAGATCTGTCCGCCCGTGGGAAGGCGGTTCGGCGCGAAGTAATGGAACACGAGCTGTGACTGCCAGGAGCCGGCGACGTAGGTGCGCTCGGTGATCAGCGGTGTCCAGTCTTCAGACGATGCCATGAGGATCACATTCTGCGCGAGTTGGCCTCCACCTTGAATCGGGAAGGCGTGCACGTGCGGAAACACCTCGCGCAGCGTGGCCAGCATCCCGGCCAGCAACTCAGACTTCGGCCCATCGACCGCAGTGATGACGTTCATCACAAACACGCCGCCTGGAGCGAGGTGATCTCCCACCTGCTTGAAGAACTCACGGCTGGCGAGTTGTGGCGGGATAGCGCGCACGCCGTTGTAGGCATCGCCCAGGATGAGGTTCCATTTGTGCTCGCTCTTGCGGACGAAGCTCCGCGCGTCAGCCGCGTGCGAGACTACATTCGGATGCGTGTCGAGCTTGAAGAACTTATGGCCGACCTCGATGACGACGGGATCGATCTCGACCACATCGACGGTCGCATTGGGAAATGTGCGCGACAGCTCGCACGGCATCCCAAACGCGCCCGCGCCGAGGAAGAGCGCGCGCTTCATCACAAAGCCGTCGCGCAGCAGCGGCAGCCGCCAGAAGCGCTGGTAGTCCAGCACGAGGGAACCATCGGAAACTTTGATGCCGCCTTCGACTGTGGAGTCCAGGTGGAGGAAGCGCCGCAGGTTTGCGCCCTCGCCGTTCTCCGTGACCTCGATGCGGTGGTAAAACGAATCGTGATGCCAGACGACATTGTCCGCCGGCTTGTCATTGGCCGTGAAGCCAAACCACGCCGCAAAGAGGCCGCTGACCCACACCGGCACCTGCTGTTTCCAGGTGTTCTTTGCCAGGAAGAACGCGCCCGCTGAAAGAATGAGCAGCAGCGTGGCCGTGCCCAGGAAGATGGACTTCACACCAAAGTTCGAGAGCAGATAAAAGCCGGAGAGGAAGGTGCCGACGAAGCTGCCGAGCGAGCCCAGCATGCTGATCGTGCCTGCCGCAGCGCCGACGTGGCTGTCCTTGCTCACCAGGCTGTAAAAGCGCACGGAGGCGGGCGAGATCGCGCCGAGCAGCACGCCTGGTGTGGCAAACAAAAGCAGCGAGATGCCGACGGGACCGGCGATGAGGCCGTTGTCACTCAGCGACTCGCCGAAGACCTCATGCAGGGCAGGGATGAAGAAGGTGAGCACGGACGCGCCCGCCAGCAGCCAGCCGATGAGGTCCAGCGCGAGCTTCCGGTCTGCCAGCCAGCCGCCGAGAAATCCGCCGACGCTGAAGGCGATGAGGATCACGCCGATCAAGGCTGTCCAAGTGTAGGCCGTGTTTCCGAAAACAGGCGCGAGCAGCCGGAAGGCGCTGATCTCGATCACCATGATCGCCGCGCCCGCGATGAAGCAAATCGCGCCGAGCACGAGATGAACGGTGCGGCTGGAGGCATCGCGGTAGTGCGCCTCGTTGATGAGCGGCTTGGCTGGCTTGGAGGGTTTGTTCACGGGATCAATCGTTGAAGAAGACAAGGCTCATGATCTTCCAGCCCTTCTCCGTTTTAACCAGGGTAAAGATGTCGGTGCCCGTCACGATCTCCGGCCCTTTCGTGAGCTTCCATCGCACGACGGCGGCGGTCACACGGTCGTCATACGTGATCTTCATCTCCGTCGGGCTTTCGGACATCGGCACCTTTGATTGCGCGTGCGCGAGCTTTTGCCCGTGGAGAAAATCCGTGAGCCCGTCGGTGTGCGGCGTGCCACCTTTGGCCACATAGGTGATGCGCGCGTCCGGGTGGAAACACGCGCCGTAACTTTCCATCTCGCGCACCGACCAGGTGGAGAAATAGCTCTCGAGAAAAGCGCGCACCGCAGCGTCATCGGCATTGGCCGTCTTTGAGCAGGAGGCGAGGAGCGCCAGCGCGAGAAGAGCGCAGGTGGTGAGGAGGCGGCGCAGATGCTGTCCGGCCTTAGTCACCGAAGCTCTCCTCCTCCATGCCAAGCAAGGTGAGCACGCGGTTCAGGTCGTCCGACCCGTAGTAATCGATCTCGATGCGGCCCTTCTTCTCCGTGTGATGGACCGTGACGTTGGTGGCAAACTTGCCCACGAGACGCTGCTCGACTGTGCGGATCGCCGCCTCGAGTTCCGCGCTGGTCTTCGGGCCCGGCTTCGGCGGCGGTGGTGGCCGGAGAATCTGTGCCACGAGTTTTTCCGTCGCACGGACGGTCAGGCTCTTCCGGACCACATCCTCGGCGGCGCGGAATTGCTCATCAGCAACCTTCAGGCTGAGCAGCACCTTCGCATGCCCGGTGCTGATCTGGCCGACGGTCAGCATCTGCTGCACGGTCAGCGGCAGGTCGAGAAGGCGGATGGCATTGGCCACGGTGGCGCGGTTCTTGCCGACGCGCTGCGCGATGTCCTCCTGCCGCATGCTGAACTCCTTCGAGAGCCGCTCGTAGGCGCGCGCCTCCTCGATGGGGTTCAATCCTTCGCGCTGCAAATTTTCGATCAGCGCCATCTCCAGCACCTCGCGGTCCGAGGCCTCGCGGGTGATGACGGGCACCTCTTTCAAACCAAGCTCACGCGATGCGCGGAAGCGGCGCTCGCCGGCGATCAGCTCCAGCTTGCCGTTCACCTGGCGCACGATGAGCGGCTGGATGATGCCGTGCTCGCGGATGGATTCCATCAGCTCGCGCAACTGTTCAGGCTCGAAGTCTTTGCGCGGCTGCAGCGGGCTGGGCACCACTTCGTCCAGCGTCACACGGCGCACCTGGTCTCCCGGTGAGGGCTGGTTCAAAGGCGCGGCGGCCGGCGCGGGAGCCAGGGCCGGCACCATGGGCCGGGCCATTCCGCCGCCTGCGGCGGGCGCGGAAATGAGCGCGCCTAATCCTTTGCCGAGTACTTGTTTTGCCATGTTTTGGGGGGCGGAGACTAGGAGAGGAGCACGGCGGGTGCAAATCGGTTTTCGATTCGTTCAGGCGCGTGGATGCGCTGCCTGGTACACCTCCTTCATGCGCTGGGTGGAGACGTGGGTGTAGATCTGCGTGGTGGACAGGCTGGCATGGCCCAGCAGCTCCTGCACCGCCCGCAGATCCGCGCCCGCATCCAGCAAATGCGTGGCAAAGCTGTGGCGCAATTTGTGCGGCGTCACGTGAATCGGCAGCCCGCTGGCGGCCCAGTATTTGTCCACCACGTCGCCGATGGCCTGCGTGGTGATGCGCTTCTTCAGCTTGCTGAGAAACAGCGCGCCCTCATGCACGCCGGCCTTCGCGCGATACCGCTGGATCGCGATCAAGGCGTGCGAGCCCACCGGGCACATCCGCTCCTTCCGCCCTTTGCCGAAAACGCGCACGCTCTCACTGATCGTGTCGATGTCCTCCACATCCAGCGCCGCCAGCTCGCTGAGCCGCATGCCTGTGGAATAGAACAGCTCCAGGATCGCCGCGTCACGCTCCGGCGCCCACACTGCCGAGCGCTTGATCTTCGGATCCAGTTTCATGGGCAGTTCCAGCATCTGCTCGATCTGCGCGAGTGTGAGCACGACTGGCAGCTTCTTCTCCTGCTTCGGGAGCTGCACGTCGAGCAGCGGATTGTGCTTCCAGCCCCGGCGTCGCGTCAGCCATTTGAAGAAGCTGCGCATCGCCGCGAAATGCAGCCGGATGGTGGCCCGGCCCAGCTCGCGCTTCATCATCTCAAACAGATAGCGGCGGAAGTCGTCCGCAGTCAGCACATCCCATGTGGCGAAGCCCGGCTGCCGTCGGCGGAACTCATCCAGCGCGTGGCGGTAGTTCTCCAGCGTGCGCGGCGAGCAGCGGCGCTCCACCTCGAGGAACGAGAGGAAGGCGGCGGAGAGGTCGTCATCTGGAAGCGGGGCTGGCACGCGGAGATCGTAGCGCGGGATGGAAGGCGGACATCAAACATTGAACCTTGAACTTTGAACATCCAACATTGAAGTCTGACCCTCGGGTGAAATCCGTCTGAAGGCGTTCTTGCCCTCCTCAATCCTCCGCACATGCTCACCAAACGAATCATTCCATGCCTCGACGTTCACGCGGGCCGCGTGGTCAAAGGCACGAAGTTTCTCAATCTCCGCGATGCCGGTGATCCCGTGGAGAGCGCCAAGGCCTACAACGACCAAGGCGCGGACGAGCTGGTGTTTCTCGACATCACAGCCTCCTCGGACGAGCGCAGGACGATGGCTGATGTGGTGGAGCGCACGGCGGCGAGCTGCTTCATGCCGCTGACGGTCGGCGGCGGCATCCGCACGGTGGAGGACATGCGGCTGATGCTCCTCGCCGGCGCGGACAAGGTCGGCATCAACACCTCCGCCGTGAAGACGCCGCATGTCATCGACGAAGCCGCGGAGGCGTTCGGCTGTCAGTGTCTCGTGGTCGCCATCGACGCGAAGCGGAACGAGCACGGCTCTTGGACCGTCTTCACTCACGGCGGGCGCAATGCCACGCCGCTGGATGCCGTCGAGTGGGCCGCCGAAGTGTGCAGGCGCGGAGCCGGGGAGATCCTGCTCACCAGCATGGACGCCGATGGCACGAAGGCCGGCTACGACATCGCCCTCACCCGCGCCGTGAGCGAGGCCGTGAGCATTCCCGTCATCGCCAGCGGCGGGGCGGGCAGCATCGAGCACATGGCCGATGTGCTGCGTGAGGGAAAAGCGGACGCCGTTCTTGCTGCAAGCATTTTTCACTTCGGCGAGTACACGGTCGGCGATGTGAAGCGCTACCTCGCCGGGCAGGGGCTGCCCGTGCGGAGTGGGTGAGTGCCTGTCTGGGTACAAGTATCCCAGATGAGCATCCTGCGGTCCAGATCATCGCGGAAGATGGCCTCCCGCCGGTCGCCACGCGCCATCACATGATAAATCGCGCCGGCATACTGGATGCGAACCTGTCTGGGCATCCTGCAACGTCTCGAATTTTTGGAATCCCGCAATTTGAAACACCTGACCCCAGTCATGAATGACCCCATTCATGAACGGTGCCAAACCGCAAAACAGGTTGCCAGCCCTCACGCGGCTGCTAACGCTCGAACTCCCAACTATGGTCGTCGCCTCCAAAATCCGTGGATTCATCTGCACCACCGCGCATCCCACCGGCTGTGCCAAACACAT
>JANOBO010000364.1:0-13599 GCA_031411695.1 Verrucomicrobiaceae bacterium
GGCATCATCAACGAAGACCGCCTCGGCCTGGATGTGATTTATGTGCAGGCCAAGCGCTGGCAGAGCAGCGTGGGCCGCGACCAAATCTAAAGTTTCGTGGGTGCCCTGGCCGGCAAACACGCCACCAAAGGCGTCTTCATCACCACGAGCGACTTCAACAAGAACACCACCGACTACGCGAAGAGTGTCCAGCACAAAGTCATCTTGATCGACGGCAAGCGTCTGGCGGAGCTGATGATTGAGTACAACATCGGTGTCTCCACAGTGCGGACTATTGAAGTGAAGAGAGTGGACTCGGATTATTTCGAGGAGGGTTGACGTCGGGGCGGATTCCCATTCCGACATGCCCGGTTTCGCTGAAAATGTGCGCTTGCAATGTGTCGATGACGCTGCGAACGGCCAGGAATAAGGGAGGGAGGCACTCTGGAAACGAAAATCAGAGCTCTGATTTTAAAAAGTGGAGCTCTGAAAATGAAAAGCAGAGGTCTGAAAATGAAAACGAGAGCTCTCGGCGTAGCAACTATTGCTCTCGGCGCAGCAACTATTGCTCTCGGCGGAGCAACAATAGGGTTCGGCGGAGCGGCGAGAGTGCTCGGTGGTGTGGCGCGCGGGATGGGCGGGGGCTCTAGCGCCCTTCGTCATTCGTCGTTCGCGATCCTTCAAACCCAACTCGATCCATGTGCTTCTCAGATGCGCTCGACCTCGACCGTCACTTCCATGGCGGCGGTGGCGCCGGGCGGGCCAGTGAGGCTGCTGCGGATGGGCGCAGCATCGTCGTAGTCGCGGTGGGTGGCGATCTGGATGTGGCGCCCGGCGGGCGGTGGGCCTAGCGCCCTTCGTCACTCTCCATTGCCTCCGCCCGCCCTCATCCGCGATCTGGTCACATACTTTTGACGAGAATCGTCTGCTGCCCCCTTCCCGCTGACCCTTTCCTGCGAGTTATTGCGGCCTCCTTTTCTGCCGCAAACAATTCATTGCCGAATGCAGGCTTCTTGGCGAACATCACTTCATGAAGAGGAGTATCAGTGGAACTCATCAAGCTGTGTCACGGATGTGGAAAGCGGTCTGGCTCAGCTTTGTCCTTTGTGCCGGCGGAACCGGCGGCTTTGCGGCCGATAATTTCAGCATCGACTGGTTTACCATTGATGGCGGCGCTGCCGCGCTAAGCGGAGGCACATTCACACTGGAAGGCACAACGGGCCAGTCGGACGCTGGCCCGGTCACACTGGCCGGTGGAACGCAATTCATCAAAGGCGGCTTCTGGTCCCTGGACTTTTCCACAGCAGGGACTGTTGCGCCCACGTTGCGGCTTCAGCAGACCAGTCCGACAGACCTGTCGCTCTCGTGGTTCCCAGACACACCCGGGTACTTGCTACAGCAGGGCCTCACGTTGTTGCCGGATTCGTGGACGACAATGCCGTCCCCGCCCGAGAATCCCACGAGCCTGACCTTGTCGGGCGACCGCATGTTCTTCCGCCTCATCAAGCCCTGAGGCAAAACAACACAACTCTCAGCCCTCGACCATCATGAACCTCCAGGCATTTTTCCACACTCCCGGCAAAGGCATGGGGTGCATCTCCGCCCTGTGCTCGCTCGCGCTCAGCGCTGGCGCACTGGGCCAGGAGTCAGCTTTCAATTACCAAGGGCGGCTGCAGAACAACAGCTCTCCCGCCAACGGCGTGTACGATCTCCGCTTCGAGTTGTTCGATGCGGCGGCTGCCGGCACGTCCCTCGGCGTGCAGAACAAACCTTCGGTGCCAGTCACGAACGGGCTTTTTTCATCAACCCTCGACTACGGCACAGCACCGTTCACCGGGGGTGCGCGGTGGTTGGAGGTGTCGGTAAGTCCGCAAGGCGCGAACACTTACACCGCGCTCTCCCCGCGGCACCGCCTGACGGCCACTCCGTATGCTATCCGTGCCGCATCCGTACCGGCGGTTGGGGTGATCGGCACCTTGTCGTCCAGCGCGCTCTCCGGCGCCTATTCCAGCGCGGTGAACTTCAGCAATGCGGGCAACGTATTCGCGGGCAACGGCTCCAGTTTGACGAATGTGACCGCCATCGCACTCACTCCCGAGGCCGCGAACACCTACTGGCGCATCGGCGGCAACGCGGGCGTGGCGGCCAATCGCTACATCGGCACCACGGACTACAACCCCATCGAGCTGCGCGTGAACAATTCCCCCGGCGTGCGCCTGCTTCCGACGACCCAAAACTGGCCGAACCTCATCAACGGCGCCGCGAACAATTACATTCTCTCGGATGTCACCGGCACCACCATCGGCGGCGGCGTCGGCAACGGCGTGGGCAACGTTTCCGGCGCGTCTTTCGTCGGATCTGGCCGGACGAATGTGATCGGCGACAACTCCGCCGGCTCCGTCATCGGCGGCGGAACGGGGAACGTGTTTGGTGACGGTTCCGTGCGTTCCGTCATCAGCGGCGGGTGGTCGAACTTTGTCGGTGGAGACACGCGACCTTCCGCAGCTTCCCTGGCCCGTGACATCACGGACGGCACATCGAACACCGTCTTTATCGACGAGATCCCGCCGGGGAACTCCTCCATCGGCGGCGGGTGGGCCAACCGCATCGGGCAAAACGCACCGTCGTGCTCCATCTCCGGCGGCAATTTCAACCGCATCAACGACGGCACGTCTAACATACTGCCTTTCCTCGAGAGCGAGCCGGGCGGGTGCTTCATCGGTGGAGGTCGCGGCAACCGCATCGGGACTAACCAGCCCTCCAATGTGATCGTCGGCGGAGACAAGAATTTCCTTGCCGGTGACGGCACCGTTCGGTTCATCGGCGGCGGGAGATCAAACTCCATCGCCGATGGCAGCTCGCACACAGCGATCATTGGCGGGGGACAAAATGTCATCGGTGCCTCGTCAGCTTACTCAGTGATCGGCGGGGGCAACGGAAACTCCGCAGGCGCGGCCGCCAGCGTCATCGTGGGGGGCAAGGCCAACATTATCTCCACGGTCAGTGGCTCGGCCTGCATCGTGGGCGGCGCCGCGAACACGGTCGGCACAAAATCCGCAGGCTCGTTTGTCGGCGGCGGCACGAACAACGTTTTCGCCGACGGATCGGTGCGCTCGGTGATCTCCGGCGGCTGGCAAAACTACGTCGGCGGCGACGCGCGACCCGTCGCCACTGGCTTCGCGCAGGACATCACGGACGGCACGTCGAACACGATCCTGGTCAATGAAATCGCTCCCGGCAATTGCTTCATCGGCGGGGGGTGGTCAAACCGCATTGGCACGACAGCGCCTTCGTGCACCATCGCCGGCGGCACCTCGAACCGCATCGGAGACGCCACTGTCCTTCTCCCGTTCATTGAGGCGGCGCCGGCTCAGCCCGGCGATTCCTTTGTCGGCGGTGGTCGTGGCAACCGTATCGGCACCACCTATCCCGCGAACGTGATCTGCGGCGGCGACCGCAATGTTCTCCTGGGCGACGGCGCGGTGCGGTTCATCGGCGGCGGACGTCTAAACTCCATCACCGACGGCACCTCGAACACGATCATTGCCGGCGAGTCCAATGCGATCAATACCGGCTCCAGCTACTCCTTGATCGGCGGCGGCGTGGGTAACGAGATCACTGGCGGCTACGGGGTGATCTCCGGAGGTTTCAACAACATCACCAGCGCCGCCCACGCCGTCATCGGCGGTGGCAAGGATAACACAGCATCCGGTGCCACAAGCGCGATTCACGGCGGCTCGGGGAACTCCGCAAACGGCGAGCTTGCCGCCGTCAGCGGCGGCGAGTTCAACAGTGCGTTCGGCGCAAAATCATTCGTCGGTGGTGGCGCGGGAAACCAAGCCACGGGAGAAAGCTCCACTGTCGGTGGAGGTGTCAGCAATCAGGCCTCGGGCCAGTATTCCACCATTCCCGGCGGCGACTCGAACAGCGCGGCACAACGCGCTTTTGCCGCAGGCACACGCGCCAAGGCCGTCCATACCGGTGCGTTTGTGTGGGCGGACTCGACAGCCGCCGATTTTTCATCCACCGCGGGCAACCAGTTTATCGTGCGCGCCAGTGGCGGCGTCGGCATCGGCAAAAACAATCCCACGCAGGCTCTCGATGTCGTCGGAAACATCGTCGCCACCGGCACCATCACCGGCTCGAGCGACCGCAATGTGAAGGAAAACTTCACGCCGGTGAACCCTCGCGACGTGCTCGATAAGGTAGCCGCGCTGCCCATCCAGCGGTGGAACTACATCGGCGACGAGAAAGCACCGCACATCGGCCCCGTCGCCCAAGATTTCCATGCTGCCTTCGCCGTTGGCATGGACGACAAACACATCTCCATGGTCGATGCCGACGGCATCGCCTTGGCGGCCATCCAAGGACTGAATGAGAAACTGCAGGCAGAACTGGACCGGCGCGATGCGGAGAAGGCCCAGTTGAAGAAGCAAAACGATGAGCTGGCCGCGCGGCTCGATGTGCTGGAGCAGCTCGTCAAATCCCTCGCCTCTGAGAAAGCAAGGGAACGGGAGAATGCGCCGCCTGATAAATAAATGCGCACAACGTGGCTCTCGAGTCGGGAGGAGCAGTCCCGGAGGGGGCGCTGTGTCGATCCAAGGAAGCGAGGCGGATGGCCAGCGTTTCAGGGCTGGTCCGAGCGAGAGTCGGCGGAGCGGCGAGAGTGCTCGGTGGTGTGGCGAGCGCGGTGGGCGGTGGCTCTAGCGCCAGTCGTCATTCGTCATTCGTCATTCGTCACTCTCCATCCGCCCTGTTTGCTCACGGCCGGGTGAGGATGACTTCGTAGCCGTAGATCTCGCGGAAGATGTCGCACTTTGAATTGATGGCGATCTGCTCGACGGTGGTGTCGTCGATGCCGGGGGTGAGGATGTGCAGGCGGTTCCCCTCGGGGCGGAGCTGGATGGTGCGGATGCGCTGGGAGTGGCTGCGGTCGAGCGCATCGGCGATGCGGAGGATGGCGGCGAGCTTGAAGACGATCATGCGCTCATCCCGCGTGAGGTCGGAGAAGTGCGGGTGATTTGGCTCAGGATTGTAGCGGCGATGGTAACGGGCGAGCAGGGCGACGAGCTCGCGGTCCGAGGTGCTGAGCCCGAAGACCTCGGTGTTCAGGATGATGTACATGCTGTGCTTGTGATGCTCCCGCGCGCTGACGAACATGCCGACCTCATGGAGATTTGCGGCGACGCGGAGGAGCAGCTCGTACTTCGAGTCGAGGGCGTGCAGGTGGCGCAGCTCGCGGAAGAGCTGCTGCGCAAAGCCGGCGACGTGCGCGGCGTGGTTCCGGTCGGTCTTATAACGCAGGCCGATCTCGCTGGCGGTCTGCATGACCTCGTCCTGGAAGGTCTGGGGCAGGCCGCCTTCCGTCATGAGATCGCGCAAAAGGTCGCGCTGGAAATCGCCTTCGGGGATCCAGATGTAGCGGTCGCCGAAGCGCTTGGCGAGGGCGAGGTTTGCCTGAAGGGCGGGCACGACCCCTTCCCCGCCGGTGTAGTGGACGCTGAGCTTCCGCACGAGCTGGTCGGGTGTGAGGCCGGCGAGCTTTGCGGTCATGCGCTCGAGGTCTTCCTCACTGACGCGGCTGGCGCCCTGCTTCGGCGCGGAGATGTGCGGGGCGACGCTTTGGATCTCATTGCCGATGGCGACGTGGTAGTCGATGTCGTAGCCGGAGTAATCCTGCGCGAGGTGATCGACGACGCCGCGGATCTGCTCCTCGAGATGGGCGAGCTGGTGCGGGCTCTGCCCTTCCTCGGCGGCGGCGACGGCCTCGCGGGCGCGGAAGATGCCGAGGCGGTAATTGCTGTAACCGGCGATGCGGCCCTTTTGAAAGTAGAGGGCGCGGGTGTTTCCGGGGCCGATGTGGGAGACGAAGGTGTTCCCCTCGGCGAGCTTCGGGTTCCGCTTCAAGAGGCGCAGGGCGATCTGATAAATGAGGCGCGTCATGTCGCCATCGTCGATGAGACGCGCGGCGAGGCCGGTGGTGACCTGGAGGCGGTTGAGGAAGATCTCGTTGTTCGTGGCCTCGGCGAGTATGTTCGTGGTGAAGAGCCGTACACTGGATGCGGGGATGCCGAACTCGCGGGTGGCGCGCAGGTAGTCGCGCATGATCATGGCGGCCTGCTCCATGGTGGAGCGGGAGATGGAGCCGCCGCGGAAGATATCGCGCGCCAGAGGCAGGGGGCGGTCCATGTGTTCCAGCGGGGACTCTGCGCCACGGTCGCCGATGATGAGGGAGACAGAGGCGGCGCTGACGTAAATGACCGCCATCTCCGTGGCGGGCGGCGTGGGGGTCTCGGGGATCGCAGGGGCGGGTGTCATCGCGCGCTATTTCGTTTTCTCCTGACGCAGCCAGGCCACGGCGCCGATGGCGACGGCGTGGTCGCCGAGCTTTGCGATGGTGTAGCGCAGGCCTTTCACCAGCTCGGGCATGGCGTAGCGGCTGACTTCCTCGCGGAGGAGATTCATGTAGAGCTTTGGCATCTCGGTGACGAGCCCGCCGCCGAGCGTGATGCAATCCGGCGCGAAGAGATTCACCACCATGGCCACTCCCATGCCGAGGTAGCGGATGGAATTGCGGAAGAGGATCATGGTGGCCTCGTCTCCGCTGCGGAAGGAGGCGGCGAGAGCCTTGCTGCGCATGTCGCGCAGATTGCCATCGGTCTTCTTGGCCAGCTCATCGGACTGGCCGCGGTAGCACGCCACGCCGGCGGCGGATGCGATGGCGAGCCTGCTGGTGAGATCCTCCAGGATGACGGTGCCGAACTCACTGCTGCCGATGTGCGTGCCGGGAAGCTGGATCATGCCCAGCTCCATGCACGAGATGGTGCGGCCCATGACGAGCTGGCCATTATACACAAAGCCCGCGCCGAGCCCGGTGCCAGGGAACACGCCGAGCAGCGAGCGCGCGCCGCCGCCGGAGCCGAGGCGGAACTCGCCATACGTCCCTGCATCCACATCATTCAGCACGGCCACCGGGCAGCCGAACTCGTGGTTCAAAATCATCTTCAGGCCCATGTTATGCCAGCCGAGGTTCGGCGCGCTCAAGAGCACGCCCTTCTCCGGATCCACCAGCCCCGGACATCCGATGCCGATGCCCTGGATGCCCTTCGGATCGAGGTTCGCATCCTTGATGGCCTCATGGATGGCGTTCAGCATTTTCCGCCGGCCCTTGCTCTGCCCCTCGCTGCCATTTGTGGATTTCCGCGCGGTGCCGATCACCCGATAATTTTTGTCCAGCACTGTGGCCAGCATCTTCGTGCCGCCGAGATCGAAGCCGATCCAGAAAGGCATCTTCTTCGGCTGCTTCTTGCGTTTGGTCTTTGATTTGGGTTTCGCGGCGGGCATGGATTTGGGAGTGGAGTGCGCGCACCAAAGAGGCGCGCGGAGAGTTCGCAAGCGACAATCAAGTCGGCGGCATCGGCGGCGGAGCGGAATGCTGCGAGGCGAGGCCGCTCCCGCCTACTCTCTACCCTCTACCCGCGCCCCACTACTTCCCCTTCGCAGCAACGCGCTGGATCGAAACCAGCGGGCGCACCATGATTCGCAACAAGGGCCACGCGACCGACGCCACGGCGGAAGCGCCCGATGTGCACGGCGCGGCCAAGGTCAGCCGCAAGCTGACGGTGATCGGTGCCGCGCTGCTGCAAGGCGGGGCCACCGTGACGGGGAACACCACGGTGACCGGCACCGTGACCGCCACGCAAAAGATGCGCGTGCCAGCGGGCGGGGATCAGGAGAAGATCGACGTAGTGCGTCGCGGGCTGCAACGCACGCTCGACTTGATGGGTTGCAAGGCGATCAAAGGCGCGCGCTACCTGCTGCTGCGCGGGCGGGAGAACGTGGCGGCCGACAAGCGGGCCCAAACTGGAGGAAGCCCTCGCCTTCAACGAACCGCTCTCCACGGCCTACTACCTGAAGGAAGAGCTGCGCGAGTTCTGGAACCAGCCCACGCACACAGCCGCGCAGAGCTACCTGCAGGAGTGGATCCTGCGCGCCATGGGCAGCAAGCTCCAGCCGATGGTCAGGCTGGCCAGGACGCTGCTGTGCCACGCGCGGAGCATCCTCAACTACTTCCATCGCCCAATCACCACCGGACCGCTCGCAGGCATCAACAACAAGATCGGCCGCCTCACGCGCATGGCCTACGGCTATCGCGACGTCGAGTTCCTCCACTTCAAACTCTACTCCCTCCATGAGTCCACCCTTAAACTCACAGGCGTCTGATCACGCACCAAATTCCCGGATGAATCATTCTTTCGCCGTAGCAATATCATCACCAACCACTTCGTTCCGCAACCCTCATGAAAATCCGCACTCTCCTTGCCTCACTCGCAATCTTCACCGCCGCATCGGCATACGCCGCGCCGCCGAACATTGTGATGATCATCTCGGATGATCATTTGTGGAGCGACTACGGGTTCATGGGGCACAAGGTGGTGCAGACGCCGAACTTGGACCGGCTGGCGAGGGAGAGCCGGACGTTTTCGCGCGGGTATGTGACTTCGAGCCTGTGCTGCCCGAGCCTGGCATCGATCATCACCGGCAAGTATCCGCACCAGCACCGAGTGATGAGCAACGATCCGCCGATCCCGGCGGGAATGAAGGGCAAGGATTTTCAGGCAAGCCCGCTGTTTGATCAGGGCCGGGAGGTGATGAGCGCGCATCTCACGGCAGCAGGCACGCTACCGAAGATGCTGCAGCAGAAAGGCTATCTGAGCCTGCAGACGGGCAAGTGGTGGCAGAAGCATTACTCGAACGGCGGCTTCACGCATGGCATGACGGCGGGCGGGCGGCATGGAGACAAGGGCCTCGATATCGGCCGCAAGACGATGCAGCCGATCTATGATTTCGTGGCTGATGCGCGGAAGCAGGAGAAGCCGTTCCTCGTCTGGTATGCGCCGATGATGCCGCATGATCCGCACACGCCGCCGCAGCGATTGCTCGATAAGTACAAAGACAAGACTCCGAGCCTGCCGGTCGCAAACTATTGGGCGATGGTGGAGTGGTTTGACGAGACTTGCGGGCAGCTCGTCGATCACATCGACAGGCAGGGACTGAAGGAAAACACGATCTTCGTCTATGTCAGCGACAATGGCTGGATCACCAATCCGAAGACGGGCAAATACACCGACAAGTCAAAGCAGAGCCAGTATGACGGCGGTCTGCGCAGTCCGATCATGGTGCGCTGGCCTGGCACGGTGAAGGCGGATATGAGCGACCGCCTCGCGCAGTCGATCGACTTCATGCCCACGCTTTTGAAGGCCGCTGGCATTGAGGCACCGGCTGGATTGCCGGGTATTGATCTGCTCGACGACGCGGCGCTGGAAAAGCGTGACAGCATCTATGGCGAGTGCTTCACCCATAACTCGATGGACCTAAACAAACCCGCCGCGAGCCTGAAATGGCGCTGGATGATCGACGGGGAAATGAAGCTCATCGTGCCGCACAAGGCGAATCAGCCCGATGACGTGATCGAGCTTTACGATCTCAAAGCCGATCCGACGGAAGAACGGAACCTCGCGGCTGATCACGGCGAGAAAGTGAAGGCGCTGACCGCGAAGCTGGATACGTGGTGGCGGCCCGAGTAGGCGAGTCCGCCCTGTGAGGGGACGAGGTGTCGCGGGCCGGGACGCACCCGCCTGTCGAAAGCCGCGTCACACGCGGGAGACCCAAGAAAAGTCAGCCACCCGCACACAAAGAATCCGTGCAGTGACGTTACGCTGTCGAACCCGACAACTTATGTCCCGCCCCGAACCCGAAACCCAACCCGAAGGCGACTGGAAGAGCTGCTTCCGTGAGCTGGCTCCGCGGCTGGTGCTTTATGCGAGGCAGTTCGTGGAGAGCACGGCTGACGCTGAAGACGTGGTACAGATGGCTTTCGTGCGCTGGTGGCATCGCTATCCAGATGGCGACCGTTCGCAGGTGCCGCTTCTATACGCGGCGGTGCGGAGCATCTCACTGGACATGCGCAGGAAGGACATGCGGCGCATCCTGCGCGAGGCGAAGTCCGATGTGTTTGTCGGCAGCGAGGACGAGCCCTTCTTTGACGCGAGCGTGGAGGAACGGGAGCGCGCGGCCATCGTGACGGAAGCGATGCGCGGCCTGCCGGAGGAGCAGCGGGAGGTGGTGACTCTTCACCTGTGGGGCGGCCTGACGTTTGCGCAGATCGCGCAGATGACGGGCGTCTCCATCAACACCGTCGCCGGGCGCTACCGTTACGCGCTCGCCGCACTGGGACGAAAACTCGAACCGCGACGTGAGGATCTGGGAGCGCCCGCCGTCGCCCCTGCGATATGAACTCGATTTTGAAAACCCTTTGGAGACACCTAGCCATGAATGAGACTGACCTGGAAAAAATGCTGGCCGGCCTGACACCTGCATCGCCCTCGGCCAAACTCGAGGGCCGCGTCGAGCGGGACATGATGATGGGCGCCGGATTGCGCGTCATTGAGGGGGGTGCTCCGGCGAAGACGCACTCCCATGCACGCTGGTGGCAGCCCGTGACGTGGGCGGCGCTGGGCGCGGCTGCGGCCGTCGCGGTCACGAGTCTCAGTCCGACGGGGCCGGAGGCGGCACGCGGTGTCGCCAGCGCCGGCACTGATGCCAGCACGCTTCCCATCAATTCCACGCGCGAGTGGCTCAATGCCGATGACCAAGGCGTGCAGTTCAATAGCGAAAAGCTGCCGGAGCGCCGTGTGCGGCTCGTCTCCATGGAGCGCCATGAATGGATCGATCCCCGCGATGGCGCGCAGATCGCCGTCGAGATTCCGCGTGAGGACATGGTGGTCCTGCCTGTGGAATTTCAGTAAGGCTTTTCAATCACCTCAACCCAACTCGAACCCAGCACCCGTCCCACTTATGAAACCCAAACTCACCTCCATCTTCCTTGCCTGCGCCGTCGTCGCGGCAGGCCCCATCCTCGCCACCGCTCAAGAAGCCCGGCCTTCTCAAGAAACTGTAAAACCCGGCGAGCCCCTCTCGCTGCCGGACGCTGCCAGGAAACCCGAAGGCAATGCCAAGCACAATGACGGTGGTCACCCCGATGGCGCCGGCAAACGTGAGGGCGAGCGCGCGAAACACGCCGACCACAACCGTGGCGACAAGCGCGATCATCCGAAGCCGGCCCCAAGCAAGCCGGTGACCTACCTCGGCCTGATGACTCAGCCGCTCTCGCCCGAAGTCGCCGCGCAGGCGGGTCTTCCGGAAGGGTTCGGACTTCTCGTGGCTGACGTGATGGACGGCAGCCCCGCGAAGGAGGCAGGCTTTCAAAAGTATGACGTGCTCGTGATGCTGGGCGACCAGCGCATCGTGAACATCCTGCAATTCCAAGCACTGATTCGCTCGCAGAAAAAGGGCGACGCCGCCGCACTCACGATTCGTCGCAAGGGCGCCGATGTGAAGGTGACCGCCACGCTGGGCGAGCATTCGTTCCCCGCGTCATCCGGTCGTGAGCATCACAAAATGCAGCCGCCGATGTCACAGCGTGGCGGACCTGGCCCACGTCCCATGGGTCATCCACCTCTCCCTTCGAAGGAACGGATGGGTGAGATCCGCGAACATATCGAGCAGATGCGCGGCATGATGCGCGAGCGTCTGCAAAACCGAGGCGACGACAAGCGCGGGCCAGGATCTCTTCCCTCCCGCCCCGGCGTCGGCCCGATGAATCATGAAGGAGAGCGCAAAGGTCCGCCCGCCCCGCCTCCAGGGGGGCCACCGTCCATGAAGCGCGATGGCGATGGCGGCCACCCGGGCAGGCCGGATCACGGAGCGCATGCAAAACAGGACGACCGCCGCGACGGTGATCGTCCGGAGAGCGGGCCGCGAGATCATGGGCCGCGCAAAGACGGACAAATCCATCGCGGCGCGGACCGGGCGCAAGGCACCCCGGGAAATCCAGCGCCGCGCGACGGTGTGCCCCAAGGGAACGGCCCGCGCCCACAGAGTGATTCGCACCGCGATGCGGCACGTCCAGATGGTGCGCACGAGGACAACGGCCCGCGCCGTGAGGCCGCTCCAGGAAAGGGCCCCCGCCCTGAGGGAGCGCCCTCTGCGGCACCTCGGCCAGATGCGCCGCGCGGCGAGGGGCAACCACCTCGTGCGTAAGCCAGCGGCCTCATCCCTTCCTCCGCCCCCGCAGTCGAACTGCACCCAGCCCGCCTGACCCCATGAAATCAAAACTGCCCTTCCTTTTCCTCGCCTGTGGCGCCATCGCGATGTCGCCCACACCTCTCATCGGCCAAGATGCCGCGAAGCCGGCCGCGCCCGACATCGCGAAAAACGACGTACCGCCCCAGCGTGATCCGCAGGAGCGCCGGCGTCCCGCCAGCGATGATGCGGATGTGCTCGCGCCCTTCATCGGCGTGGTCACACGCGAACTCGAGCCTGAAGTCCGCGCGCAAGCCGGGCTGCAGGAAGGCTACGGACTTTTGGTCGTGGAGATCATGCCCGAAGGCCCGGCGAAGTCCGCCGGACTGCAGCAGCATGACGTGCTCGTGAGGCTGAACGACCAGAAGCTGGTGAACGTCGAGCAGCTCCAGGTATTGGTGCGCAGCCAGAAGAAGGGAGACGACATCACTTTGACCATCCGGCGCGCCGGAGCGGAACAGGATGTGAAGATCAAGGTCGGAGAGAAAAAGATGCCGCCCGTCCAGCGCGATGGCAGGGACCGCAGCTTGGGTTTCCCCCTTCCTCGCGGCGGAAATTTTCGATACGAGCCGCCGGCTGGACCTGCGGGCGATGAATGGCGGGAGCGCGCGGAAAAGTTTCAGAATCAGATGCGCGAGTATCAGCATCGGATGCAGGAATGGTCGGCCGATCAAAAGGGTCGCATGCCGGCACCGCCGCAGTTTGGCGGTCCAGGAATGCCCCGGCGGGATGGAGAAGCGCACCGTGGGCCGCCAAGACCTGGAGATGGCGGGCGCACCGACCCCGCCGACCAGCCGATGCCACAAACCAAACTGAGTGCTGAATCCCGCACGCAGGTGGAAACCCGCGGCGGCGGGGGCGCCAGCGTGACCATGCACGGCAATGTCATCCGCACGGATGACACCGGTGTTTACACAATCCACCGGGACAACGACAAGGCCACCTTCACCGTGCGCACCAAAGACGGCAAGGAAACGACCTGGCCCATCAACACGGCGGAAGAACGCCAGGCCGTCCCGCAGGAGTTTGCTAAAGTGCTGCGCGAGATGGATAAAATTCAGCTCGACAGTCACGACACAGGAGGGCGCAGACGTGAGCTTCAACCCTTGCCGCCAGCCAGTCCGGGTGGTTCACGATGAGGGTACGCTCCCCTTCTGCTCACCCCACCAAAAACGGCGCCGTCCGGCTCTCGCGGCACTTCTTCACCTGCTCTGGCGTTCCAGCCGCGACGATCTTGCCGCCGTTCTCGCCGGCTTCGGGGCCGATGTCGATGAGGTAGTCGGCTTCGTTGAAGACGTCGGGGTGGTGCTCGATCACGACCACGGTGTGGCCTTCATCGACGAGGCGATGGAGGAGGTCGATGAGTCGCGCCACGTCGGCAAAATGCAGGCCGATGGTCGGCTCCTCGATGAGGTAGAGATTGCGTTTGTCGGTCTTGAGGCCGCGCATTCTCTCGGTGGCTGTCTTGCCCTGGCC
>JANOBO010000365.1:0-51275 GCA_031411695.1 Verrucomicrobiaceae bacterium
GACTTTGCCCTCACCAGCATCGCGAAGCTCAGCGGCGTGTATCGCGTCAGCATCAAGAACAAGAAGACCGGCGAGAGCAAGCGGCTCACAGAAGGCGGTGATCCCGATGGCGAGTTTAAGATCGTCTCGGTGAACCTCACGCCCGACCGGAAATCCTCATCCGTCGAGATCGAGAAAGGTGGCGAGAAGGCATCCCTCACCTACGATGCGACGATTAGCGCACCGCAGGGGCGCGGTGGCGTACCGAACATCCCCGGCCAGCCCGGCATGAACCGCCCCGGCATGCCCACCATCCCCGGCCAGCCGCAAGGGGGCATCCCCCTGCCGACCGCGCGCACCTCATCGGTCCCCACACCAGCAAACACTCCCGGTGCCATGTCTGCCGGGAGCGGAAATTTTCAACGCCCTCAGTCAACTCCCTCCTACACGACCAGCTCCGGCCCCAGCTACTTAGGCGGCGGCTTCGCGGGCGGCGGCGGCGCGGGCGGAAACCCTGGCGCGACCAACATCGGCGCCGGCACCGTTCCAAACTCCGCCACCTCCAGGCTCGGCGCTCTCGGCCCTCGGAGTGGCACGGCAGGCTCCTCGCAAGGCTCGCTGGTGCCATCAGGCGGATCGACTCGCGTGACACCCGACGGAACTGTGGTGGATCCCGCCATTCAAGATCCGGGTAATATCGTTCCCAACACGACGAATGCCGTTGGAGTCACCGAGAACACCTCGACTGGCAACACATCCACCGTGACCCGCAGACGGACCCTCATCCCAGCCCCGGTGATCTCACCGTAAAACCACGGCAAGGCCCAACCCATCATGAATCGCTCACTCCATTTTGTCACACGCCTCGCCGCGTCGGGTCTGGCCGTTACCGCCGTTGTCCTCGGGGTTCGCCTGAGCGCGCAGACCTCGCAACCCTCCGGTGGCGGTGCTTCCGGTTCGCCGGTGTCATCCTCGCGGCTCCAGTCGATCGCTCCTTCGGCAAAACGAAGTGGTTCTCTCGTCACACAAACTCACGCCGCAGGCGCGTCATCGCTTTCGCGTCTGCAATCTGTAGCCCCGCTCCTCGCTCAGAACACCCGTCCGCCCATCCCGACCCAGCGGCCCGGCATCCCGCCGCAGATCGGACCCGGCGGCCGCGGCCCTGGTGGACCCAGCGGACCCAATGCTTCCAATGCGCCGGGTGCGGGCCGGCCCAATCTTCCCGGTAACATTCCGAACTTGAACAATCCCAATGTCACACCGCCAGGACCTCCGCCCACGATCAAGGCTCAAGGCGCGCCGGCGGCGAAACCAGCGCCAGAGATGACGGTGGACGATGACGGCATGGTGGAATTGCAATTCCCGAATACCCCGCTGCCGGAGATCCTCCTTCTCTATGAGCAACTCACTGGAAAGAAGATCATCCGCGACATCAATGCCGAAGGCGCGTCGATCACCATCGAAACCACCGGCAAGATGGAGAAGAGCGATGCCATCGAGTTCATGGAAAAGACGCTCCTGCTGAACGGCTATGCCTTCGTCCCATCCGGGGAGAAGATGCTGAAGCTGCTCGCCTTCGACGCGAAGAAGCCACCATCGGAAGGCGGCGTGCCCATTTTTGCGAAGGAGACCGATTTGCCCAAGACCGACCAAGTCGTGAACTACTTCATGCCGCTGCAATACATCGAGCCCGAGGACGCGGCGAAGGTTCTGTCCGACCTCATCCCGCCGCACAGCTACGGGAAGATCAGCGCGGTGCCAAACTCACGCGCCATCATCATCACGGAAAACAGCGCCACCATCCGCAGCATCGTGCAGATGCTGAAGCACCTCGATGCCGAGCCTTCACGCACGACGCAGAAGACCTTCCAGCTCACACGCGAAAACGCCGAGGACGTGAAGAAGGCTCTCGATGAAATCCTCGACACTGACAAAAAAGGAACCGGCGGTGGCGGGACCAGCGCGTACAGCGGCAGCAGCCAGGCGCGCACGAATCCCGGCACGCCTCAGCCCGGATCGCCGATCCCAGGACAAAGCGCGCCCTCGCCACAGGCAGCGCGGCCAGGCATCGTGACGGGCGGTGGAAACACCGGCGGCTCTTCGGCATCCGTGGCGCCGAAGATCATCGCCATCGGCCGCACCAACAGTTTGCTCGTGATCGCGCGGCCCGTTGACATGACCTCCATCGGCCTGCTGATCGCCGAGCTCGATGCCGCCGCCAGCATTCAAAACTTCATCGTCCGTCCCCTGAAGTATCTCGCGGCCACGGATGCGCTAAACGTTCTTGAGCAGGCCATCACGCGCGGCAACGAGCAAGGCGGCGCCTCTGGCGGATCGTCCGGCCGGAATTCGCCCACCACGAGCAGCGGCACGAACACAAACCAAACCACCAGCGGGCGCGGCGGAATCGGCGGCGGCAGTTTCGGCTCGGGCACAAGTGGGACATCCTCGTTTGGCTCGAACAGTTTTGGCGGTGGCGGAGGATTCGGCGGCGGTGGTGGCGGCGGCGGCGGATTTGGAGGCGGTGGTGGCAGCAGCATGGGCGGCGGCGCGAACTTGCAATCCATGCGGCAGGAGCAGGCGCCGCAGGCTCTCGTCGTGGGCAAGACGCTGCTGATTGCCGACTCTTCGCAGAACGAAATTTTCGCGTCCGGCCCGCCCGAGCATCTGCGGGTGATGAACGAGATCCTCGACGAACTCGACCAGCGGCCAAAGCAGATCCTGATCTCGGCCGTGATCGGTGAGGTGACCTTGGCGGACGGGATGGAGTTCGGCCTCGACTGGCTGCTCAGCCCGACGCAAGTGCGCTACAACAAAAACTCCGGCGTGGTGACCGGCGGCCTGCGCAACACTGCGGCAGGCATTCTCGATCCGAACACGGTGAAGACCGTGAGCGACCTCTCGAAGATCGGCAACGGCCTCACGCTCTACGGCGCCATCAATGACAACGTGAACGTGATCATGAACGCGCTGCAGTCGAACACCGCGTTCAAGGTCATCTCGCGCCCCACGGTCTTCACTCAGAACAACAAGCCCGCCTCCATCGCCAGCGGCACCTCGATCCCCGTGCCGACGCAGACCTTCAGCAACTTCACCGGCGGCACCGGAAACAATTCCGGCCTCACCTCCAACATCCAGTATCAGGAGATCGCCCTCAGTCTCGATGTCGTGCCGCTCATCAATTCCGACGACGAGCTCACGCTGCAGATCTCCCAGCAGAACAACGAGCAGAGCGGTACCACCACGATCAACGGCAATCCGTATCCGACCATCAGCCAGCAGCGCGTGAACACGATCGTGATCGTGAAGAACAATTCGACCGTGCTCCTCGGCGGCCTGATCCGTGAGAACACGACGAAGGAGAAGAACGGCATCCCGATTCTCAGCAGCATCCCGCTGCTCAAGTACCTCGCCGGCTCGAAGAAGGAGCAAAAGACCCGCCGCGAGCTGCTCGTCTTCATCATGCCGAGAATCGTCACGGGCGAGGGCGACCTGCCGCCAAATGTGGATGACAACGCGGGCCAGAGCGCCTTCTCAAACGAGACGCGCGCCTTCCTCCAGCAGGAGCAGAGCGCGCCGCCGCTGCCGGTGAAGTCCACGAAGCTGGGCCGGCTGATCGAGAAGATCTTGTACTGAGAGGGTCGCGGCTAGTTTTGCAGGAAGACGAACACGCCTTTCTTGTTGCCGACCAGCACGTCCAGCTTGCCGTCCTTGTTCACGTCACCGGCTGAGACCTGCGTGCCCACGCCGCTGTCGTCGTCGATCTGATGCGGGATGAAGTCGGCGCCGCCTTTGCCGTCGCGCTTGATCTGAAACCAGTAAAGCACGGCGGGCGCGCCGGGCTCGTCGTCCTTGTTCGGGCCATGCGCCCAGAAGCGTTTGCCGGTGATGAAGTCCTTCACGCCATCGCCATCGATGTCGGCCATCTCCGTGGCGTGGAGCTGGGAGAATTTCACGCCATGCTTGTTCTCCTCCGGCGTGCTGCCCATGAGCTTGTGGGAGACAAACGAGCCGTCCTTTTTCTGTTCGTTCCATGCGAGGCCGTAGCCGTGGCCGTCCCAGCTCGCGACCACGTCATTAAGGCCGTCGCCATTCACGTCATACACCTGCATCTGCGAGCCGCCGCGCTTGCCCTCGGGCGCGAATGCAACGGCATGAGATGCCCACTCCTCCGATGTCGCCGCTGGCTGCTCGCGCCAGCCGTCCTTATCGAGGATGTCGGGGCGGCCGTCGCCATTGATGTCGCCAAAGCCGTAGCCGTGGGTGTAGCGGAAGTATTTCTTGATGTCGGGCTTCGAGATGGCGCGATAGGCCGCTTTCTTTGTCGGATCGCTCCAGTCTAGCTCCGCAAAGCCGAGCCGCCCGCCGCTGTGGCAGACCAGCTCCGGCTTGCCATCGCCCGTGATGTCGCCGAGCTGCGGGGACTCATTGTCCGTGACGTCGAAGATGATGTGGCGCTTCCACGCACCGGCGTCGCGCTTGCCCGGATTCTCATACCATGCGGTGATGTCGCCGGGCCATGAGAAGACGACGATGTCGCTCTTGCCGTCGCTGTTGAAATCATACGCGTAATTCAGAAAGTAGTCCGAGTAGCCCTTCTCGCCGTCATAGCCCTTCATCTCGCCTTTGGTGAACGCCTCGTAGTTCGGACCGTATTGTTCATCAGTCACCGGCTTGGCGCGGTCGGGCTTCGGCGCGGAGTAAGCGCTGCGCTGCTTGAACTCCGGCCCCCACCAGATGAACGGGCCCGCGACGATGTCGTTGCTGCCATCGCCATCGAAGTCCGCGAAGTGCGCGCCCTCTGCCCAGAACTCCCGAGTGATGGTGATCTTCTTGAACGAAATGTCAGCGGCCGATGCGAGCGGAGCGACGAGGAGGAAGAGGGCGAGGTACTTCATTGTGGCTTCAAAGAACGCGGGGCATGGCGCGGTTGTAGCACTTTAAGTAGTGAGGGCGACCCGCCCTCACGAGCGGACTGAGGGCGGGCCGCCCTCAGTACCGCCCTGCCCGATGCGCGGACGAATCATCAGCACGATCCCCAACGACACCAAACACACGAGCGCGAAGACACCGAAGATGAGGTTCAGCGGCACACCGCGATCCGTCATGGCACCGAAGCCCCAATCAGCCGCGCCGCCGCACATCATGCTGACGAAATTCATGACGCCGTATCCAGTCGCGCGCAGTTCGGGTCGGACGAGCTGGCTGAGGATCGGCATGTTGTTGCAATCGAAGAAGCCCCAGCCGATTCCAAACAAGATCAATGCCGCCACGGCAAGCGCGAAGGAGTTCATGGCGGGCGCGTTACCCACGCCGAACATGGCGGGAATGATGAGCATCATGCCAATGGCGCTGACGTTGATGCGCCCACGGTCGCTGCGCCGCATCCAGCGGTCCGCCATCCAGCCGCCGAGAATGGCGGAGCACAACGCCGCCGCCTGCCAGTAGAGCGACGCGGAAACACCGGCCATGCCCTGGCTGATGTTGAAGGATTTCTGCAGGATCGCAGGCATCCAGTCACGCACCACCCACGCGGCAAGCGCTGGCAGCGTGAAGTAGAGCGCGAGCAGGATGAAATTGCGATTGGTGAGCAGCTCCGTCATCGAGGTGACAAAGGTTGGCTTCGATGCCGCCATGCCGGCCTCCGTTTGACGCGGCGCATCACGCAGCAGCAGGAGCAGCGGGATGGCGTAAAGCACTCCGGCCAGTCCGGTGAAATCAAACATGAAGCGCCAGCCGAGCGCCGGTGCATCAGCCACGAAACCCGCGAAGCCGCCGATCATCACGCCGCAGTAAATCCCCATCTGGTGCACGCCCACGGCACGCGACCGCGTGGAGCCGGTGTGAAAATCAGCGATCATGGCCAGTGCCGCCGGAATATAAAATGCCTCGCTGATGCCCATAGCCGTGCGCGCCCAGAGCAGTTCATCGTAGCTGGACACGCGGCCCGTGAGCCAGGTGATGGCCGACCACACAAACAAGCTGCCGCAGATCACATACTTGCGGCTGAAGCGGTCCGCGATGTAGCCGCCGATGGGACTGCACACGGCGTACACGAATTTGAATTTCCCCAGCATCAGCCCCCAGTTCGCCTCGCTGCCGATGCTGGGGATGTCGCCCATCACCGAAACCTTCATGGAAGCGATCATCTGCCGGTCGAGGTAGTTCAGCAGCGCCACGGGAAAAAGCAGCGCCACCATCATCCATGCGGTTCGAGTCTGGGTGGATGGCTGGGCGGTCATGCAGTTGGTGCGGACCGTTTAATCACAGCGCCCCGAGCAATGAAAGCGCAAACTCATGCCTGATCTTGATCCGCGCATGACGAAGCCGCGCTAGGCGAGGAGCCGCGCGCAATACCACAGCATCCGCGGTAGATGGAAGGGACCTTTGAACTGGCTTCCCTTCGCCAGTTGGGAGACGCTGCCATCGCGGTGCAGCCAGCCGAACCACTCCCCGTGCTGCGGGTCCGGGAAGTGAGCGAAGCTCCAATCATGCACACGCCGGTGCCGCTCCGCCTGGCGCGCCTCACCCGTCAGCTTCCAGGCCAGCAGCGTGGCGATCACCGCCTCATTGTGCGGCCACCAGAACTTCATGTCGTGCCAGTACTCCTGCACCGGCTTTCCAAAGACATCGGTGAAGTAAAGCAGGCCGCCGTGTTCTTCATCCCATCCGCGCCGCCACATGCAGTCCAGAATGGCGCAGCCCAGGCTCACGAGCCGCGCGTCTCCTCGATGCCGCCCCTCGTGCATGATGAACCACGCGCACTCGATCGCGTGCCCAGGATTCAGCGTGCGGCCGTCCGTGTGGTCGATGATCCCGCCGTCAGGTGACACCACCTCCATCAGCGCGCCGATGTCCGGCTTGAAAAAGTCGCGCTCGATCTCCGCGATGCTCCGGTCGATCCACTCCGTGCAGGTGCGGCCGCAGACGGGGACATCGCCGAGGTTCTCCCGCAGCTCCTGGGCCGTGACGATGCAGATCATCAGCGGAGCGATGCCCTTCATCGGGCGCGTCGCCTCGAACTTCGGAGGCATCACGCCCGGCACAAAGGAGTGCCGCAGATACACCTCGAAAGCCCTCACCGCGTCCTCCGCCGCGCGCGCGTCGCCTGCGGCCTTTGCAAAGGCTGCATACGAGATGGAGGCGAACGCCTCGCTGAACACATAGCGCCGCATCCGCAGCGGCGCGCCCTCGCGCGTGACGGTGAAGAACATCTTCCCCTCCGGCCCGTGGCAGTGCGCGCGGCTGAAGTCCACGCACGACCGCGCCGCATCCAGCCACTCCGCGCGTTTCTCAATCGTGTTATGAAGCGTCGCGAACATCCAGCCCGCGCGGCCTTGAAACCACACGCTCTTGTCTGTGTCGAGGACCGAGCCATCGCGGTCCAGCGCGGTGATGATGCCGCCGTGCACGCGGTCCATGCCATGCTTCAGCCAGAACGGGATCACATCGTCTAGCAGTGTGTCGCGGTAAAATTTCGCCAGCGCGGCCGGGTCGTGGCTCATGGCGAGCGGTCAGCGATAGATGACTACCAGAAACACGACCGCCTCGACAGCGCCTTTGTTCACGATGGCATGTGCCACGTCAGCCCGGTAGGTGCCGGAGTCACCTTTCCCGAGGTCTTCGCAGTCAGCGCCGGACTCGACGCGCACGCTGCCCTGTTCCACGGTGAGAAACTCGCGCGTGCCCTCGTAGTGCGGCTGGCTGCGCAGCTCGCCCATCGGCTTCAAGGTCAGCTCGTAGAACTCGATCTCCTTCTCGAGGTTCAGCGGTGAGAGCGTGCGGATCTGGCATTGCTTGTCGGAGCGAAAAACCTGCGAACGCTCGCTGGCGCGGATGATGCGGATGTTCGAGGCCGCCTCTGCGGTCTCGATGAGGTCCTGCAAGTTCAAGCCGAAGGCTTGTGCGATGCGATACGTCACCGTCAGCGTCGGGTTTGCCTTCTCCCGCTCGATCTCGCTGAGCATCGACCGGCTCACGCCGCTGGCGGTGGCCAGATCCTCGAGCGACCACCCACGTTCCGAGCGGAGCTTCTTCACGCGCCGCCCGAGGTTCTCATTGATCGAGGCGGCGACAGCTTTGGCCTTGGCTGACTTTCGGGCGGCTGGCATGATGGGCAGTCCAGTATATTGGAACGGCTTCCTTGTAAAAAGAAATCACACCCCGGCCGGAACCCCGGCTGCCCAACCAGAAGTGTTAACACATTTTTAACCGCATCCGTCCCCGCGTTAACAAACGCGGCGCGGAGATTGGCTGCACGGTGACGCACGCTGAAGAACACCTTCCCACGAACGACCTTATCTGCCTCGGCATCGCAGCCGCCTTCTTCATCCTCAGCGTCCGGCACCTGGCTTTCAATGCAGCGGTCAGCTTCACCGTACCCGCGATCATCAACGAGCCCGGCATCAGCTACCGTTTGAAGGAAGCCTGAGGCCAGCCAGGATACCGGACGCATATCCGGTAAACAGGACATTGCCGCTTGCCAGACCGGGCGTCGTGCGTGCAAGGTGGCGCCGCCATGCACGCCCCTTCCCTGCTCGAACACTTCGGAGTTGCTGTCGGCGCGCTCACCGGCGTGCTGGCCGCGCGCGGGCGGAAGGTGGATCTGTTCGGCGTGCTGGTGCTCGCGCTGGTGACCGCGTTTGGCGGCGGCTCGTTGCGTGACTTGCTGGCAGGAGACACGCCGGTCGCGTGGCTGAAATCACCCGACCTGTTTTACACGGCGTGCGGCACGGCAGTGGTGGCCTTCATCTTTTGCCGCAGGTGGAGTCCCCCTGCGATCCTGCTGCACATCGCGGATGCATTTGCGCTAGCCTTCTTCGCCATCGTCGGCGCACGGAAAGGGCTCGATCTCGGATTCGCGGCATCGGTGGCGGTGCTGCTGGGCGTCATCACCGGCGTGGCGGGCGGCATCCTGCGCGATGTGCTCACCGGCAGCGTGCCGCTCGTCTTCCGCCAGGACACCTATTATTATGCGACGGCGGCGACCATCGGCTGCACGACGTACTGCCTGCTCCGCTGGTTCGTGACGGAAGAAGTGGCGGCGTGGTCGGGTGTGGGCGTCACCCTCGTGATCCGCCTGTGCGCCATTCGCTACCGGCTGTCGCTGCCGGCGTTCGAATCGCGTGACGCGGCCTGATGCTGCGTGCGCAGATGCTGCACGGTCTCATCGGCTGTGTCGGCCTGGATCATCACCAGATCGCCCGGCCTTGCGGACGCGAGCGCGAGATCGACGCACTTCAGATGGCCCTGCACGGATTCGATGCGCCGCGTGCGCGCGGCGTTTGCGAGCCCCTTCCCAAGCAACGCCATGATCTCGCCGGCGGCGCGGCCGCGCACATAGTCGCCCTCGTAGAACCAGGCTTCATCGAACTCGGTGCTGAGCATCCGGCCCTGCTCGATGATGTCCTCATCGCGGCGGTCGCCGGCCGAGCTGTAAACAACGATGCGCCGTTGGTTTGGAAAAAGCCGGATGGCCTCGAGCAGCTTACGCAGCGCGTCGATGTTATGGCCATAGTCACATACGACAGTCACGCCGGAGAGGTCGAGCACGTTGAAGCGGCCCGCATTGTGGTCGAAGCCGGGAATGAAGCCGCGCAGGCCTTTGCGGATGAGGTCGTCATTGATGCCGAGCGCCCACACGGCGGCGAAAGAAGCGAGCGTGTTCTCGATTTGAAAGCCGATCCGCCCGCCCAAGGTGAGCGGCACATCACTCAACGACATGAAGATCTCCTCACTCGTGCCGTGCGCACGAATGAGCTGGCCGTCGCGTGCGAAAACGGCGCGCTCGCCGCCAGCGAGATGTTTGCGGATCACGTCGTTGCCGCCATCGAGGGCGAAGAAGATGGTGCGCCGCTGATACACGTCGCCCATTTTCACCACGAGCGGATCGGCGGCGTTCAGCACGGCGGTGCCGGTGGCGGACACGGCGCCGACGATGCATTGCTTCACGGCGGCGAGTTCCTCGCATGTGTTCACCTCGTTCAGGCCAAGGTGGTCCCCTGCACCGATGTTCGTGACCACGGCGACGTCACAGTGGTCAAAGGCGAGGCCTGCGCGCAGGATGCCGCCGCGCGCGACTTCGAGCACGGCGGCGTCCGTGAGCGGATAGGCCAGCACGCTACGTGCGCTGGCCGGCCCGCTGCAGTCGCCGTCGTCCAACATGCGGCGGCCCACGAAAACGCCGTCCGTGCTGGTGTGGCCGACGGTCCAGCCAGTCTGGCTGAGCAGGTGTGCGATGAGGCGCGTGGTGGTGGTCTTCCCATTCACGCCCGTGACCGCCACGAGCGGGATCCGGCCTTGGTCTCCGGACGCGAACATGGTGTCGATCACCGCCATGCCGACATCGCGTGACTTTCCCTCGCTCGGGTACAAATGCATGCGCAGGCCGGGGCGCGCGTTCAGCTCGATGATGCAGCCATTGCGCTCGCTGAGCGGCGCGGTGATGTCCGTGGCGACGACGTCGATGCCGCAGATGTCGAGCCCGACGGTGATGGCGGCCTCGATGCACGCGGTCTTCAGCGTGGGATGCACATCATCGGTGACATCGACCGCTGTTCCGCCGGTGCTGAGGTTGGCGTTGCGGCGGATCAGGATCTGCCGGCCTTTTGCCGGAACGGACTCAGGCGTGACGCCCTGTTCCGCAAGCACGGCGAAGGCGACGGCATCAATGCGGATCTTGCTCAAGGCTGCGGCGTGATCTGCGGCGCGCTTGGGATCCTGGTTCACCTCCGCGACGAGTTCGGCGATCGTGTGCGCGCCATCGCCGATGACGTGCGCGGGCTTGCGCCGGCTGGCGGCGACGAATTGCTTTCCGATGACGAGCACGCGGTAGTCATCGCCTTCGACGAACTGCTCCACGATCACCGAGTCGCTCTCGGCACGCGCCGCGTTGAAGGCCGTGTTCACCTGCTCGCGCGTGAAGAGGTTCAGCGAGACAGCGCGGCCTTGGTTTCCATCCCGCGGCTTGATCACGACGGGCACGCCGATTTCCTGCGCGGCGAGCCATGCGTCATCCGCATCCTTCACCGGCCGGCCGCGCGGCGCGGGCAGCCCGATCTGATGCAGCAGGATGCGCGTGAGATCCTTGTCCTGGACGATGTCCTCCGCGACGGCGCTGGTCTGGCTCGTGGCGGCGGCGAGGATTTTCCGCTGTTTCCGACCCCAGCCGAGCTGCACGAGCGAGCCCTCCGTGAGGCGGCGCACGGGAATGCCGCGCACGATGGCCGCGTTCACCATGGAGCGCGTGCTGGGGCCGAGGCAGATGTCGTCAGCCCGCTCACGCAGCGCCGCCACTTCGGTGTTGAAGTCCACCGGCTTCCCCGCCAGCGCGGCATCGACCATGCGGCGCGCGATCTCAAAGGCGGCGCGCGCGATCTCCTCCTCATCGTACTGCACCACGATGCGCAGCACATCCGGCTTCGAGGTCGGTACGATCTTGAAAAATCCCAGCGAGAGATCGGAACGGCTCTGCAGATGAAGCGTGATGTGCGTGAGCAACCGCGCGAGAGACGGGGCGTCCGGCGTGGTGATCTCCCGCAGCTGCGGGTCCAAGGCGGGCACCCATGAGAGCAGCCAGCCGCGCCAGTTGGACACGGCGGCCTCGACGGGAAAGAACTGCACCCAGCACTCGAGAGCCGTGGCGCGCGACCAGAGATTGGGGCCACGAAGCGCCAGCACCTTCTCGGCACGAGTTGAGCAAATGTCGCTGGAGGTGATGTCGGACAAGACGGGGAGAGGGACGCTTGAGGCGGATAAACCCACACGCGCGCTCCCGGTCAAGGCTAAAGATGGCGCTGCGTCACCAGTGACGTCAGCGCGTTCGCACCCGTTGGAGCGGTGCGCGCCCCCATCCGTCGTGGCGCTTTACAATCTGTCTCAGTGCCTGACGTTCGCCCGCTCTCCTCCCGCTTGCCCCGCCCTGCTCCATCCGATTCCACCCTGCTGTTCCAGCACGCCGAAGCGCGCTTGAGCGCGAACGAGCGCATCATCGCGCGGCTGGAAACGGACCTCGACGCGAACCTGCACTTCCATCGCGGCATGGTGGTGCTGACGAATCTGCGGCTGCTGCATGTCGAGGCGGCGAAGTCTGACGAGATGAGCTTCCGCTCCTGGAAGCTGCTCGACGCGGAGGATCTCGTGCTGGAGGAACTCGGCTCGACCGCCGCGATCCATCTGATCCAAGCCGGCGTGCAAGCCTACGCCTGGCGCGTGACGATGGGGCGCGTGCGGGAGGCCGACGCGTTTCTCGGCCGGTTCAAGGAACAGCACCGCGTGGTCCGCAGCGAGTCAGCCGCGCTTCAGCGCGGGATGGCCGACGACGAAGACGACTTCGGTGACGATGAATCCGAGACGACGAGCCCGCGCGGCAGCCCGCTGCTGCGCCTGTTCTGGTTCTCGAAGCCGTGGCACAAAGTGATGCTGCTGGGTTTCACCCTGACGCTTGCGAGCACGGCCACGTCCATGATCGCCCCGTGGCTGACCATGTCACTGGTGGACAAGGTCCTCATCCCGCTGCAGTCGGAAACCGAGAGGGTGCATGTGAAGCATGTGTACCAGTTCATGGCGCAGCTTGCCGGAGCCGCGCTTCTGACCTGGCTGTTGAACTGGGCGCGGACCTTTGTCGTGGCGCGGCTGGCCGAGCGCGTCACCAGCCGGATGCGGCGCGAAACGTTCGAGCATCTCCAGCGCCTCTCGCTCACTTACTTCAACCGCAAGCGCACCGGCGACCTCATCTCACGCATCGGCTCGGACACGGATCACATCTCGCTCTTTCTGTCGGTGAACTTCATCGACTTCGTGTGCGACGTCCTGCAGTTCGTGTTCCTGGCCATCGTGCTGTTTTACATCAATCCGATGCTCGCCGTGGCGGCGCTGGGGCCGGCGCCGATTGTAGGCTGGCTGGTGAGCAAGGTGCGCGGCCACCTGCGCGGCGGATTTGCTGCGGCCAGCCGGGCGTGGAGCGCGATGAACAGCGTCCTGAGCGACACCATCCCCGGTGTGCGCGTGGTGAAGGCCTTCGCGCAAGAGCAGCGTGAGATCGAGCGCTTCCGCGCCACGGACAAGCACATCTTCGAGACCAACGACCGCGTGAACCGCATGTGGTCGTTCTTCACGCCGATGATCGAACTGCTCACCGACGTGGGCCTGCTCGTCGTGTGGGCGGTGGGGGCGTGGAGCGTGGCGCATGACCGCATCACCGTCGGGGTGCTCACTGGCTTCGTTCTTTACATCCAAAAGCTCTACGGGCGCGTGGAGTCGATGAGCAAGTTCGTCGCCTCCGCGCAGCGCGCCTCGGCCAGCGCGCATCGGGTGTTTGAGGTGCTCGACGTGAAGGCGGACATGCCGGTGAACCAAGGCGTGAGGAAAATCGGCCGCCTGAAAGGCGAGCTGGAGTTCAAGGAGGTGAAGTTCCGGCATGGATCGCGGCAGGTGATCAAGGGCATCAGCCTGAAGATCTCCCCGGGCGAGATGATCGGCCTCGTGGGGCCGAGCGGCGCGGGAAAGACCACGCTGGTTAATTTGGCCTGCCGCTTCTTCGACGTGAGCGAGGGCGCCATCCTCGCGGACGGCATCGACGTGCGGGAGGTGGATGTGGAGGACTACCGGCGGAATCTGGGTCTCGTGCTCCAGGAGCCGTACCTTTTTTACGGCACCATCGCGGAGAACATCGCGTACGGAAAGCAGCACGCCACGCGCGCGGAGATCATCGCCGCCGCGCGCGCCGCACGCGCGCACGACTTCATCATGCGGCAGGTGGATGGCTATGATTCGATGGTTGGCGAGCGCGGCCAGCAGCTCAGCGGTGGCGAGCGGCAGCGCATCAGCATCGCGCGCGCCTTGCTCATTGATCCGGCGATTCTCATCCTGGACGAGGCCACGTCTTCCGTGGACACGGAGACCGAGCGGGAGATCCAGGCCGCGCTGGATCATCTGGTGAAGGGGCGCACGACCATCGCCATCGCACACCGGCTCGGCACGCTCCGCCGCGCGAACCGGCTGATCGTCATGGAAGACGGGCGGATCGTGGAAACGGGCACGCACGACGAGCTGCTGAAACACAGCGGCACCTACGCGCGTCTGCACAAGGCCATGATGGAGGTGACCCACCAGTGAACGCGCCATTTGACCTGATGACCGACGCACTGGGCCGCCTCGTGCTGGTGGATGAGGCGGGCACGCGGCACGACAACGTGCGGCCCGCGCGCATGTTCCCGCTCACCGAGCCCGAAAGCTGGATCTCCATCCAGACCGCCACCGGGGCTGAGCTGGCCTGCATCGAGAAACCCGACGCGCTCACCGAGGCCCAGCGCACGGCCTTGCGCATGGCGCTGATGAAGCGCGACTTCGTCCCCGTCATCCGCACCATCGACCGCATCACGCGCGCCGCCGACGGCCACGACTGGCACGTCACCACCGACCGCGGGCCGACGAAGTTCCGCATCGAATCGGACGAGAGCATTCAATACCTGGGCGGAACGCGGCTGGTCATCATCGACGACCACAACACGCGCTACCTGATCCCAAACGTCGAGGCTCTTGACCCCGTGAGCCGTCGGAAGCTGGAGCGATATTACTGATCCGTTTCCATGAGCGCCATCTTCTGCCTCGTCAGCCTCCTCGGCGCCTTTCTGCTGTTCCAAGTCCAGCCCGTCATCAGCAAGTTCATCCTGCCATGGTTTGGCGGCAGTCCCGGCGTGTGGACGACGTGCATGCTGTTCTTCCAAGTGGTGCTGTTTGCCGGCTACGGCTACGCGCATGTCCTCTCGCGCTACAAGCCGCGGACGCAGGCCCTCGTGCACGCCTTGGCGCTGCTCGCCGCCGCGCTTTGCCTGCCGATCATCCCTGACGCGGTGCTGAAGCCCGCAGGTTCAGTCGAGCCTGTCGGCCGCATCCTCTGGCTGCTGCTCGTGACCGTGGGTCTGCCTTATCTCGTGCTTTCAGCGACGAGCCCGCTGGTCCAAGTGTGGTTTTCGCGTCGCTTTCCTCAGCGCAGCCCTTGGCGGCTGTACTCGCTGTCGAATGTCGGCTCGCTCGCCGCGCTGCTCACCTACCCCGTGCTGATCGAGACGCGCTGGGACGTGCTGACGCAGACGCAAATCTGGTCCGGTGGTTTTGTCGTGTTTGCCGTTCTCATGGGCGTGTGCGCGTTTGCAAACCGCAGCGGCGCGCGGGAATCGCAATCCAAAGCCGAACCGAATCGTGAACCCACCGCGCACATTGAACGGCCGACATGGGGCCGCCGCGCCCTGTGGCTGGCGCTGCCGGCCTTTGCCTCCATCATGCTGCTGGCCACGACGAACCACGTCTGCCAGGACGTGGCGGTGGTGCCGTTTCTGTGGGTCGCGCCGCTGAGCCTTTATCTTCTCTCCTTCATCATCAGCTTCGATCACCCGCGATGGTACTCGCGCGCCGCATGGGCGCTGCCCGCGATGGTGCTGCTCTTCCTCGCCTCGGGTATGTTCGAGCTCGGCGATTGGGATCCGGGCTTCATCACCGAGCTGCTCATCCTGCTCGGCGCGATGTTTACCGTGTGCATGGTCTGCCACGGCGAGCTGGCAAAGCTGAAACCTCATCCCAGCCATCTGACGGAGTATTACCTGATCATGTCCGCCGGCGGCGCGGTCGGCGGGCTGACCGTCAGCATCTTGGCGCCGCTGGTGTTCACCACTTTCTTCGAATGGTCGCTCGCTCTCCTGGCGGGCTTCGTACTCGTCGCGTGGATCGCATGTCGTGGCCTGGGGATGCAAGGCGCAGGCCGCCTCGCATGGGCGGTGATTGCGCTCGCGCTTCTGACGCGGATGACGATCTGGGAGTTGGACTATGGCGACAGGCTGGAGCGCGCGCGCGACTTTTACGGGATGCTTTCCGTGTCGGAGCATGAGGACGACGAGACGCATGAGACGTTCCGCACCTTCATCAGCGGCAGCACAAGGCATGGACGCCAGAGCCTGATCCCCGCGCGAAGCCGCGAGCCCCTGACCTATTACGAGCACAAGTCCGGCGTCGGCATCGCGCTGGATGCATTAAAGACGAAGCCGGATGCGAGGGTGGGCGTGATCGGCATGGGCGCGGGGACCGTCGCGTGCTACGCGGAGCCTGGGCAGACGTACCGCTTTTATGAGCTCAATCCGACGGCAGTCTCACTCGCGCTGAAGTGGTTCACCTTCATTCCAGACTTGATCAAGCGCGGTGCTCACTATGAGGCGGCGCTGGGCGATGCACGCCTCACGCTGGAGCACGAGGCTTCGCAGCAATTTGATGTCCTGCTCCTCGATGCCTTCAGCGGCGACTCCGTCCCGGTGCACCTGCTCACCCGCGAGGCATTCGAGCTGTACCTGCGACATCTCAAACCCGGCGGTGTCATCGCCGTCCACATCACGAACCACTACCTGAACCTGGCGCCGGTCATCGAGCGCGCGGCGCAGGAATTTCATCTCGGCACCACGCGCATCTTCCACACGCCGGGTGAGAACAGCGGCTGCTACCCCACCGACTATGTGCTTGTGACGACGGACGCCGCGTTCCTGACAGCCCATCCGCCAGCGCCGCCTCCCGATGCGACGCCGGTGCCTGTGCCGCTGTGGACCGACCACCGGCACAACCTGTTTCAAATCCTGCAGAACCGCTGAGCCTACCGCGCGCCTGAGAACGTGCGCAGGCCCTCGGAGATCGCGCCGTCCTCCAAACCGTAGGCCCACGCCGCGCCGACTGCGGCGAGCACGTTCTCCACATGGAAGTCAAAGTGACCGCTGGTCGGCATCGCCACATCCGCGAGCGAGCAGAGCATCCGCTCGGATTCTCCGGCCGCAAGGCAGACGACGCTGTCACGCAGCAGCACCGCACGGCCGCCTTTGGCACGATGGGCTGCGACAATCTCGTTCTCCACATCGCGCGTGAAGTAAAGCACCGCGCCCTTTGAGTACTCAGCCATGGCCGCAACGAGGTCATCGTCGGCATTGAGCACGGCGGTGCCTTCCGGCAGCACGACATCGACGATGCAGCGCTTCACCTTCGCCATCTGTTCGATGGTGTTGATGTAGGCGACGCCGAGGCCGTCGTGTCCGACATTGAGCACCACGCCGACGAGGCAACGGTCAAAGCCCAGGCCCTCGACAAGAATGCCTTCCGAGCCCGCCTCGCACACGGCGATCTCCGTCCACGGATGCAGCAGCACGCCCTGCGCGCCGCCGATGCGGTCGCCGTCTTTTGTCTTCGTGATCCTCCCGCCGATGTGCAGCCCGTCGGTGGAGCACATGCTGAGAAACTTGCCCGTCGAACGCAGCAGATGCGCGATGAGCCGCGCCGTGGTGGTCTTGCCGCGATTGCCTGTGATGCCGATCACCGGGATGCGGCCGTCTTCTCCTGGCGGGAACAGCATGTCGATGATCGCCTCGCCGACCGGGCGCACTTTGCCCACCGCTGGCTTCAGGTGCATCAGCAGGCCCGGGCTCGCGTTGATCTCCACGACAGCCCCGCCCTGCCCTTCCAACGGCTGGCTGATGTCCTCGCAGACGACATCGACTCCGCAAATGTCGAGGCCCGCCGTTTGCGCCGCAGTCACCACATGATCGCGCACACTCGGATGCACTTCATCGGTGATGTCGATGGCCCAGTTTGCAAAACGCGCGACCATCACCCGCTCCCCATCACGCGGCACCGATGACGGGCCGTGCCCCTGCTTCTCCAGATCGGTGAGGATCACCGGATCCCACTCCACCGTGTTGATCCTGTCCCAAGGGCACGTTTCCAACTCGCCACGTCGCGGATCGGAATTGAGCTGCGTCTCGACGAGATCGACAAGGGTGTGCTCGCCGTCGCCAACCACAACCGCAGGATCACCACGGCTCGCGGCGACCATTTCACTGCCGACCACGAGGATGCGGTGATCGACGCCAGGGATGAACTTCTCGACGATCACGCCGCTGCCTTCCTTGAGCGCCTGGTGATAGGAATCCATCACCTGCCCGCGCTCCGTGAGGTCGATGAAAACACCACGCCCGTGGTTCGCATCCTGCGGTTTCACCACGACTGGAAGCCCGATGTCTTGTGCGGCAACCCAGGCGTCTTCAGGTCCCGACACGAGCCGGCCGTCGGGGACGGGAACACCGGCGACGCTGAGGGATGAGCGCGTGAGATCCTTGTCCTGCGCGATGTACTCGGCGATCGCGCCCGTGCGATCTGTCTCCGCCGTCCAGATGCGCCGCTGCCGCGCGCCGTGGCCGAACTGGATCAAGCTGCGGCCCACCTGCAGGCGGCGCCAGGGGATGTCGCGCTCCTTCGCCGCGTCCACCATCGCCTTCGTGCTCGGGCCGAGCGCGTTCCTGTCCACAATGTCCTGTAGCCTTGCCACCGTGGCGGCCACATCGAACGCCTCGCTGCGATATGCCGCGAGCAGCAGGTCACGACCGGCACGCAGACAGGCTTCCGCCACGGACTCATCCAGGTAGCGCACGACCACTTTGTACAAGCCTTCCACGCAGGTGTTGCGCGCCTTGCCGTAGCCAACTTCGTGGCCCGCCAGATTTTGCAGCTCGAGCGTCACATGCTCGAGGATGTGCGCGGGATAGGTGCCACGGTCCAGCCGCTGAAAAAAGCCGCCGCGCTCCCCCACGCTGCATCGATGCTCGATCATGCCGGGCAGCCACGACTTCAGCCGGTCATTGAATCCCGGAAGCTCCTCGGAGGACGCGTCGTTAAGCGAGCCGAGATCGACCCACGCCTCGAGGATTGGATTGTTCGCCCAGATGTTTGGGCCGCTCAGCACGTGGATTTGGCGGATGTCGAGATCGGACATGCCGCATGTAGATGCATGGGCGATCACAACGCAAGGATGCACCGCGCGTGCCCATCCATGCGCCGCATAAGTTCAGGCGCGGACCGCGGGACCATCAGAAGGCGAAACTCGTGCTTGCCAATTTACCGGATTCTTGTCCAATATACCGCCCATCATGAAAGCACTCGTCAAAGCTAAATCCGAACGCGGCCTGTGGCTGCAAGACGTGCCCGCCCCGGTCGTCGGCATCAACGACGTCCTCATCAAGGTCCGCAAGACCGGCATCTGCGGCACCGACCTGCACATCTACAAATGGGATGAGTGGGCCAGGAAGACCATCCCCGTCCCAATGGTGGTGGGGCACGAATTCGTCGGGGAAGTCGTCTCCGTCGGATCAAACGTGACCGACTTTCATCCAGGCGAGATCGTCAGCGCGGAAGGGCATGTCGTGTGCGGCCGCTGCCGCAACTGCCTCGCGGGCCGCCGTCACCTTTGCAAGGACACCGTCGGGATCGGCGTCAACCGCACCGGCGCGTTCGCCGAGTTCATCAGCGTGCCGATGACGAATGTCTGGCACCATCGCGAAGGCGTGGACGAGGAGGTCGCGAGCATATTTGACCCATTCGGAAACGCCGTCCACACCGCGCTGGCTTTCGAGTGTCTCGGCGAGGATGTGCTCATCACTGGCGCGGGCCCCATCGGAATCATGGCGGTGCCCGTGGTGAAGCACGCCGGCGCGCGCCACGTCGTCATCACCGATGTGAATGACTATCGCCTCGATCTCGCGCGCCAGATGGGTGCCACGCGCGCGGTGAACGTGAAGACCGAAAAACTTGAGGACGTGCAAAAGGAGCTCGGGATGAAGGAGGGGTTCGATGTCGGCCTCGAGATGAGCGGAAACGCGGGCGCCTTCCGCAGCATGATCGACAACATGTGCCACGGCGGCAAGATCGCCATGCTCGGCATCCCCGGAGAGCCGATGCAGATCGACTGGAACAAGGTCATCTTCAACATGCTGACCATCAAAGGCATCTACGGCCGCGAGATGTACGAAACGTGGTATCAGATGAGCGTGATGCTCGAGAGCGGGCTGAACCTGAAGCCCGTGATCACGCATCGCTTTCACTTCACGGAGTTTGAGAAAGGCTTCGCCGCAATGGAGACCGGGGACTGCGGCAAGGTCGTGCTGGATTGGACCTCATGAGATACGGGCACGAGCGCCGGCTCAATGGATTTGGCAGTCGCAGGGAGGCATGTTAGCCTTCACGCCAATCATGGAAGCGCTCGCACTTCAATTGCCCATCAGCGTCGAGGACTATCTGGAAGGAGAGGATAACTCCGACCTCCGGCATGAATACATCGACGGATTCGTCCGTGCGATGGCGGGCGAGTCGCGTCCGCACAACGAGATTGCCTTGGCGCTAGCCTCCGCGCTTCGTCAGCACACACGAGGGGGAAGATGCCGCACATACATGGAAAACGTGAAGGTCTTCCCGCTCTCCGGCGCGCTGAACCTTTTCTATTACCCGGACGTGATGGTGACCTGTGACGATCGGGATCGCGACAACCGGTACTGCCGCTACCCAAAGTTGCTCATCGAAGTGTCGTCCAACTCCACGGCGGAGAAGGATCGCGGCGAGAAGCTGCTGGCCTACCTGCAGAACGAGACGCTCGAGGAATATGTGATCGTCGCGCAGGACAGGCCCGAGGTCGCCGTGCATCGCCGGTCAAACAACTGGGGCCGTGAGGAGCTGCAGGGCTTTGATGCTGCGCTGGAGCTGCGCAGCATCGGGCTCACGCTGACCCTGCGCGAGATCTACGAAGGCGTGCTCTCCTGAGCGCGCCGCGCACCGTGAGGCGCGCGCCCCATTGCCAGATCCCGGCGGGCATCACAAAAAGCTGGATCATCACCATGCCCAGAGTCAGATCGGCGAAGTCCAGCGTGAGAAGTATGCCGGCATGAAATGCCATGGCTGCGACCCACAGCGCGGTGCGGAGCCGAGGGACCAGCCAAAGCGGAAGATAGGCAATCTCAAAAGCCAGCACGCATAGCGTGATGCACCCCAGGAAGGAATCGGGCAGCGAGAGCATCGCCGTCGTTAACACATTGTCGCGTGCGAGCGGAGTTTCCAAAACTGTCCGTAACGCGCTGCCGTCCAGCCAGCCAGGAGAGTGCAGCTTGCTCACGCCGGAGAACGTGTAGCCTGCTGCCAGCAGAAATCCCCCCGTGAAGAGGGCACACGAAGGCATCGTCCACTGAATCCCGGCACGCCCCGCCTCTCCGTGCGGAATAATCGCGCAGAGCCACAGCAGCACCCCCACATAGGGCAGCCCCGGATTTGAGATCAGAGGGCACGCCGTGAAGAGCATCGCATGGAGAATCGCGGTCACCACCGCAGCGGGCCGGCGCCCAAGGCCATAGGCGAGCAGGAGTGACAGCACGCCCGCCAACGCAGGAAATGCGATGGCGTATCTTGTGTCTTCCAGACTGAACAATGGATTCCACAGCCTCCCCTCAAACGGATTGGCCCCGTGTGCTCCGAGAATGCCGGATGGACTGAAGAGTTCCTCCGCGAATGGCATCAACGCGAAGTAATGCCAGGCGAGATACACCCCGAACACAAATCGAAAGCAAGAGAACTGCCGCGCAGTGACCGGTGCCTCTTCCATCCGGACCCGTCTCATTGGACGACCGTGCTGAAGGTTTCCCTGCCGGTCGCAGTCTTCACCTGCATGCTGATGGTGAGATCCCGCGCGACTTCCGGCAGGCCGAGCGCTTCGCGCATCGTCCCTGGTCGGATCAGCGCGTATCGCAGCGCGGACTTTCGCATCGCATCCGGCAAAGCCGGCCCGTAGCAGATGACCGCGCCGTATGCGTTGCGTCTGTTGTAGGGGCCGGTCACCCGGCTCATCAGAGCGCGATCGACTGTGATCGAATGCAATGCACCGTCGCCATCGCGATACGTCAGCTCCGGCCTCGCGGAGAAGGTCTCGAACTCAACGCCAGATTCCTGGTGAACGGCCGTCCCAAAGACCCGGGGCAATGGTGATGCGGCGGTGGCCATGGCGAAACCCTTGAGGCCATCGTTACGCGTCAAATGCCCGATCATCGCCGCCGATCCGGGAATCAGCAGGAGCAGCGCCAGCACATTTGCCAATCGAAGATGAAAGCTCGAACTCATCGGGTGCTGGCGTTGGCGCGGGATTGCTGGCAGGCCCAACGCTTCGAGCAACCAATGCAGGTGGGCAAAAAGTGGAGGGGCGACGTGGTGACAGCGGATGGCTCATGCACATCGCGAAAGGCCAGCATGTCCTCGAAGCGGTCCTCCCTCCAGTCATCGAAGCCAATCTCGGGCGTTGGCTTCGCAGGATTTTGATAAGTGCCGAAGATCATGTCCCAGACGGGAAGGTCGGAGAAGTTGTTCGTGTGATGCCGCCGTTGATGATGCACACGATGCGACTCGGGCCGCTGCACGATGCGCCCAAGCCACCGCGGCGTGCGGATGTTCCAATGGTAGAAGAACTCCGCCAGCCCCGTGATCAGCGTCACCACCACAGCGGACTCCGGCGCACAGCCCGCGACGGGGTACACGATGACAGCGCTGAGCATCGAGTTGATCGTGATCTCAACCGGATGCTTGTAGAACGCCATCAGCACCTCCATGCGCTGCGGCGAGTGGTGCAACTGATGACAGAGCCGCCAGAAGAAACGCGACTCATGCCGCAGCCGGTGCCAGAAATAATAGATGAACGTGAGCAGCACATAGGTGCCGGTGACCTGCAGCCAGCGCGGCGAGGACGAAAACAGCCCGCGCCATGCGTGCGCTTCAGCGATGCGGTCCCAGGTCCCGCCAGCCAGCCAAACGATGGCAGCCTGTATCCCGTTTGTCATAAGGACACGCGCCCACCAGTTTCGAACGCGCGGCAGTGCGTTTGCAGGCCACAGCCTTTCGATGAGACACATGAGCAGGCCGACAACGCCGGTGAGCAGGATGATGGACATGGCGCGATGGTGCGGTGAAGCCCGCGTGATGTGAAATCGATATTCCCGCTTGGGCCATTCACTTCCTCAATGGGGCACGTCCGGGGAAATGATTAAAATCTCGTTTGCCAACATATCGGACACTCATCCACTATAGCGCCCATGGCTTCCGCTGACCTTTTTCGCAAACACCTCGCCACGGACCTCGACGCCCTGCGCGCCGCCGGCTCCGGCAAGCGCGAGCGAACGCTCGACACGCCTCAAGGCTCCACCATCCGCGCGAACGGCGGTGAAGTGGTAATCAACCTGTGCGCGAACAATTACCTCGGCCTCGCGCAACATCCGCGCGTGCGGCAGGCAGCGCACGAGGCGCTTGACCGCTGGGGCTATGGCCTGGCCAGCGTGCGCTTCATCTGCGGCACACAGGCGGTGCATAAGGACTTGGAGGCCGCGCTCACGGACTTCCTGGGCACCGAGGAGACGATCCTTTACAGCTCATGTTTCGACGCGAACGGCGGTTTGTTTGAGACTCTGCTCGGCCCGGAAGACGCGGTCATCTGCGACGAGCTGAACCATGCGTCGATCATCGACGGCGTGCGGTTGTGCAAGGCGCAACGCCATCGTTACAAGAACTGCGACATGGCCGATCTCGAGGCGCAATTGATCGCGGCAAATGCAAACGGCGTGCGCTTCAAGATGATCGCCACGGATGGTGTCTTCTCCATGGATGGATCCATCGCTCCGCTGAAGGAGATCTGTGATCTCGCCGACAAACACGACGCGGTGGTGATGGTGGATGACTCACACGCTGTCGGATTCGTGGGAGCGAACGGGCGCGGCTCCCACGAGCACTGCGAGGTCATGGGCCGGGTGGACATCCTCACAGGGACGCTGGGGAAAGCGCTCGGAGGCGCGAGCGGCGGCTACACGAGCGGTCGCAAGGAGATCATCCAAACGTTGCGACAACGGTCGCGAACCTACTTGTTCAGCAACACGCTCGCGCCCGTCATCGCAGGCGCCACGCTCGAGGCGCTGCGGATCATCCGCGAAGACTCCGACCTGCGCGGCAAGCTGAAGGCCAACACACGCCACTTTCGGAAGGCGATGACGGAGGCCGGATTCCACATGGGTCCCGGTGAGCACCCCATCGTGCCGGTGATGCTGGGCGATGCCGCGCTGGCCACGAAGTTTGCGGACGCCATGCTGGAGCGCGGCGTTTATGTCATCGGCTTCTGCCACCCCGTCGTGCCGCTGGGCAAGGCGCGCATCCGCACGCAAGTCAGCGCGGCGCACACACAGGAACAATTGGACGCCGCTGTGCGCGCCTTCCGGGAAGTGAAGCTTCAACTATGCCCCTGATTCATGAAGGCACGCCTCATCCTCTTCGCTCTCCTGGGCATGTCGCGCGCTGCGGAAGATCCGTGCAAACAGGAGGCGCCCGAAGAAATGGCCAGGGCAGCCGGCGTCACCCTGCCAGGTCTGCCGTGGCATGTGGCGAACATCTGGTGGGAGTTTGACAAGCCGGTGGAGCACTTTGCTTCGCTGGAGATCGACGTCACCATCGACCGCGATGTACCCTCGGACTACAACCTCTACATCTCGCCCTGCGGCATCGCCAAGATCAACGGCCTGCAATTCTACGGCGGCATCCAGACCAACATCAACGGCTGGCCGGACAAAGAGAACCGAGAACGGGTACACCGTGGTAAAGGCGGAATCTTTTCACGATGGTCGGCCGACAAGACGACGCCAATCGGCCTGGATCACGTGCGCACGGCCGCGAGCGATTGCCTCGTCGAGAGTGCGGGCTATGAAGGTGAATTCGCCAGCGTGCGGCGTTCCTTTGCTTGGACAAAGGGCACCTACACTTACTGCATCACGAAGGAGAACACGGAAGAGGTGAATGGCATCGACTGCACTTGGTTCAAGTGCCGCATCAAGGACGCGCGCGGTGCCGCGCATGAGATCGGAAGCCTGCGGTTTGAAGGCGCGGACTTCACATTCTGGGCAAAGCACTCCGCCTTTGTCGAGGTTTACAGCACCTCGAAAATTCCAAAATCTGGCATTCCAAAAGTGACCGTCACTTTCGGCCTGCCGAGGATAAACGGACATCCGGTGACGCTGAAAAAAGCGAGCGCCTTCTACCCCGACAAGCCCCCGCAGGACTCACCCGACTGCGCGGTCATCAGGGCCGTCGGCACTGACTGCGTGGTGGAAGTCGGCCCCATCTTCAAACGTGACGAATCACAGCGCCGCCACGGCCTGCCACTCAAGAGCACGCCGTAAAGCGCGAAATGAATGCGCCAACGCATCACTCCACCACTCATGAAACGCACCCCGACACTGCCTCATCTCGCTCTGTTTCTCATGCTCGCCACCCTCGCGACGGCGGCGGAGCCACGCGCCGCGTGCTCGATTCATTTTGCGTGGCCCTCCTCTCCGGCATCGTGGTTTTACAACGAGGCGACGGTCCGCGAGAGCACGCGCGGCAGCTACTTCATGGTGTGCGGCTGGAACACGGGATACTTCGGCATCCAGGAGCTCGGTGACGGTAAAAAGGCAGCCATCTTCTCCGTGTGGGATCCGTCAAAAGGCGACCGGCCGGAAAGCGTGCCGCTTGAGCAGCGAGTCGAGGTGCTGCACACCGGCGCCGACGTTGAGGTCTCGCGTTTCGGAGGTGAAGGCACGGGTGGCAAAAGCATGACGCCTTTTGATTGGAAGATCGGCGAGCCCGTCCGCTGCTTGGTGCAGGCGACGGTCGAAGGTGACAAGACTGCCTACGCAGGCTGGCTGTGGATGCCGCGAAAGCAGCTATGGAAACACCTCGTCACCTTCCGCGTCACCACTGGCGGCAAGCCGTTGTCCGGCTTGTATTCCTTCGTCGAAGACTTCCGGCGCGATGGCCGAAGCGTGAAGGAGGAGCGCCGCTGTGAGTTTGGAAACGGCTGGGTGAAGACGGTGGACGGCAGCGTCCAGCCTGTCGCGCGCGGAACATTCACCGCGTCGAAGGCCGAGAACGAAGCGCGCACGTTGATCGATGCGGGCCAGGTGACGGGCGGGCTCTTCCTGGCGACGGGCGGCAAGGTTTCCACTCGCAACGCGGTCGGCTCTTCGCTTGAGATCACGCCTTTGAAGCCCTCGCCTCCCGGAGACCTGCCCGTGAAGTAGCCGGACTACTTCTTCGCCGCCGCTTCTGCGGACGCGCGCTCTGCCTCGTCCGCGCTGATCTCGCGGACAAACACGTTCCGCCAGCGGATCTCACCGCCATGCGTCTGGAGCATGATCGGGCCCTTCGCGGGCAGCGGCTTGGTCTTGTCCCAGTAATTTTCCATCACCGCGCCGTCCACGACGAGTTTGTCGTTAAGCCACACCCATGTGCGCGCGCCGATCTGGCGGATGCGAAATGCGTTCCACTCACCGAACGGCTTGTCCGCCACCACTAGCGGATCGCGCCCGGGACTCTTCGGTGTGTTGTTGAACAGTCCGCCGGAACCCAGCTTCGGATGGCGGTCCGGTTTCTTTGGGTCATCGGCCTGGTTCACGTCCCAGATCTGCACCTGCGGCGTGCCGCGCAGATAGACGCCGCTGTCCGCGCCGGCCACGGTCTTGTACTCGATGCGCAGCTCCATGTCGCCGAAAGACTCGTCCGTCGTCGCATACGGGCCGGTTCCCGCGTTCACCAGCTCACCATTCTCGACGCGCCAGTGCGTCGGGAATTCCTCGCGCTGCTGCTTCAGGCTGGCCTCTTTTTTCCCACCCTCCATCTTCACGGCGGTGTGCGGATTCAGGCCGTGCCAGCCGGACAGATCCTTGCCGTTAAAAATTGCGCGGAACCCAGGCGGCGGAGCGGGATCTGCGGCGGCGGCGAACGAGATGAGAAGTGATAATGCGGTGAGCAGGAGGGTTGGCTTCATGAGGGGATGGGTTCGTCGAATACGCTCACGCCCGATGCAAAATAGCACGCGTGTGCTGCCGCACCTTCAGTCTCCGGCGCGAAACTGCGTCGGCGTGATGCCTGTCGCCGAGCGGAATGCGCGAGTGAACGCGCTGTGGTCGAAGAAGCCGCAATCCAGCGCCACCTCTGAGATGGACACGCCGGACTCCCGCAGCTTCAGCGATGCCGCAGCCAGCCGAGTCTTTGTGATGATCTGCCCCGGCGTCATTCCGAAGACCCGCTTCACGATCCTCGCAAAGCGCGGCTGACTCACTCCCGCACGCCGCGCGAGCGAGGACGGCGACATTTCTTCGGCGAAATGATTCTCCAAATATTCCAGCGCACGCGACACACCAGCGGAGATGTCAGCAACGCCAACCGGCGCGCGCACATCGCGCGAGATCCCGATCAGGCCTGTCACGTGGCCGGCCGCATCACGCAGCGGCAGCTTCGTCGTGAGACACCACACAGGACGCTGCGGCGCGCGCCAGTGAAGCTCCAAGTGATCCAGGATCGGCCGGCCTGACGAGATCACCCTCGCATCCTGCTCCGAGAAGCTGCGCCCTAGATCACCGGGGAACACCTCATGCGGCCGCCTGCCGATGAGCTGGCTCTTATCCCGCAGACCGTTGCGCTCGACGAGCGAGCGGTTCACCACCGTGTAGCGGCCCTCACGATCCTTGATGAAAAACGCGATGTCCGGCGTCTGCGCAAACAGCCGCTCCAGCTCACCGGCGGCCACGGCAGGCTGGCCGGCCGATGGGAGAATCCGGGGCATTTGAGGCGAACGCGGTTTCACGGAGGAAGATGATTTTTAGCCAGGACAGCATGGAAAGTCATGTATAAAGCAAAACCATGAAGCACACGCTCGCCGTCATCCTCTTCCTGTTTTTCCTGCATGATGAAAAAGGCAGCGCGGCCGACATCGCTCCTGCGCGCCCACGATTGCAGATCCTCAACGGCAGCAACAAGCCCATCGACATCTTCTGGCTGAAGACCGATGCGGAACGCGTGGCCCGCGGCTCTGTCGAGCCGGGAAAGCACACGCTCCTCATCACCACGGTTGGACACCGCTTTGCCATCGTCGAACGAGGTGGCAAAACCGAAGCCACCCTCACCTGCCAGGTGCCGGTGCAGGCTTTTCGTTTTGATCCACACTCAAAAGACGGCGTGCCTGCGTTCTACGCACAGTCCGTCGGCGCCCGCGGCTTTCCCATCGTCGCGTCGGCGAAGGTGAATCCGTACGCGCTGAAGGAGGCGGCGTTCATCATCGACCAGATGTTGGACAAACGGCCCGATCTCCGCTCCGCGATGATCCAAAGCGGCTCACGCCTTTGCATCCTGGCGCACACCGAGTTCACCACGGATCAGCCCGAGTTCGCCTGGCTGGCGGAGGAGCCCGTTCCCTCGTTTCCCGGCATCAGCATTAAAGACTACCGCGATGCGCGCGCCCGCGGCATGGGCGGCAGCGCCACCGATCCCTTTTGCTCATGTGCCGAAGAAAACCTGCTCGGCTATCCCGGTGATCCATATGCGGCGGAGTGCATCCTCATCCACGAGTTCGCGCATCACATCCACCTGCGCGGCCTCGCCAATGTGGACGCGACCTTTGACACGCGGCTGAAAGCCACCTACGCCGCCGCGATCAAAGCCGGACTTTGGAAAGGGAAGTACGCGAGCGTGAACCACCACGAGTACTTCGCCGAGGGCGCGCAGTCCTGGTTCGACAACAACCGCGAGAACGATCACGACCACAATCATGTGAACACCCGCGCCGAGTTGCTCGACTACGATCCCGCCCTCGCCGCGCAATGCCGGGAGGTCTTTCGCGACACGAGCCTCATCTACACCAAGCCCGCCACGCGCCTCACAGGTCACATGGCCGGCTACACTCCAGCCAGCGCGCCCACTTTCTCCTGGCCGCAACGGCTCCTCGATGCAAAGGCTCTCATCCGCGCCGATGCCGAGAAGCGCGATCGCGCCGCCAGCAAGCACGAGACGCGCCTCATCTCCGGATGGACCACGCACGTCAGCCGTGACTTGTTGGCGAAAGACGCCGCCGCCACCGCACGCGCACTCGAGCTGCTCAAGGCGATGCTCGATGAAATCATCCGCACCGTGCCGAAGCCCGCAGTCGTCGAGCTGCAAAAGGTGCCGCTTTGGATCTCGCCCGAGTATCCACAGTCACGACCGCGCGCCGAGTACCATCCGGACGCCGTCTGGCTGCGCGACAATGCACGCGACCCCGCCATGGCGAAGGCTGTCGAGTTCTCCAACGTCCGCATCTTCGAGGCCGAGACACGCCGCATGCCAAACTTCGCCCTGCACGAACTCGCGCACGCCTATCATGATCGCGTGCTCGGCTACGACGAACCCCGCATCATCGCCGCCTTCAACCACGCAAAAGCCGCCGGCCTCTACGACAAAGTCCAACGCCGCGACGCCGAAGGCCGCGTCAAAATCGACCGCGCCTACGCCATGACCAACCCCAAGGAATACTTCGCCGAAAGCACCGAAGCCTTTTTCAGCCGCAACGACTTCTTCCCCTTCACCCGCGACGAACTCAAACAACACGACCCCGAGATGTTCACGGTGCTGGAGGCCGCGTGGAAAAAGCATTGACCGCGCGGCACGCCACGCCATAAAAGCGGCCCGTGTTCACCGAAATCAAAGACTCCCTCCGCGACCTCTACCTCTCCGATCCACGCCCCTGGCTCATCGGCTTCAGCGGCGGGAAGGATTCCACGATGGTCGCCGCCCTGATCTTTGAGGCCATCGCTTCGTTACCGGAAAAGGAACGCACCAAGCCCGTCTCCGTCCTCTGCACCGACACGCGCGTCGAGATTCCCGCCATCGTTGGCATGATCGAGAGCACGTTGGAAAAGATGCGAAAGTTTGCCGAGCGCAGCGGCCTCACCGCCGAGGTGCATCTGCTGCGCCCCCCGCCTGATCAGTCGTTCTGGGTCAGCATCATCGGGCGCGGCTATCCGCCGCCGAACCGGCACTTCCGCTGGTGTACTCAGCGCCTGAAGATTGATCCAGTCAGCCAGTTCGTCGAGCGCACGCTCGGCCGCACCGGGCAGGCCATCCTACACCTCGGCGCGCGCCGCGCGGAGAGCGCGACTCGCTCGCAGGCGATGGCGGGCGTCGCGCTGAAGAACGGCCTGCGCCGTCACCCCGACCTGCCGCGCGTGGATGTGTCCAATCCCATCGAGCACCTCACCACCGAGCAGGTGTGGGCCTATCTTTTGCAAAACGATCCGCCGTGGGGCGGCAGCAATCGCGACCTCTACCGGCTCTATAAGGATGCCGGGGGCGGCGAGTGCCCCGTCCACATCGACACCAGCACGCCGAGCTGCGGGAACTCACGCTTCGGTTGCTGGACCTGCACCGTCGTCGAGCGCGACAAGGCCAGCGAGGGCCTCATGGCCAATGGCGACGAGCGCATGGAGTCCATGCTCGAATTCCGCGAGCTGCTGCTCAAAGTGCAGGATCCCGCCAATGGCTGGCGCGACACCCGGCGCATGAACGGCACCGAAGGCAACGGCCCCGTCCTCATCAAAGGCCGCCGCATGTTGCTCCGGGAGTTGCTTAAACTCCAGGACGCGGCCAAAATGAAACTCATCAGCGATGAAGAACTCCTTCTCATCCAGCAGCTTTGGAAATCCGCCCGCGAGCCGGACGACGGCCGCGGCGTCGCCCGCATCGTGAACTCCCACTCCGGCCTGCCCATGCACGACCTCCGCAACACCGCCCGCCTGCGCAAACTCGAAGCTCAAGTCGCCGAGGAAAAAAAATTGGCCGCCGAAACGCTCCAACGACTCGTCGCCAAAGTGGAGGAGTTCAGCGAGAACAACCGCGCGCATGGACTTCCGGCGGAGCTGAAGCGAATCCTCCTGGACGACATCATGCTTTCGAGCGAGCCGGAGTTGGTCGCCTGACCCATGAGCCGCGATGACCATGCAAAACGATGGCTCGCGAAGCTTACAAAGCTAAACGCTGCGACGGGACGTGGTGAGTGTCGAGGCAAAGCACCACATAAGGCTTTGATCTTGTTGTGCCTTCTCGACATGGCTGAATCGGGCGAGCTTCCCGCTCGCGCCTTTGCTCGCAGCCCAGGGTTGGTCCTGCGATTCAGAAGCCATGGAAGCATTGTCATCGAGCGTTGGCCCACGCGTCTCGATATTCGCCTGCCGTTCTACCACCTGAGTTCGCAAGGCTTCTGGGATCCCTTGGACACCGAGATGCGGCGGGCCAAAGGACCTGATGATTGCATGGTGTGCGAGATGGACAGAGAACTCTTCGAGTTGCTTGCTGACGCGGGCTTTCGCCTCAAGGCTCGAATGATCTTGGTGACGAAGTATTTTGATCCTGCCGAGCGGATCGCGCTATTCGAGAGCCTTGGCATCCAGCATACCGAACCAGTGATTGCGACTGCAAAGCTGGCGCTGGCCGAGGCGACAGAAGCTGCAAAACGCAAAGGCCGAAGCGCACGTTTCGCCATCCGGGTGTGTTCCGAGTACCGTTACACTTGCGCTCTCACGGGCTATCGCTGTGTCACTGGTGATGGAACCACGATTGTCGATGCAGCGCACATCGAAGCGTGGGCTGGCTCGCAGAACGATGATCCATCGAACGGGCTGGCCCTTTCCAAGAACGCTCACTGGATGTTCGATGAAGGTCTGTGGTCCGTGGACGACGACTGGCGCGTCATCGTGAAGCCACAGCGTTTCACCGAGAGCGGCCCGGAATTGCTCAGACTCGGCAGTTATCAGGGAAGGCATCTCCAGTTTGATCCTGGCGCAAAGCTCAGACCCGCGATGGAGCATCTGCGCCGACATCGGCTGAACGTGCTGAAATCAGCTTGATCGTTTGCCCAGAATACCGCTCTCGGTTTGCGCGTCGCCCTAACTCGGCAGCTTGAGGGCGAGGAGCGGAAACGTGGGTGGCTGGATCGAAAGGCCGCCATTGAACCCAAGCTGCCATCCATCAAAGCGGACGTGTTCGATGATCCGCCCTCAGAGCATGTTCTGGCAAAGCCCACGCATCAGTTCTATTCAGGTCGGCTTGATCGCGCGCTCCTGAGTCTCTTCAATCCTCCGCCGGATGGCATCAAGGGCATTGAGATGTTTGTCTGCGACCGTCCTGAAACAAACTTTGCGGTGCGGCAGGCTCTCGCAGCAGCCACGGCGGAAGTCAGCGGCCTCGAAGATGCCTGCCGCAAGCTGGAATTGTTGCAAGCCGATGTGCGCGATTTGGATTACGACATCCGGCAGCAGACGCAGAACATCGCGGCGATTGGCGCGGGAAAGGAACTGCACGAGACACGGGCGAACCTCAGAGCCGAACTCAATGTGATCGAGCGTGATCTCTCCGAGTTGGAAGTTCAGCGCTCCCAAGCTGAAACTGAGATGACACGCCTCAAAGTCGAAGAGAGCCGATGGGCACAGGCCGATGCGGAAGCATCCAAAGGACGCAGCCTCGCCTCGCGTGCCCATGCCTTCGGCGAAGCCGCCAGCATGATGCGCAAGCGCGCCTCGGAGCAGATGCGCAAGCAGATCAACGAACTCGTCGGCGATCTGTGGCTCGACATCACGGATCGCCGTCACGAGTTCAAAGCCATGCAGTTCGTGGGCGACCTGTGGCAGTGCGAACTCATCGGCAAGAACGGCGGGCGCATGGCATGGGATGATGCGAACCCCTCCGCTGGTCAGAGGCAGGTGCGTTTGCTCGCCTTCAATGAAGCGCTGCGTCGTCTCGCGCAGACGGTGCCGCCACTCGTGGTCGATACGCCTCTGGGCCGCCTGGACCGCGAGGTGCGCGCGGCGGTTCTCGACAAACTTTACCTCAGCCGCGAAGGCCACCAGTCCATCGTGCTCGCGACAAACGCCGAGATTGATCCCGACGGACCGCTCTTCGCCAAGGTGCGCGATCAGTTTGGCCGCGCCTACACGCTGGTGCCCGAAGGCGTGGAGGGCACGGAGGATTACGAAGTGCATCTGGAACCCAAATACTTCGGCAAGAAAGTATGACGCTCATCGAAAAGCCCCGGTGTATCGACGATCTGGCGTGCATTCGCGACTGCCCTGAACTGCGCGTTCCGCTGGAGACGGGCGACTTCATGCCCGATTGGTTTCCCATCTCGACGCCGGACTCGGGCCAAAGCGCGGAGCAGGTGGCGCGCTACCGTTTCCCGAACTCGCGCGAGTCCTACATCTTCAGCGTGCAGCCATGCTGCACAGACGGTCGCTGGTATGCCTGGGGTGACTTTTCGCCTTGGGGCCGGAAGGTCACCGATGCCTGCTATCAGTTTCTCGATGGCGGCGGCTCGTTCAGCACCCGCAGCGCCGCTGAGTGGGCCATCCACACCTACATTGCGCATCTCCTCGCCGAAGATCACCGCACTTCACTTGCCGCCGCATGACCCAAGCCTGTCCGCCGAGAAGTTCATCGAAGAAGTGCATCCGCGCGTGGGTGCCAAGACGAAGGCGGTGCTTGGCCGCGCCGCCGTCAGCCTCGCGCTCGCCGAAGGAGTGCCGCCGGACTACAAGGCACCGGCGGGCAATGGCAAGGACATCAGTTGGGACGGGCTCGTCGGTCCGCTGGAGGAAGTCTTCCGGGCAGCGATCCGTTTCCGCGCGGGCAAGACCGTGGATGAGCGCGCTTTCCAGGGTGAGTTCCGTCGCGCCTTTGAGTTCGGCTGCATGAGGATGGCAGATTTGTGGGAGAGCAGCGGACGCGATCAGGCGAAGTTCGTGGCCGAACTGCTGCGCAACTCCCAGAACACCGAGTTGCAAATGCCGGTGAACCTCGTCGCCACCGCGAGCGGCAAAGGCAAGCTGCTCACCGTGGTGGATCGTGAAGTGAAGCTGAAACTCCTCAGCGAGGCGGAGCCGTGGAGCATGAACGGCCCGGACACGAAGAACGGCCTGCTCATCATCTCCGGCCAGCCCGGCTCCGGCAAAAGCCAGCTCGCGCTCGATCTGCTCGTCCAGCTCGCGCGGCAGGGTGTCTCCTTTCTTTTCTTCGATCTCAAAGGCGAACTCGAAGAGGCTGGCGAGGACAAGCAGAAGGCGGAGAACCGGAAGAAATTCATGGACCTCACTGGCGCGCAGTATCTCCGCCTCATTGACGCACCGCTGCCCGTGAACCCGCTCTATCCCGGCAAGAGCGGCCCCGAGACGGCAAACATCGCCTCCCGCGTGGCTTCGCTTGTCCGCGCCTTCGGCCCGCAGATGGGACAGAACCAAGAGGATGAACTCCGCGCCGCGTACCAAGCACTGCGCCGCCCCGATTTTCCATCGCTCGTGCAGCAGTTGGAGAACGATGGCTCAGAAGGCGTGGCCGTCTCCGTACTGCGGAAGCTCGTGGAGCTGAACATCTTCGCCACCGCCGACAAAGCGCGCCCATTCGAGGAATGGATCAGCCGCTCCAACATCATCGACCTCAAGCCGCTCGACAACGACACGCGCGTCCTCGTCGTCGCCTTCGTGCTGAACTTCTTCATCGAGCGACTGAACAAGAATCTCTCCATCCGCAAAGGCATCCAGCCGCTCCAGATGGTGCTCTTCGTCGATGAAGCACACAACATCCTGCCCAAGGACGGCAAGGCCAGGCTGCTGGAGAAACTCGCGCGCGAAGGCCGCTCCTGGGGCTTCCCCCTCTGGCTCGCCAGCCAGGACGCCGACAAGTTCCTCAGCAGCGGCGTTGATTTCGCCGAACTCGCGTCCGCAGGCGTTCACTTTTCCCCCGAGACGCTGAACGCGAAAGAGCAGCGGGCCATCCTCGGCGCTGCTTTGCCCAAATCACTGGAGAAGGCTGAGGCAGTGCTGCGGCTGCGAGGCAAGACCACAACGGGCAGTGCGCGGCAGTTTTGGAGGGATGGTGGTAACTAATTCACGAATATGAATATCAGAAGCGAAGTGCAATCATTGAAACGGCTGCCGGGTGAAATCATAGACCGATTGAAAGCCCCGTGCTGGTCCATGACGTTTTGGAGTCATCTTCTCATCGGTGTGGTGTTGGCCGGCGGCGCAGGAATATGGTATACGCTCGTGAAGATAAAAATGGACGGTCTCTGGGACATGCCTGGAATTGCGGCGGCCCTTTGCACATACTTTCCAGCAGTCGTTGGTTCTGCCTTTGTCGAGATTGATCAAGAAAGGCAGCCATACATGCGTTCGCCCTCATGGACGTCAGCAAAGGTTCCATTTTATTTGGTGTTCTGGGATCAGTTTTAAGCATTGTCTTCTGGTGGGTGGCTAATGGCGAAAAGGAATGTTTTAACGACGTGCATCCTGACGCTGGCCTGCCACCACCTTCTGGTAATCTCAATGGAAGCGACTCTGGATGGAGGACTAAATGATGTATCCCCACACGACACCGGGATTGTATGTTCGTCAGCCGTTTGGGGACTTCGTCGTCACAACATTACCAGCCCGCCTGTTACTGGACACATGTTACAGTGACCGCTTGAAAGCAACGCCTCAGTCCGACGGGTCATATACACTTGGCGGCTCACAGCGCCGTCTTGATGATAAACGACTGACGGATATAGGAGCCTTCATCGACAAGGGTTCCGCCAGCTTCCCAAACTCAATTATTCTGGCGGCTAACTACTATGAGGCTGATGGTCTTGAAGTCACTGATGATTCTCGATGGTCGTTCGAGCCACAGGCTGGATCAACTCTTGGGACGTTAACGATTCCGCAGAGCGCAAAGCTCGCTGCGATCATTGATGGTCAGCACCGTTTATTTGGTTTTACTGCGGTCCACCAAGCTGCTCGCCTCGAGATGCATCTCGTCTGCTCAATATATTTTGAGTTGCCTAAACCGTATCAAGCCCATCTCTTCGCGACAATCAATGCGACACAGAAGCCGGTCAGCAAGAGTCAGACGTATGAACTTTTCGGCTACAACCTGGAGAAGGAAGATGAGGACCAATGGACTCCTGATAAGTTTGCTGTTTTCATCGCCAGAAGGCTTAACGCAGAGAAGGAATCGCCGCTCTGCGGCCATGTGATCGTTCCTGCTGAAAATGATTTCTCGCTCACTGCGTCATCAGCCCGAAAAGCAGGAAGTTGGTCCGTTTCCCTTGCTACAGTCGTGGAAGGCGTCGTGCGCTTGGTGTCCGCCAATCCGAAAAAGGACGCAAATTTGATGGCAGCCGAAGAGCGCTATATCGGTCGCAAGCGGAGCGTGCTTGGACGGCTCGACACACAAAAAGTGCCGCTTCAAGATCTCTTTCGAGAGTCCAACGACACGATCATTTATACGGTTCTTTTGAATTACTTCAAAGCTGTAGCTCAGACGGTCTGGGCATCTTCTCCATCTGAGAGCTTTATCCTCAAGACCGTTGGCATACAGGCACTCTTTGATGTCGCGCGCCCCTTGATAGCCTCAAGCGTGGCAAGTCGAGACGTGCGTGCAGAGTCGTTCACAAAGCAGCTAATGAAGGCAGTTAATGTCGACTTCACCCACGAGCTGTTTCACGCATCTGGCTCTAGCCGAACGAAGATTCGTCGTTGTCTTGAGTTCGCCATGGGGCTGGTTAGCCCGAAGCAGTATCCTTCTGACTATCAGGACTACTTACGGGTGCAGAAGCGCTGACAGGTGTGAATCCGTCACTCAATAACGAAGTGCTTGTCTGCGTCGCGGGCGTCCCGTAATCTCCGCCCATGACACTGACCCTGACACTAAACCTCCCTGATGCCCCTGCGCTCCGGCATGTGTCCGAGGCGGACATGCGCCTGGAGCTTGCCTGCGCGCTTCATGCCCAAGGCAGGATCAGCAAGACAGCCGGAGCGGAGATGGCAGGGCTGGACTTGTTTGCCTTCCAGGATGCTCTCGGTGAACGGGAGATCAGCACCTACACTGTGAATGATCTGCATGACGAGGTGGCGGCTTTGAGGCCGATGTTCCCCGCTCAAACCCTTCCGGTTTCGAAGTGAGTGATCGTTGTCTCGGATACATCGGTGCTGCTGAATCTCTGCCGGGTGGAGCTTGATTGGTTGCTGCCCCGGCTCTTCGTCGAAGTCTGGATTCCGCCGACGGTGGAGCATGAGTTCACCCGGCTGGCTGCTGCTCATGCGCGATTCCAAGGGCTGGTGCTGCCGGAATGGGTGCGGCGTTCCGCGCCGGTGCCGATTCCGCCCGAGGTGTCCAACTGCCCGGACCTCGACCCTGGAGAAACAGAAGCTCTCGCGCTGGCGCTGAGTCTTCACGCGGACTACATCCTGCTGGATGATCAAGCAGCGCGCCACGCCGCCGCCAAGCTGGGACAACGCTTTACCGGCATCGGCGGCATCTTGCTGCTGGCCAAAGGTTCGGCGCTGATCACCGCCGTGGCACCGTCATTGGACAGGCTACAGATGGAGGGCCGGTTCTTTCTCTCCCCGGCGTTCCGCGCCGAGATGCTCCGGCTTGCAGGCGAAGGGGCGTGATTGCCGAATCAGCGCCGGCCCCGACAAGCGTCGTTGCGTCGCTGACAACCAGGCGGCGACTTTTTCTCTTGGCCGGACGCACAACACCTCATCCTCCCGCAGCGGCTCGACGGCGGTGGCGGCGATGAAGTGGACGTCAATCGTGTCGCCAACCGCGTTGAAGACCTCCACGGCATAGCCGGGTGATCCGTCACGGGCGGTCAAATCATCGACCAGCATGACGACATCACCCATGCGCAGTCCGTATTGTGGCAGGTCGGTGGTGATGGCCGCGCGTTTGTAGAGTTCAAGTTGCATTCGTTGGACCGGCTCGCCTCGCGGCGTGGATCGCGAGGGTTCGCTGCCTGAGTTTGCCGAGCAGCTTCAGCTTCTCGGCAAAGGGCAATGCCGCGAGCTTCGCGCGGTGGGCGCGTTTGCTTTCGATGAGGCGTTTGATCCAGTCGCTCATGGTTCTTCAGGTCTGAGGAAACGTTTCCCGAAGTGCTCCCATTTGTCCAGCAGGCCGTGACGGGCGAGGATGGCGTCGAGCCGGGAGGTGACGAGCACGCCGGATTCGATGAATTGCAGGATGCGGGCGAAGTCCTTGGCGCGGCCTGTCTTGAGGGCGATGGCGATGAGGTGCTCGGCGGTCATCACTCGGACTGGCACATCGTCCACACTCTGGGCCACCGCTTCGGCGATGGCCTCTTCTTCCAGCGGACCCGCAGGCGGGAGGAACTGCACGGGCCAGTCGCCGATGATGACATACTCGCCCTCGGCCTTGTGCCCGTGTGCGAGCAAGTACTCATACACAGGGCCAAGGGTGAGCAGCGGACTGCTGCCCGACTGTGCGAGCATCACAAAGACATCCACGTCAAGGGTAGCGACGGGCTCCAGGTAGAACGTGGCGCCGACCGCGCCGCCGATGGCGTAGCGCCCGATGATGCCATCGGCCTGCATCTGGTTGAGAACAGAAAAGGTGTCTTTCATGTCGGGTCAGCGTCTCAAAGTGGCGGTGGTGCGAAGGAGTTCGGCGGCTGCTTGTTTAACGTCATTCATCGCGGTCTGCTCGCCCAAAGAGAAACGAACGCACTGCCGGGCCGCTGCTCCGGGCTTCATCGCAGCGATGACATGCGAGGGATCGGGCGAGTCGGCGAGACAGGCGGAGCCGCTGCTGGCGCAGATGCCGGCTTGATCGAGGAGGAGCAGCAGAGCCTCCGACTCGATACCGTGGAATGTGATGTTGGCAGTGTTGGCGAGGCGCTGGGTGGTGTGGCCGTTGAGTTCGCTGTTGGGGATGGTGGAGAGGATGCCTTGCTCCAATGCATCACGCAGCGGGCGGATGGTGCGGTCGTAGTCGGCCAGCTTTTTCAAAGCGTGGGCAGCCGCAACGCCAAGGCCGATGATGCTGGCGACGTTTTCGGTGCCGCCGCGACGGGAGCGCTCTTGATGGCCGCCGTGCATGAAGGGGACGAAAGGCGCTTTCTTTTGCACATAGAGCGCGCCGATGCCTTTCGGTGCGCCGAGTTTGTGGCCGGTGATGGAAAGGTAATCGAATGGGATGGCGCGGACATTGATGGGCAGTTTGCCTGCGGACTGCACGGCATCGCAGTGATACAGCACGCCACGGCTGCGGCAGAGTTGGGCGATCTGCTCGACTGGGAAGAGGACGCCGGTTTCGTTGTTCGCCCACATGAGGGAAACAATGGCAGTGTCGTCGATGAGAGCGTTCTCCAGGTCGGTCATCGACAGCAATCCCTCACGATCCACCGGCAGGCAGGTCACGCGATAGCCGTGATGCTTTTCGAGGAAGCGGCAATAAGTGAGCGCGGAGGAATGCTCGACCTGCGAGGTGATGATGTGCCGCTTCTCAGGACACGATAAGGTGCCGGCGTGAATCGCCGTGTTATTGCTCTCCGTTCCGCCGCTCGTGAAGATGATTTCGCGCGGTGTCGTGCAGCCGATGAGATCGGCGACCTGCTCGCGCGCATCTTCGATCTTCGATTTCAACCGCGATCCAAAGCGGTAAGTGCTCGATGGATTGCCCCACTCGTCGCCGAGATACCGCAGCATGGCCTCGCGGACATCGGACAAAACGGGCGTGGTGGCGTTGTGGTCGAGGTAGGTCATGTGGCAGAATGGTGGGCGCGCCGTGGGTTGGCAACACGGCGCTTTGGGGAACTGGAAGAACCTGCGACGACCATGCAGCCATGATCTATCGCGCGCCCCCCGATTACGAAGCGACCGATTGAAGATGCGGCGCGAGGAGGCGGAGGGCGTTGTCGTGGAAGATGGCTTTCACGTCAGCAGGTGTCAGGCCTGTGTCCTCGCAGGCTTCGCGCAGGCAGATGAGGGACTCGATGCCGATGAGCGTGTAATGGCCGAAGACGGTGAGATCTCGTGCCGACGCATCTTCAGAGTACACCCAGGTGAAGCCGTCGCCTTGTGTGAAGCACGCGCCGCGCAGCTCGCTGACCATGTAGTCGCTGCCCCAAAGCACGCGACGCGTGCCGAGAATCTTGAGCGCTGCTGTGAAGGCCCCAGCCTGAGTGACGGCGGAGGTATCGACGACCACGTTTTCCAGATCGGCGATGGCGTGCAGGCCGTCACGCGCATGGCGGTAATTAAAGGAGCGGGCGACATGCGCGAGCACGAGGCGGCAGCGCGGGTAGCGACGGCACAGGCGGCGGATGGCCTCCACATTGCGTGGATCGGTGATGCCGCCGGCGAGCATGATGTGCAGCACCATCACACCATCGTGATCGTGGCACATCTCCCACATCCATTCCGGCGCGAAGCTTTCGATTCCGGCCTCCCGCGTGTCGGGCACGTCGGCATAGAGACGGTAAGGCTTCAGTCCGACAAACACGCCGCCGCTCATGAGCCGGCGCACCTCGGCCGGATCGTCTTCAGGCGCGACAAGCACGAGCGCGCGCGAGTTCGTCGTGCTCACACACGGCGAGATCTGCGCGGCGAGCCATGCGTTCTCTCCGGCACGATCGTTGCCGGCGCTGGGATAGCCGAAGAACAATCCCTCGACCTTCCGCCCCGGCATCCAGCGCGCCATGGCCTCATTGAAATCGCGCAGTCCGTAGCCGCGATCCGCATCCAGAAACACCGGCCGCTTCCCTTCGGCGAAGTGCCGCGAATGAAACAGATGCGTGTGGATGTCATGCACCTGCGCGGGAAGAAAGCCGTCCATGCAGCGATGCAGCAGGGCCTCATCCGACGCGGTGAGCTGAGTGACGAGCCTCATGGCGTGACGTAGAGCGCGTAGAGTTTGGAGGCCCCCAGCGAAACGCGCAGGGCGATCCTGCCTTCCGGCAGGGCCATCGCTTCCACGCGCGTGCCCGCTGTTTTCACTTCGGTGCCGCCGATCACGTGCAGTTTCTCGTCGAGCACATCGACCTTGAGCGGACCATCGGCATTGACGAGGAGCCGGGCTCCCTTCTCCGCGCGGAAGAACGCGGTCTCGCACGTCGCGGCCTGGCCTGCCTTCATGGCGCTGAGGCAGCCAAAACCATCGCGCCGCAGAGTGGCAAGGCCGATGTCCTGATTGCGGAACTCCCCATCACAATCCCAATGCGAGTACCAGAGGTACGTTTTCTCCCCCACATTCGCAAAGGCGTGCGCCTGGAGCAGCGCGATGCTGTCCCACTCGCCCTCGCCGCCGCGGGCGATGGTCTTATGATCTGGCACTGGCTCACGCCAATGCACGCCGTCGTTGCTGGTGATGAATCCGAGATCGACGCGGGTGCCGAGCAGGTGCGACTTCGCGCCCTTCGGCACGGGCTGCGGGCCGTCCTGCCACTGGCCATAGAGACCGAGCAGGACATTGCCACGATTCCAAATGCCAGCGCCCATGTGCGTCTGCTGCCCTGGCACCGGCGGTGCGCTGAGCTGCCCGGGCCGCGCAAAGCCGAGCGCAGTCGTTTGATGCCAATGATCGAAATCCGCGCTGCGATAGGTGCGCATCGCGCGGCCGATGTCACGGCCGTCCGGCGTGAAGATCCACGGGCTGATCAATTGCCCGGGCGCATAGTACATGCCCTGAAACCGGTAGAGCCCGCTGACCTCGAAGCGCTCGCCACCCGCGTTCATCGGACGGTCCCCGACGACTTTCCACGTGAGTCCGTCGGCGCTCGTGGCGCAGATGAAGGCGCCCCACCGTTTCTCATCCGGCCCGATGCCGCTGCGGCCACCCTTCACCTCTTCAAAGGGGACATGCGCGATGTAGGCGCACTTGTAGCGCTTCGACGCGTCCGGCTCCTCGGGCTCGTGCATCACGCTGAGGAAATCGTTCACGCGGCTCAGCGAGAAAGGATCGCTGTCGATCCGGCAGATGTTGTTCGCCTTCGAGCCGTTGAACTCCACGAGACCGAGATCCGGTTTCGTCCACGCGATGCCGTCCTCGCTTTCCGCATAGCACATCGGCCGCCACCAGCCGGGGGCCTGGCCTTTCTCGATGGTGGTCTGGGACATGCCGAGATACCACATGCGGAACTTGCCGCCGATGTGCAGCACGCTGCCATACATGATCGCATGACCGTGATCCGGCGAGCCTGCGGGGCCACGCTTTAACACGGGATTTGTGGGATGCTTCTCAGCCTGCGTCATCGTGAGCTTCGCATTGCCGCGCCAAGGGATCGACACATCATCGAACGCGAAGAAGACCTGCTCCTCAGCGTGGAGCTGGGAAGCGGCGAGAAGGGGAAGAAGGAATCGTGTTTTCATGCGAGGATCACTTCACATTACGCAGATCAAGGAAGTCGTTGTTCTCCAAAGGGAGCGACAGCGTGATCTGACCGGGTGAGATTTGCTCAAAGTTGATCTTGCCCTGGGTGGCGGAGGACACCGACTCCACCCGATGCTCGGTGCGGAGACGCAGGTCCGGTTTGGTGATGGGCTCGAGCGTGTAGTTGGCCACCGGCACGACGAGGCCGCCCGCGTGCCGCATGAGCACGACATCGACCGCGCCAAGTTGCATGACTCATGTGGCGCACCCATACGCGATAGGTCCCGGCATCCTTGATGCTCACCGTAGTGCTCGCCGTGCCATCAGTGGCGCCGGATGCGCCGCTGATGAATTTCAATCCCGAGGCCAGCTTATCGAAGCCATTCTCCGCGACGGACCAACCACCTGCGGACCTGAAGCTCTCGGCCTCGACGAAAACCTCACTGGCTGTGAGCGGCGTGATCAGCGCACCGAGAAGAGGAAGGAAAAGAGCGAGGCGAGGTATCATGGTTTTGTCAAAGCGAGTTCATCCAGACTTCAAGATGCGTCCAGCCAGAGTCCGAAGGCTCTGCGGCGTCGGTCGCGTGAGGGGGATTGTGGCCCTGAGATTGTTCCCATGCATCCGGCAGGCCATCGTGATCGGTGTCGGCAGGCGGTTCGGTAGTCGCCAAGACGGGCCATGCGTCTGCCGCCGCGCTGAGACATCGTCTTCCCGTGCCATCGCGAACACCCGCGATGATGCGCTCATCCACCGCGTCGCGCGCCGGCTTCACCGCTCCTTCAGCACCGGGGAAAGCCGGAACACGATCTGCAGCGCGTGCCATCGGTGTCCCGACCGCGAGAATGAGCGTGAGAAAGAGTCTGGTCATGATGTGGCCGCGATGTCCAATCGCAGACCCGACGCATACGGGCACAGCGGTCGGCTTTCTTCACGGAGAGCGTGTGCGGCCAGCTCCAAAAGCGCGCCGTCACATTTTCCCATGACAGGGTCAGCGCCGCAGACGCTCCGCTTCATCGAGCGGCACCTTGAGCACTTCGGTGATGTTTTTGTTTCGCGAGAAGGCGATGAACAGGTGGCCGTCGTGCTCGATGGCGTGCGGATACTGGAGCGTGGAAGGTTTGTCCGACGGGATGCCGAGCCGCGCCATGCGCACGAAGGTGACGCCATCTTCAGACACCGCGAGATGCAGCTCGCGGCGGCCCACGGCGGGATTCGCGTTTGAGATGAGCACGCGATAGCCACGCGAGGTGAGCAGGGAGAACACTTTGCTCGTGGAGTTTGGATAATTTGTTTTCATCGGCGTGCTCCACGTTTGCCCGAGATCGGTGGAGACGGTGCGATAGAGCCGCGATGAGCCGCCATTGTCGCGGATGAGGCCGATGATCGTGTGATCGGGCTGCTGCCACCACACCGGCTCGTCGGGTGAGAATCCGGCGATGGACTTGCGCTCCACGACGGGAAACACGCGCCAGTCATCGAGCGACTTCACGCCTCCGACCAGCATGGACACATTGAAACCCGCGTCGCGGCGGGTCATCATCCAGTCGCTGGAGGAGAGGCGCTGCGGGGTGAAATTATTGATGGCGTCTTCAAACACCCGGCCCTTGGACTTCCACACGGCGGCGGTTTTGTCCCACGCATAAGCGACCAACCGCAAATCCTTGTCCACTCCAAACGCGCCCTTGCCTTTATAAGAAGCCACGAGCGCGAGCAGCTCCCCATCGCGCACCCAAAAGCTGCGTGCGATGTAGGCGCGACCTGCGGCGGGCGGGCCCGTGATCGATTTCGGCGCGCTCCATTTGAGGCCATCTTCGCTCGTCGCGTAGCTGACGTGCTGGGTGGGCACATCCTCGACGACGGGCCCGTGGCTCCACATGCACCAGAATTTGCCGTCGTGGTGCAGCAGGTAGTTGTGAAGCTGGAGCTTCCACTGCTCATCGAATGGACAGACAATGGCGGCAGTGCCTTGCAGCACGGGGAGGCTCGTATGATCGATGCGCCCGGGGTCGCCATCCGTGCCGGGAAGCATGAGCAGTGGCTTGGAAACAACGTCAGCAGCGGCGAGCTTCATCAGCTCAGTCACATCCGCGCCCTTCGCATTCGCATCGGACATGGATCTCCCATTGATGAGGCAGCTCGTCCATGTGACCGCGCCCGAAATCTTGACATCGAGATTCTCGAAGGTGCAGTTCCGCGCCTCCAGCACCGCGCGCTGCGCGACGGTGGCGACGCGCGGCTCAACGAGGCGGCGGATGAGCACGTTCTCCATCCTCATCCGGCAATCCCCCGTGGCGCGGCCTGTGACCATCAGCGGATTTTGCGCGGACGACAGGACGAGCGCGTTCTTGATCGCGTAACGACCTTCATCGAGAAAGTAGAGGTCAAAGGCGATGTTGCGCGCCATGAAGACGTTGGCGTAGCTCGTCTGCGCGGTGCCCGTGTCGCAGATGCCAGTGCTGTTGCCGATGCTGACGAAGCCATCGACGCGATACTGCGCGGACTCGTGCGCGCTGATGCCGTCGTCCCCGCATTCGATGGCGCGGATGTTCTCGAAGACGCAGTCGCGGCAGTCGCCGTGGATGTTGAAGCCGTCGTTGTACGGATGCGTGGCAGTGAGGTTCTTGATGACGAGATGCGCGTTGTCGCCGCTGAACTGCACACCGGCGCTGCGCACCGGATAGCAAATGTTGGCGTCCGCGAGCTTCACTCCAGGCGCGATTTTGAGGTAGAACGTGCCAAAGGTCTGAAGCGGCTTTGCATCGGCGCGCGGCGGGCCTTTGATGAAGGTCCACTCGTTCACGCCCAGCTCCTCCGGCTTTTTATAAGGGGCGCTCTTCCCCTTCGAGGTGCGGTTCATCAGTTGCATCTTGCCATCGACGAGGAAAAACCAACGGCCCGTGATGGCGTCGTCGAGTCGCGGCAGCAGCGCGTCATTTTTGAAAAGGCCCGGAGCGATCTCAGTCCACTTTGTCGGGTCAATCGGATCGCTTCCTTCCAGCGTCGCTCCGTGGCCGTCCAGCGTGACGGGCTTCCCCGGCGCGCCCTTCTTTCCGTAGAAGCCGGCATAGTCGCGATAGATCTTCGGCTCGAGATGAATGATATCGCCGGGTTGCGCGAGCTTGATGCCGTGATGGATCGTCGGCGCGTCCTTGTCGATCCCGACGCGTATGTCGCGCGCGGGAGCCGTTCCGCCGAGGAGGGTGATGAGGATGATGATGGAAGCTTTCATGCGGAGCGGAACGAATCAAAATCGTGGCCGGGGAGAAGCAAGGGCTGAACATCGAAGACGTGGCGGGCGCAGCCAGGTGCGCGGACAAAGTTGCGAACACTTGTGCCGTCGGGCTGACATTCGGCGACGTTGCTCATGGCGGCGGAGATTCACTGGAGAAATTCCTCGTGGCAACATCCAGTGTGGTGCCGCATGACCCGCACCTGCTCATTGTGAATGCTTTGGCCGCCGCTGCATCGCGGCTTCATTCTCCTCAGGCGTGACGGTGCTGAAACTGCCGGTGCGCTGCGTCAGATCCACGATACGCCAGGCATTCTCAGCGACATGCGCGTCACCAGGATGATCCCGCAGGTCTTGAAGCGCCGCCCTGCCTTCCGGCCCAAAGTCGAGCATGGCGTTCCCAATCGGACGGAAGCTCCACCGGTCGTCCGGCGCATTCTCAAACGCACGCCGAAGTGCCGCGATCACCTCGCCCCGGGAGGATTCGTTTTCGGGCCGTCGCGGCTTTGAAATGCTGCCGAGCGAAGTGCAGGCGCGCGCGACCACCATGGCATCGGGATGATGCAAGGCCTCAAGCAACGCGGCGACTGCGTCTGGATTCCGCGCGTAACCGCCGAGCGCTTCTGCGGCGACGAAACGGACAAAGCGATGCTCGTCAGAGAGCGCTGATTTGAACACCGGAAGCACGGAGGCGAACGGATGAATGAGCAGCGTGCGGACGGCCACCTCGCGCACCTCCTTGCTGGGCGACTTCATGGCGCCTTCCAGCAGGGCCAGGGGCGCCGGGGCGAGCTTGCGCAGGGCGATGACCACACACTCGCGCAGCATGTGATTCCCGTGCGCCTCCACAGCGGCCAACAAGGCGGGGGCCGCGGCTGGATCCTTTCGCACTCCAAGTGCGAGCGCAGCAGAACAGCGCACGCCGTTCTCAGAATCATTCAGCCCGCGCGTGATGAGATCCAACGGCAGGTCCGGCCGCGCGCCGAGAGCTTGAATCGCCAGACGGCGCTCGATCACGTTCCCGGACGTGAGCGATGGCGTGGGATCGAGGGCGAGGGTTCCGTCGATGCATTGTTGCAGTGCCCTCATGCGTGCGTGCACGTCAGCGCTGCCGAGGCCGGCCTGCTCAGGCACAAACCCCCGCGCGAGGTGCTGCGTGTCATCGCTGACGGCGAGCAGGGTGCGCATGCCTTTTTCCTGATACGGCTTCCAGTGTGCGTTGAACGGACCGGAGGTGATGACGCTGACCGCCGTGCCCGTGCCACGGGTGAGGAAGAGAAGGTCATCGAGTGTCTTCACCTGTGACTGGCTGCTGTTGTTGCCGTAGATCTCGAGCTCATCGACGAGGGCATCACGAATCCAAGCGTCGATGTCCATGTGGTGGCCGCCTGCGGTGAGTGTGAGTTCGGGCACGTTCCATGACTGCGGCTGGCGTGGGTCGTTTGAATTCACGATCATCCCGAGCTTGATGTGATGCGGCGCGAGGGCGGCGCGCAACTCGCGGATGAAGGCCGTGACGTAGCTGCCGCGCAGGCGCATCCAGTCCTCCCGGGAGGCACCCCGCTTGAATGGCTCGGCGCGGATGTCGATCTTATACTGCCTCTTGAAGTCGGCGACGATGGGCTCGCTGAAACCGAACTCATCGGCGAAGCGCAGCGAGTAGTTTTCGACATAAGTGAGGAAAGTGATGCCGTCGTAGCCGGCCTTCACGGACTCCTTGACGATGATGTCGATGAGCGCCTTCCGCGCATCGGGATAAGCCAGCTCGATGGGTCCGCCCTGCCGGCGCGCGCCATGCCTGTCCTGTGGCGCCCACTCGGGATGCGCGAGCTTGAGCTTGTTGTCGAAACAAAATGGATAGTCGTTGAAGCCGGGCGTGTCAGGGGGCGAGCCCCAGTCCCACAGGGAGCCCACGCCCCAGATCTCCATCCCGCGCGCGTGCGCGGCTCTCACGGCCAGTTCATCCGGTCTCACGGTGGCATTGAGCGCCACGAGCCATTCCCAAAACGAGTGGTAGCGCGGGTTCTCCGGCCGGGCCTCGATGGTGGCAAGCCAGCACGCGGCCTCGAGCCCGCGCCAATAGACCCGCCGTGCGTGGTTGACGTGTTTGAAGAGGTCAAATGTGGCCTCAATGCTCGCAGGAGAATCAATCGGCAGCGAGGAGCCGAGAAAATGATTGTCACCGGTGGAGACATAGATGTCGATGACGGGCTGAGCTGCGGCAAGATGCGCGACCGAAATGATGAAGGCGCTGAGGAGAGGTTTGATCATGAAGGTGTGGGTTCGGGGTTGCTCATTCTGCCGAAGGTCTGCCCGACGTGACGCGGACGTTGTCGTAGCAACTGACGTGTCCGTCTGTCGATGAAGGCTCGATCACGATGTCCATCGCCCCCGCACCTCCGCGCGCGGTGCCGATGATGGCGGCGACTTGGCCGACGGGCTGGGCGGCGGCTTGGTAGGTCCCGTCCTCGTTGAGCGCGAGCTGGAGATGATTCCACATGTCATAGTGGACGGGGTGCTTGGTGTCGCGCCATTGATCGCCGTCTCGAAGGTGCCAGGTGCCTTCTTTCGCCATGATGCTGGCGGTGGCACTCAGGCTGATGCGCGTGGAGTGAGGAAACTTCGTGGCGGTGTTTGGCATGATGGAAACCAAGTCTTCGCCGGAGCGGAGGAAAAGATCGAGATCGAGCGTGAGACGTGTGCGGGCTTTCAGCGGGTGCGCTGTCTTGGCGGTGAAGGTGCTGGTGCCGTTGAGGCGCAGGGACTTCACGCCGGGGCCGTAGGAGGTGTCGCGGATGCTTTCGTTCGATGATTCAAAGTCGTCGCTGAACTCAATGGTTTTGCCTTGCTCGGCAAAGACTGCGGCGGGCCGCCAATTCACGGTGACATCGTCGATGTAGGTCGTGCTGCCGATTCCGCCATCGGGGACGAAGAGCACACTCTTGAACTCTTTGAACACGGGCACGGCGATGGGGATGTTCACGCCGGGCAGTTCGACAAAGCGCTCCTTCGGCGCGGTGAGCGGGATGTGCTCGCAGAGCTTTGTGTCACCGATGCGCGCGCTGTAGATCCGATGATCGATGTCCACATCGATGCTGAGTTTGTGCCACTCGCCGACGGGCAGTGTTTGAGCGGTCTCGATCCATTTGCCGGTGCCGCTGTGTGTGCCAGTGGAGTAGAAAACCTTGCCGTCGCGCGGCGCGATGCGGACGCCGACTTCGAGTTCGCTTGGGTCGCCTTGCAGATACGCGGCGATCCCGCTGTCGGCGGTTTTGCGGTGGAGCCAGAATTCAAAAATGGCTTGTCCGCTGGTCATCGAGGTGTCGAGGCACTGCGCATACTTGCTGCGATCCGGACTGGAGTTGTGAAAGCCGGTGAGCGTGCTGCGTCCGTCTTCGGCGCGGGTGAGTTGCATGGCCTGGCCGGTGTCGCCGAGTCTCGTGATGGACTGCGCAAACGGCTTCGCATCACTGCCATCGCCGAGCCGCCACCAGGCACCGGGGCAAGCGCGGAGTTGGGGATCATGCGCGAGATTTCCCCAGCCCCCGGAGGGCATCGCGTAATCTTTGGGCGACACGGTGTCGAAGCTTTGCTGGATGAACTTGATGTGACCGAACTCGCGCAAGTCCGTCTGCCACTGCTCCCAGCGCTGATGCCATGCGCGGTGATAGGAGCCGTACCAGGCATCGCATTGCATGCCATCAGCACCAGCGGGCACCGGCGATGGGGTGAAGAAATACGGCGGGCCGCCGGTGGCGATGACTTGGATCTCGGGATGCTTGCTCTGCTTGATGTAAGCCTTCAGCACCTTATGCGGCACGGTGCCGAGACCGGCCCGCGAGTTTGTGAGGTAGCCTTTCTTGTGGGCATCGTGATCAAGCGTCGCTTCAAAAAAGACGGGTGCCATCAGGTAATCCACGAGACCCTCATCCACCCACTCGCGCCAGTCGGTGCGCCAATTGCCCAGCGGCGGGCCGACGTGTTCGCCCGCGATGGTGATGGCGAGTTCGATCTTCGGATCGACGCCGCGCAGACCCATGCGCAGCTCGCGCCAGAGTTGCGTGAGGTAGCCGCCGCGCAAGTCGCGCCACTTCTCGACCATCGAGTCCTTGGGATCAAAGCCTGGCGCGTCGATGTCGAAACGCGGATCCGTCATGATGTCCACGCCATGCAGGCGCTGCATGTCATCGGCCACGAGCTTGTTGAAGCCAAAGCGGTCCGCCTTGTCCGCCGGGGCCTGAAGCTGGCTCACCTCGCTACGCAGGTTGGCTATGAAATGCTTGATGCCATACTTGCGCGCCATGTGGACGAACTCCGCCACCTTTGCGCTCCGCGCTTCGGGATAGCCGTACTCAGGCACCATCCAGTATTTGTTCCCGCGCCGGTCCACCGTGACGAACTCGGGATGCTCCGCCAGCACCTTCGACTCATAGCTCCACGGCACCATGCGGCCCGGCCCCTCCACGCCCGCCGACGGCGGCGCGCCTTCGCTGTAGATGTGCGGATGATAAACCCAGAACTGCAAGCCCGTGCGCGCCGCCGCTTTCTGCGCCGCTGCGAAGTAATCAAACTCCTCTCCCAGCACATCGATGTGCCGCCACATCAGCGCCAGCGACGGATTCATCTGCGACCGGCCGTGCCGCAGCACAAAGGGATCGTATTGCTGCAAGTCGCTGCGCAAAAACACGCCTGTGAAGCCGCGCGCTTTCCAAAATGCGAACATGCCATCCATCCCCTCCTGCGAGTCCATCGCGGGGTCCGTGCCGTTCGCATAAACGACCGCGTAGTCGCCCCAGCTCGGGATGGTGTAGAGCTTCGGCGGCGTGTCCGCAGCGAGGACGCCGGTGAACGAAGCGAAGAGGGTGGTGAGGATGCGTTTCATGAGTTTGAATGCGATTTCAGGTCTATCTGAGGACAATGAAAATCAAGGTTGCCAAACACCTGCTTCACGCGCCAAGGACACAATGCGTTGGGGCTGAAGATTGCTCAACATTGCGGCACCATGCGCATGCTGCCTCGTGACCAACAAGGGGAAGCTTGTGGTCTTCTGGCCAGACCAGACACCACCAAGGCTGACGCCAGCCCCACGGGAATGCAGCCTACAAGGCACGGAGACTGGGCAGAGGCCGGGCACCCATTGATGGGGACCGCGCGCGCGCTTCGTGTTTGAGAGGAGCCGAGAGCGAGCACGAAGTTCCGCCCTACCCCGCTTGCGCGGTCTCATGGGCAGTTTCAAGATGGCGTCCATGCCACGCATCCTCATCGCCGGACTCTTCCATGAGACACACACGTTTCTCGACGGCACCACCGGCCTTGATGATTTTGCGATGCGGAAGGGAGATGAGCTGCTCGAGTGCAGAGGTGACGCCTCGCCTCTCGGCGGCGTGCTGGAGTTTGCTGAAGGTGCGGGATGGGAAGTGATTCCGACCGTCGATTTCCGCGCGACGCCGGGCGCGATCGTGGAGGATGCGGTGATCGAGGCATTCTGGGGCGAGTTTCAGTCGCGCGCGGCGGGCCCGCTGAGGGCGGGCGTGGATGCCATCTACCTTGTGCTGCATGGCGCGATGGTGTCGCAATCGCTCGACGATGTGGAGGGCGAGCTGCTGGAGCGCATTCGCGGGGTGCAGGGTGCGGAGGTGCTGCCGATCTTCGGTGTGTTTGATCTGCATGCAAATTTCACGCAGCGCATGGCGAACCTGGCAAGCTGTCTGGTGGCTTATCGCGAGAATCCCCACACGGACGCGCGCGAGGCCGGGCTCATGGCGGCACGTCTGCTGCGGCGCAGCCTCGAGTCGGGCAAGGTGCCCCGCATGTTCTGGCAGCACCCGCCGCTGATGTGGCCGCCGACCGGAACGGGCACGGCGGAAGGACCGATGCGTGCACTGGAGGAGCTGGCGCGCGAGTTTGAAACGCAGAACGAGCCGTTCTGGTCCGTGAGTGTCGCCGCTGGCTTTTCTTTTGCCGACACGGCGGACACGGGTGTGAGTTTCGTCATCGCCACGACGGGCTCCGAGCCTGCGGCGCGCGCGGCACTCAAGGCATTGGCTGATCTTGCGATGGAACTGCGGGCTGCGGGCAATGTGATGGAACCGGCGATATCGGACGTGATCGACGACATCGATCCGCCGCCGCCGGGACTGACGGTTCTTGTCGAGCCATCGGACAACATCGGCGCCGGCGCGCCGGGCGATGGCACGGGCATCTTGCGCGCGCTGATCG